>DBVR01000031.1 GCA_002308755.1 Christensenella sp. UBA1259
ACGGGCGGCGGCACGGCGGGACACGTTACCCCGCATCTTGCACTGATGCCCTACTTAAAAAAAGACTTCGACGCGATTTATTATATCGGCAGCGAAAACGGTATAGAAAAAACGATTATGAGAAAGGCGGGCGTGCCGTATTTTTCCGTTCCCTGCGCCAAACTGCAAAGAAAATTCACCCTTAAAAATCTCGCTATACCCTTTAAAGTCTTTAAGGGTATACGTGCCGCGGGAAAGATAATAGATAAAATAAAGCCCGACGTGGTATTCAGTAAAGGCGGGTTCGTTGCCGTGCCGGTGGTCTTTGCCGCAAAGAAAAGGGGCGTGCCCGTGATATCGCACGAAAGCGATTACACCGTGGGGCTTGCAAATTCCATAACGTCAAGACTTTGCAAAAAGGTGCTCACGTCTTTCCCCGAAACCGCCGAAACACTTAAAAACGGCGAATACGTCGGCGCACCGCTCCGCGACGACCTGTTTAAGGTAACGAAAGAAAAAGCGCTCGCGCGCTTTCATATTTCGGGCGAAAAACCCGTACTCCTCGTAACCGGCGGAAGTTCCGGCGCACAAGCGATAAACGCCGTCGTCCGAAAATCGCTCGGTAAACTTCTGCCGACTTTCGACGTTATCCATATATGCGGCAAAGGCAACCTGTCGAAAGAAAATTTCGGCAACGGCTACCGCCAGATAGAATATATAAGCGATATAAAATACGCTTTCCGCGCCGCCGACGTATGCGTTTCCCGCGCGGGGTCTAACACCCTTTTCGAGATTTTAAGCCTTGCTATCCCCTGCATTCTCATACCACTCCCGAAAGGCGTTTCCCGCGGGGATCAGGTGCTTAACGCCGAGTATTTCGAAAAACGGGGATTAGTATCCGTTCTCCCGCAGGAAAAACTCGACGAAAAATCGTTTATCCGCGCCGTAAACGGCGTTTACCTTAAAAGGGATAAGTTAAAGAAAAATCTCGAACTTCACCCCATAAAGAACGCGTCGCCGAAAATCGCCGAAATACTGCGCGCCCAGATAAAACGCCCCGAAAAATAACTTTTACGCAAAGCGCCTTTTTACCGCGGCGGTTATCAGTTTTAAATCTTCTCGTTTTTCTGTTATGGGCGTAAATTGCCCCACGGCTTTTTCGCGCCTTTTCGTTACCGATAAAATATCGCTCTTTGTTTCCCTTTTGCAGAAAAACGTCTTCAATATTCTGTCAAACATACCTTTTTTCTCCTTGTTTACGATAACATCATAATATACGTTTGTGCCATATGCCTGTCATATTTGAAAAATTTTTTCAAAATAATTGACTAATTTTTCGGTATGTCATAAAATATGATAAAGGAGTACGGGATAGGTATGAAATTCGAGATCGTTTTGAAAATTTTATTCGACCTTTTGTCGAATAGAACCATGACCGCAAAGAGCATTGCGGAAGAATACGGGATAAGCGTAAGAACCGTGTACCGTTACATAGACTGTCTGGACGCCGCGGGCGTGCCGCTTTACACCGTAAGGGGAAATCGCGGCGGGATACGGATAACAGATACTTTCAGGCTTTCTTCCACTTTTCTTACCGTAAAGGAATACGAACAGGTGATAAATTCCCTTGCGGCGATAGTGAAAAGCGTGCCGGACAAGACGCTTAAAAGCGCGATAAACAAGCTTAAAAGCGCGGTGAAAAACGAGTACAGCGGGTTCGATATAAAAAGCGGAAATCTTATAATAGACGCGGGACCCTGGGGCGATACCGAAGGGTATAAAAGCAAACTTTTAATAATAGAAAAGAGTATGGAAGAACTTTCCCCGCTCGCCATAAAATACCACGACCGTAACGGCGAAATTTCCGAAAGGATAATTGAACCGCACGTCATAGTTTTTAAGCAGGGGCTTTGGTACGTTTACGCCTATTGCAGATTGAGAAAAGGTTTCCGTTTCTTTAAGACGGGAAGAATAGAATACGCTAATCTCCTGCCGGGAAAATTCGTACGGCAAGACCTTTCCAAAATGAACCTGCCGCTGGATTTCTGGCACAACGGCAGTATAACCGAAACGGTGGAAATGGAAGTCGGAAAATCGGTGCTTTCCGATATAGAAGAGTGGCTCGGGATAGAAAACGTGAAAAAGGAAAACGGCAAAAATATAGCCCGCGCCAAACTTCCGTTTGACGACGGGCTGGTAAGTAAAATAATAAGTTACGGCAACGGCGTTAAGATATTAGCGCCCGACGCGCTTATACAAAAGGTAAAGACCGCCGCCGAAAAAATCGCGGCGAACTACCGCTAAAACTCCTTTCTCGTGCTTCTCGAAAAGAGTTCCGAAAAGACCTTGATCGGCTCTTTTCCGTTAAACAGTATAGAATACACGGCGTTGGTTATGGGAAGATCGACGCCGTATTTTTCGCCCAGAAATTTCAAAGCGCGGGTTGTTGCAACCCCTTCCGCAAGTTTTTTGAACGGTTCTTTCTTTACGAACTTTTCCCCGAAGGCGCGGTTGTTGGAAAATTCCGAAAACAGCGTCGTTTCATAGTCGCCCAAGTGACACAGCCCGTAGGCGGAAAGTTCGTTGCCGCCCATAGCCTTTATAAGCCGCGCTATCTCCCTTGCTCCGCGGGACATCAAAGGTCCTTTTAAGGTAGAATATCCGCCGCCGTCAAGCATACCCGCGGCGATCCCCATCACGTTTTTCGCCGCCGCGCCTATTTCGCTGCCTATCATGTCGTCGCCGTAATAAAAGCGGATAAGGTCGCTTCTCATCTCGTCGCACAGCCTTTTTACCAGCGACTTGTTCTCCGAATCTATGACCATACAGTTGGGTTTTCCCGACACGAAAGCCTGAATATGCCCGGGTCCCACCCATACCGCGATATTATCCTTACTTATGCCGAAATCGGCGACCACTTCCGAGAGGCGTTTACCCGTCGTTTCTTCTATGCCTTTCATACATAAAACGAATATCTTGTCTTTCACGGACAGTTCGGTAAGTCTTGCCATAAACTCGCGCAAAGACTGCGAACTTATGGATATCACTATTATTTCGGCGGATTCCGCCGCGCTCTTTAAGTCGGAAGTAAGACGTACCTTGTCTCCCAGCACGACGTACTCGTTTCTTCCGGTGTTTTTAAGCACTTCGAAAGACGGGTGCCCTTCCGTGCCCCACGTCGTAACTTCATGCCCCTGCCGCGCAAGATACCAACTTATAAAAGAACCCCATCTTCCGCAACCCAAAACCGAAATCTTCATTTTCCTTCCGCCTTAAATGGTTTTTCTGTCCACGAACGCCCGCGCCAGCGAAACTTCGTCGGCGTACTCCAAATCGGTGCCGATGGGAAGTCCGTGCGCAAGCCGCGTTACCTTTATTCCCAAAGGCTTTAAAAGACTGCCTATATACATTGCGGTGGCTTCCCCTTCCACGTCGGGGTTGGTCGCCATTATTACTTCCTTTACGTTCCCGCCCTGTATGCGCTTTAACAGTCCCTTTATGTTTATATCGTCCGGACCTATCCCCTGCATAGGCGATATCGTGCCGTGCAAAACGTGATAAACCCCGTCGAACTCGTTAAGTTTTTCTATCGCTATAACGTCTTTCGGCTCTTTTACGACGCAGATCACTTCGTCCGATCTCAATTTACACACGTCGCACACGTCGCCTTCGGAAAAATTGCCGCATATTCTACAATAATGCACGTTTTTCTTGGCGCTAATTATCGCGTCGGCAAACTCTTCCGCTTCCTTGTCCGTCATATTGATAACTTTATACGCGAACCGCTGCGCCGTCTTCATACCTACTCCGGGGAGTTTTGCGAACTGGTTCACGAGTTTACCTATCGGCTCTATGAATACTTTCATCGCCTATATTCCCATCGCGCCGAAGGCACCCATCTTTTCCTGATATATCTTATCCGCCTTTTCGTAGCCGTTGTTGAGCGCGGCGACGATAAGGTCTTCGAGCATGGTAAGGTCTTCTATGTCCACGGCGTTTTCGTTTATAGTTATACCCGTAACCGTCTTTTTGGCGTTCATGGTAACTTTAACGAGTCCGCCGCCCGACTCTCCGATTACTTCCGTTTCTTCGAGTTCCGCCTGTGCTTTCTGCATTTCTTCCTGCATCTTCTGTGCCTGACGCATAAGGCTCTGCATTTGGTTGCCGCCGCCGAATCCGCCGCCGAAACCTCCTCTGTATCCGCTCATAAGTTCTCTCCTTAATTTTTGACTATGACTATTTCTTCGCCGAATATCTTTTTCATGCGCTCGGTCGCCGCGTCTATCTCACTTAGTATCTTTTCCCGTTTGGGTTCGGCTATCTTTACCTTTTTGCCGAATTCTTTCAAGGCGTTTTCTATCCTTTCGAAGTTTTCGGGGATCACCGCTATATCGTAAACGCCCTTGTCTTCCGACACTATCGTTATCTCGTCGTCCGAAAGAGTTATCTTTACGTCCTGCAAGGTACTGCGCAACATTTCCGAACCGTTACTGCCGAGATTGAAAAGAAGTTTACCCTTTATCTCGTCTTCCCCGAAAGTCTTCTCTTTTGCCTTCGGCGGTTCTTTTGCGACCTTTTCTTCGGCTTTTTTATCGGGTTTTACGGAAACTTTCCCTTCCGCCATCGCCTTTTCTATCGCCGACACCCTACTTAAAAGCGCGGATATATCCCCGTCCGACGCGGGAGAAGCGGCTTTTACCGCCGCCGTTTCGAACACGATTCTCGGGTGCGTCGAATATTTAAGGTCGCCTTCCGCTTCCGCAAAGATTTCGAGTATCCTTAAAAGCCTGTTCTCTTCCGATTTTTCCGCTATATCCGCAATCGTTTTGAACCGGGATTCGGGAAGTCCTAATATGGAATTTGCGTCTTTACAGGTCTTGGCGACGAGCACGTCCCTTACGAAAGACGTTATATCCTTTATCAATACCCCCATGCTTTTGCCCATCGCCGCAAGTTCTTCGGTAAGCCCGAATATCTTGCCCGTATCGCCGTCTATCACGCTTTCGACGAGTTCCGCCGTGGTTTCGTAGTTCGCAGAACCCAAAATCTCCGTTACGTCCTTATAGGTGAGAGTACCGTCGCCGTAGGATACGGCGATATCGGCTATGGAAAGCGCGTCCCTTATACTGCCTTCCCCCGCTCTCGCGATAAGCCCTACCGCTTCCTTTTCGTATTTTTTGCCCTGTTCGTCGTAGATGTCCGCGATAAGTTTCGCTATCTTTTCGGTGGGTACTAATTTAAAGTCGAACCGCATACACCGAGAAAGTATGGTGGCGGGTATCTTGTGCGCTTCCGTCGTCGCAAGAATAAATACGGCGTGTTTTGGCGGTTCTTCCAGCGTCTTTAAAAGCGCGTTGAAGGCCGCGCCGGTCAACATATGCACTTCGTCTATGATATACACTTTGTATCTGCACGACGCGGGCGCGAACTGCACGTTGTCACGAAGTTCCCTTATCTCGTTTACGCCGTTGTTGGACGCGGCGTCTATTTCTATTATATCTATGTTGGACGGACTCGACAGTGCCTTGCACGCTTCGCACTCGCCGCAGGGCGAGCCGTTTACGGGGTGCAGACAGTTTATGGCTTTCGCGAATATCTTCGCCGTGGTGGTCTTACCCGTGCCGCGCGTGCCGGTAAACAGGTAGGCGTGGCCTAACCTGTCGTTTTCTATCTGGTTTATCAACGTCTTTACGACGTGATCCTGCCCTATGACGTCCTGAAATCTTACGGGACGGTATTTTCTGTACAAAGCAAGATACGACATTTTATCTCCCTTACAGTTCGATGCTTTTTATCTTTTTTCTTACCCGCTGAACGGCGTTGTCCACCGATTTCACCGACGTTTTTTCTTTTTCGGCGATATCCGCGTAGGAAAACCCCGCAAGCGACAGGAATAAAACCCTGTATTCGAAGTCGCTCAAAGCGTCTTTTATTTTTTCTTTCAACTCCGTTTCCCGCTCGGAATCTATGTATTTTTCTTCGGGGTTAGCCGCGGCGTCCACGAACGCGGGGTTCTTATCCTCGTCGTCCCCGTCTTCGCCCGAAATGGAAACGGAAAATTTAAGCGGGCGGTGTTTCAGCCTGTTATCCCTTTTGACGGCGGTCAGTATGCTGTTTTTTATGCATGTAAGCGCAAAATTCCTGAAAGGCGATTTTCCGTTGTAGTTTTTTACCGCCTTGAAAAGTCCCAGCGTGCCTTCCTGTATAAGGTCACTTTCTTCGCCGCCGATTATGTAATACTGCCGCGCAACGTTCACGACGGCCTTTTTGTAGCGCAGAAGTATCGCGTCCAAAGCCTTTTCGTCGGAGTTTGAAAGACGGACGAGTTCTTCGTCTTTCATTTCGGAATAATTTATCACCTTTATCCCCTTACCGTTTTTCTCTTCTCTGGCGTACCGCTTCGTAAACCGCTATGCCGCAGGCGACGGAAGCGTTCAAAGAATTGACTTTCCCGAACATGGGAATAGATATTATACCGTCGCACTTTTCTTTCGTAAGGCGTTTTACCCCGCTGTCTTCACCGCCGATAATAAGACATATCTTACCCGTAAGATCGGTCTTGTAGACGTCGCTGCCGCCGAGTTCCGCGCCGAATATCCAGTACCCGTTCGCCTTTAACTTATCTATCGCCTGATTGATATTGACTACCCGCGCCACTTTTACGTGATTCAGCGCCCCTTCCGATATCCGCATCACCGTGTCGCTGACCGCCGCCGAACGGTCTTTACTTATCACGACGCCGTCCACCCCCGCGCACTCCGCAACTCTTATTATACTGCCTAAATTGTGCGGGTCTAAAACTTCGTTCAACAGTATTATAAATCCGTCCTTATCTTTTGCGGCGTCTATGATATCTTCCAGATCGAAATACTTATAGTCGGAAGTAAAGGCTATAAAGCCCTGACTTCTTTTACTTTCGCTTTCCTTTTCTATGACGTACTTGTCCACGGTCTGGATCTTTATCCTGTGCGATTTTATCACGTTGATAAGGCGCTTTGACGCTTCGTCTTCCATATCACGTCTTACCAGCACTTTGTCTATCTCTTTATCCGTTTTAAGTAATTCGTATATCGCGTTTCTGCCTTCTACTTTCATTTGCTCTCCGATTCTCCCGCGTTGAGAAGAAAATTCAGCCTTTCGGTATCGCCCGTGAGATATAAAAACCCCACTACCGCCTCTAATCCCGTCGAAACGTTGTATTCCGCAACGCTCGCGCTCTTTGCCTTGGTCGGTTTTTTGGCGTTTCTCGCCCTTTTATATATCGCCGTTTCTTCTTCCGTTAAAAGTCCTTCTATGTCTTTGAAAAATTTTGCCTGCGCCGTCGCCTTTACTTCGGCAACCGCGAGTTTATTGAGTTCGCCCGTCTTACAGTCTTTGCCGAACACGAGTTTTTCCCTTACGAAAAGCGAATATACCGCGTCGCCTAAAAAAGCCAGCGCAACGGGGTTTAAGTTCTTCGCCTTCGCTCTATCCATTTTTTCGCCGAGATTGAACATAAAGCACCTTTTTCGCCTGTACGCCCTACAAGTCCCCGCATACATTATATATCAAAATCGGAAAAAACACAATACCCTGCGTCAAAAATATGCGATACTTTCTTCGGTAAGGTAATTTATCGCCCCCGTAAACAGCGCGTAGGCAAGTTCCGAGCGGAATTCTTCGGTGATAAGTAGCGCTTCGTCTTGGGGGTTGGATAAAAATCCGCACTCCGCTATCACGGCGGGGTATTCGGTGCAGTTTAATACGTAGTAATCCCCCGCAAGCGGCGAATAGTCCTTTACGTCTGCGTAGAGAAGGTTTAAGTGTTTCTGGATATTCCGGGCGAGAGTTTCCCCGCAATCCGAACCTTTTTTGAAAAACACCTGCGGTCCGCGGCGGGAAGAAGACGCGTATTTGTTCATATGCACGCTGATGACAAGCGTGGGTTTAGCGGCGTTTATTATATCCCGTCGCTTTTCCATATCCCGCCTTTTAAGAGTCGCCGAAGCCACGCCGTAAAGCCCCGCTTCCGACTTTCTCGTAAGCACGACGTTTATGCCCGCGTCGGAAAAGTAGTCTGCGAGTTTTTTAACGACGTCGAGATTTATCTCGCTTTCCTTTACCCCCGTTTTCACCCCCGAAACGCCGCCGTCTATACCGCCGTGTCCCGCGTCCAGCACCACCGTTATCCCCGTACCGACTACCGCCGCGCTGTCGGACAGTGCGACGAAACACAGTAAAAATGTGAAAACCGTAAGCAATATAGCCGAAAATATAACTATGCTCCTTCTCTTTATGACCGCCATAATGTCGATAACTCCCCCGTTTTTGACGAGTTATCAACAAAAAAGACCCGCTTGTGCCGAAATTTTGTTGATAACCCGATTTTAAAGTATATAACTAATATACTTGAAAAAGGCGGCAAATATGATAAGTCCCCGAACGCGAAACGCGTTCGGGGACTTAAAGCATAAATAAAATTATTTCTTGTTTACGAGTACTTTTTTAAGCTTAGCGAATCTCGGAAGTCCGTCTTCCTTCGGGCTCTCGGGATCGCCCTGAATAAGCGGAAGCGCGTATTTTACGAACTCGTCCGACACGCCCGTGCCGTCGTTTATTATCCACTCTTTGGGAACGGTCTTTTCGGTGTTTGCCGCAAGTTCCAAAGGAAGAAGTTCGTATTCGCAGACGTATTTATCGCCTTTCGCCCTTGTGTAGCAAACCATCTTGTCGGTTTCGCCCGATACAGCCGCCCTTACGGCGACTTTGCCCGCTTCGAAAGTTTCTTCTATATCGGTCTTGCTCGCGCAGTGCGCCGCGCACCTTTGCATGAGCGAAAGTTCTATGGCTCTCGTCTTGATGCCCGTCTTTTCCTTTAAGACGTTGGCAAGGTTAGCCGCCACGCCGCCGAGTTGCGCGTGTCCGAAACTGTCCCTTGCGGCGGTCTTGCCGAGAAGTTCCGCTATAAGCGTGCCGTTTTTATCGTGGATACCTTCCGAAACGCATACGATACACTTGTCGTTGTTTTTCTTTAATACCGCCTTGACGTCTTCGACGAACTTATCTACGTCGAAATCAACTTCGGGAAGGTAGATAAGGTCGGCGCCGTAGCCCTTGGCGTTGGCAAGCGCGGCGGAGGCGGTAAGCCAGCCCGCGTTTCTGCC
>DBVR01000044.1 GCA_002308755.1 Christensenella sp. UBA1259
TGTTTTACTGCGGCGGTTTACATATGTCTGAAACTTCCGCGAAAAAAATATACGTCGGCGCGATAATTTTGGGCGTCGGCACGTTTATCGCCAAACTTCTCGGCGCGGCGTACAGGATTCCGCTCACGAAAATAGTGGGCGCGTCGGGTCTCGGGCTTTACCAGATGGTTTTCCCCGTGTATACTTTGCTTTTGGATCTTTCCGGCGCAAGCGTTCCGAGCGCGATATCTAAACTCGTATCGTCTTACGGGGACGAATTCAAGGGAATTTACGCGAAAAAGACTTTGCGCGTCTCTTTGTTGTTTTTTTCAATTCTCGGACTTATCCTTTCCTTATTTACCGCACTGTTCGCGAACGCCGTTGCCTTTGCGCAGGGGGATATAAGGGCGGGAAAAGCGTATCTTTTACTTTCGCCGTCGGTATTTATCGTATGCGTTATATCGTGTTTCAGGGGCTATTTTCAGGGCTTTATGAATATGGTGCCTACGGCGGTGTCGCAGATAACCGAACAGGTGGTAAAACTCGTTTTCGGGCTGTTACTTGCAAACTACTTTATGCCCGACGTCGCGAAAGCCGTGGCGGGGGCGACTTTAGCCATCACCGTTTCGGAAATTTTTGCTTTTATCCAACTTTTTATATTCTATAAGTTCCGTAAAAAAGGCAACGTCGCGCTTACGGAAAGGCTTACCCGAAAGGATTTTTCTTCCGGGCTTAAAGACGTTTTGTCCTATGCATTTCCGATAGCCGTTTCGGGACTTATTCTGCCGCTTTCCAAGGTTTTAGACAGTTTTCTCGTCATAAATATCTTAAAGACGTATTCCGATAACGCGACGGGGCTTTACGGGCTTTATTCGGGCGTTGCGGTAACGGTGATAGGGCTTCCCGTTGCGGTGTGCTACGGTATCGCCGCGGTCGCCGTTCCCGCGGTTTCGGGCGCGAAAGGCAAGGGCGTAAAACGGAATTCTTTAAATACTCTGGTACTGACTTTTTCGGTGTCGTTTTTTTGCGCGGCGGCGTGTTTTATTTTCGCGCCGCAGATAGTGGAAATACTTTTCGGGTATCTTTCGCCTGAGGAAAAGGAAATAAGCGTAAAACTTCTCAAACTGTCGTCGCCGTGCGTAACGTTGCTTTCGGTGTTACAGACGGCGAACGCCGTACTTATAGGCAGAAGCGCGCCCTTTAAGCCGATAATAGGCATGACCGTCGGCGTAACAGTAAAGACCGTCGTGGAAATACTCGCCTTAAAAAATCCGAATATAAACGTATTCGGCGTGGCGATAGGTTCAATCGCTTGCTATTTCGTCGCCGATTTGATAAACTTATCAATGATACCGCTAATAAAAGGAAGAAGCAGTAATGAAAGTCGGCGCGTTAAAGATAGGCGATACGCAGGCACGTAACAATTTATTTTTAGCGCCTATCGCGGGTTTTACCGATTATTCTTTCAGAAAACTTATCCTTCCCTTGGGCGTGGGGCTTTGTTTTACCGAACTCGTCAGCGCAAAGGGGCTGTATTACGGCGGTAAAAATTCCGAAACGCTTTTGTACTGCGGCGAAGATTACGAGAATACCGCGGCGCAGATATTCGGTTCTGATCCTTACTATATGAGATGGGCGTGCGAAAGCAAGTATCTCGAAAAATTCCGTATAATAGACGTAAATATGGGCTGTCCCGTGCCGAAAATAGTCAAAAACGGCGAAGGAAGCGCGCTTCTTAACGACATAAAGAAAGCTGAAAGCGTAATAAAGGAAATGGTGAAAAGCGGTAAGAACATAACCGTCAAAATACGCACGGGGATAAAGCGCGGCGACGATATTGCCCGCGAGTTTTCCCAAATGGCGGAATATTGCGGCGCGAAACTTATCACGATACACGGTAGGGTTCGGGAAGCGTATTATTCGGGCGAGCCCGATTACGACGCTATAGCGCGGGCGAAAAAGGCGGTAAGCATACCCGTTATAGCGAACGGCGGTATATTTACGAAGGAAGACGCCGACCTTATGGCGGAAAGGACAGGCGCGGACGGAGTTATGATAGCGCGGGGCGCTATCGCCGACCCGTTTATATTCTCGAAAATTTCGGGAGAAAATCCGCCGATAAAGACTTTAAAGGAATTTGCCCTGGCGCATTTCGACGAAGAGATCGCAAGGATAGGCGAAAAAAGGGCGGCGGTGGAATTCAGAAAATTCGTTACCTATTACTTTAAGGGCGCGAAAAATTCCAAGCAAAACCGTATGGCGATAATGACTACCGAAGACGTCGACGAGATAAAACGACTGCTTTCGGAAACCCTTTAACAAAAAAATCTTTCGGGAAATACAATGATATAAAGTCTTTTTCCGGGAGATGGGTATGAAAATCTGCTTTATTACTTCGGACTCTTTGAACACGGTGTGGCAGGAAAAGTTAGGGGAGATAGGAAGAAACGATATAGCCGTGTTCGGGTTCAACGGATTAGGGCTGGTAAGTTACAAAAAGGAACTGAACGGAGAAACGGAATACTTTCAGGACGTGGCGAAACTTTCCCGCCAGATATCTTCGGTGGTGGTATGCGGGTGCGATACCGACACTTACGGAGTTTTCCGACACTCTGCGGTGGTCGCGGATAAGGGAAAGATTCTCGGCGTTACCGATATGTCGCACGCTTTGGACGACGGAGAATTCGTTGCGGGCGGCAATTTCAGGGTGTACGATACTTCCGCGGGTAAAATAGGCATAATCGTCGCGGAAGATCTGTTTTTTCCCGAATCGGCGAGAATACTCGCGCTCTGCGACGCCGACGTTATCGTGTGCGTTTTTAAGAAAATAGAAGGTTATATGCCGCAGATAATGTTAAGGGCGGGCGCGTTTTCCAACGGAGTTTCGATGGCACTCTGCGCCAAAAATTACGCTGCCGTAGCCGATATAAGGGGTAATATAATCTTGTCCGGCAGCGCGGATATAATAAAAACGGACGTTAAAATAGAAAAAGATTATCATCTTATAAGTTCCAGACGGCGGGGATTATACCGCGAATTCAGTTCGGGATATTAAGGAGAAGTATGGCTTTCAACATAGTTTTGGTAGAACCGGAAATACCGCAGAACGCCGGCAATATCGCAAGAACGGCGGCGGTAACGGGGTCCGTATTGCACATGGTAAGACCTTTGGGTTTTGAAGTTTCGGACAAGTATTTAAAGCGCGCGGGACTCGACTACTGGCACTTTATCGACGTAAAATATTACGATAGCATAGAAGAAGTTATGGACAAGTACTATAACGGCAAAAACTTCTGGTTTTTTTCCACGAAAGCAAAAAACATCCACTCCGACGTGAGTTATAAGGACGGGGATTTTCTGGTGTTCGGCAAAGAGACCAAAGGACTTCCGGAAAGTCTTCTGAAAGAACATTACGACGAGTGCGTAAGGCTTCCGATGATGAGTGAGACGAGATCTTTAAATCTTTCAAACTCGGTGTGCGCGGGAGTTTACGAGGCGCTTCGCCAGACGGGGTATAAGGGATTAAAAACCGAAGGGGAGATACCGCAAAGATAATATTTTGCCTGTCAAACGTTTGACTTTGACTTGCGATAAATTGTATCATTATATAGGAAAAACGTTACCGTAGGAAGAGTTTATGGGAAATAGCGTAGTCGCAAACGTGTTCTTTATGCTGGGCGGCATAGCGATAATGATGTTCGGTATGCGCACCATGGGCACGAATCTCGAAGGAATAGCCGGAAACAACATGAAAAAAATGTTGGGTAAGATGACCGACAACAGGTTTGTGGGCGTTGGAGTAGGCGCGGCTGTTACCGCGATAATCAACAGTTCCGCGGCGACAACGGTTATGCTTGTCGGTTTCGTGAATATAGGACTCCTTACTCTTGCGCAAGCGGCTTCGGTAATAATGGGTGCGAATATAGGAACGACCATCACCGCGCAGATACTTTCTCTTTCGGGTACGGAAGGCGTGGATATAGCCGCTATCGCGGCGGTCGTAGCCGCCGTCGGTATGGTAATGGCGCTATTTATTAAAAAGGAAAAGTTAAACAAGGTAGGGTTCATCCTTCTCGGTCTCGGCATGATATTCATAGGACTCCGAATAATGAGCGCGTCAGTCAACGGAATAATTTACGAAGATTACGACAGCAGGACTCTGTTGCCTTTTTTTGAAACGGTTTTGCAAAAAGACCATTTTCCGCTTCTTCTGGTTTTAATAGGTTTGATAATTACCGCACTTATTCACAGTTCGGCGGCTGTTACCGGTATTCTTATCGCTATCGGCGGCGCGCTGAAATTCGAAACGGCGGTATTTATTATTTTAGGCAGTAATATCGGTACCTGCGTTACCGCGCTTATAGCGTCCGTCGGCACCAACACCGGCGCGAAAAGAACGGCGGTCATACACCTTCTTTTCAACCTGTTCGGGTGTGTCGTATGCATAATACCGCTGTGGATATGGCAGAGCGAATTTTCTTCACTTATGCAGACGATATCGGGGGCGTCAATGGAAAGAAGAATAGCGAATTTCCACACGTTATTCAATCTCTTGACGACGCTTTTGCTGTTGCCGTTTACAAACGGACTTGTGTATCTTGCAACGAAGATCGTTCCCGATAAGAAGACCGCAGCGGAATCCAAAGCGACGCTTACCTTTATCGACGACAGGCTTTTGCAGACCCCGCCGATAGCCGTCGGCAATACCAAATACGAAATACTTAAAATGGCGGGTATCGCCAAGGAAAACATAAATCTTGCCATGGATATGCTGCTTTCGGGAGACACGGGCAACGTAGAACTTATAAAGGAAAACGAATCCGCGCTTAACTTTTTGAATAAAAGCATCACTCGGTATCTTACGGCACTATCCGGCAAAAACCTTTCCGATCTCGACGAAAAGAAAGTCGGGTCGTATTATCACGTCGTAATAGACGTAGAAAGGGTAGGCGACTATGCGGAAAACGTTATGGAATACTCTTTGAAGATGAAGGCGCTGGATTCGGCTTTTTCCGCGGAAGCCAAAGGAGAACTGGAACTTTTCAGAAAGAAAATAAACGAACTTTTCGACGTTTCGACGGAAGCGCTTGATAAAAGGGACTTTTCTCTTCTTCCCGAAGTGGATAGGATAGAAGAAGAGATAGACGATCTCACCGCGGAACTCGAAGAACGCCACGTCGAACGGGTAAAGTCGGGTGTGTGCAACGCGGAAATAGGGTCTATATATCTGCAAACGGTCTCTAATCTCGAAAGAGTCGGCGACCATATCACCAACGTGGCGTTCAGCCTTACGCAATATAACGGCAAAAAATTCAAAAAATAAGCGAATACCGTATAATACGATTGACAAAACGCGGGAATAAAATTATAATATTTCAGGTAATAAAATCCTAAACGGATAAAGGAGAATTTTCGATGAATAAAAAGTCAATAAGAGACGTAGACGTCAAGGGCAAAAAGTGTTTGGTCAGGGTAGATTTCAACGTACCGATGAAAGACGGCGTTATAACCGACGAAAACCGTATCGACGGGGCTATCCCCACGATAAAATATCTTTACGAGCACGGCGCGAAGGTGATTCTTTGCTCGCATATGGGCAAGCCGCACAATATATTCACCGAAGGTTTCGGGCTGAATAAAAAGGAGAAAAAGGCGCTTGAAGAACTTCCCGAAGCGGAACGTCCCGCGGCAAAGGAAGAATTCCTTAAAAAGGCGCTTAAAGACAAACAGAAATTTACCTTAAAGCCCGTTGCCGAAAGGCTTTCGGAAAAATTAGGCAAGAAAGTAACTTTTGCCGAAGACGTAGTGGGCGATTCCGCCAAGGCTGCGGTAGCCGCTATGAAAGACGGCGATATCGTGCTTTTGGAAAACACCCGTTTCGAAGCGGGCGAAGAGAAACGCGACGAAGAACTTTGCAGAAAACTTGCTGCTTTCTGCGATATTTACGTCAACGACGCTTTCGGAACGGCACACCGTTCTCACGCGACCACGGCGGCTATCGTGGAATACGGTTTCGCAAAAACGGCGGTTTGCGGTTTCCTTATCGAAAAAGAACTTTCGGTAATGGCTAACGCTCTCGAAAACCCCGTAAGGCCTTTCGTGGCGGTGCTGGGCGGCGCGAAGATCGCTGACAAACTGAAAGTTATAGAAAATCTTCTCGACAAGTGCGATACCTTGATAATCGGCGGCGGTATGGCTTATACCTTCCTGTATGCGAAGGGCTACGGCGTAGGCAAGTCGCTTTTAGACGAAGAACAAGTCGGATACTGTGCGGATATGCTTAAAAAAGCCGAAAAACTCGGAAAAAAGATATATCTTCCCACCGACGTCGTTACGGCGAAGGAATTCCCGAACCCCATCGACGCCGAGGTCGAAACCTTTACTCACGATATAGACGATATTCCTGCCGATGAAGAAGCGCTCGATATAGGCGAAAAGACGGTCGCCGCTTACGCAAAAGCCGTTAAGGACGCCAAGACCGTTATATGGAACGGACCTATGGGCGTATTTGAAAACCCGTTGTTTGCGAAGGGTACTTTCGCTATGGCGCAAGCGCTTGCGGATACCGACGCGACTACGATAATCGGCGGCGGCGATTCCGCGGCGGCGGTAAAACAGTTGGGATTTGCGGATAAGATGACGCATATTTCCACCGGCGGCGGCGCGTCCCTGGAACTTTTTGAAGGCAAAAAACTGCCGGGAATAGAATGCTTGAACGATAAAAATTAAAACGGAGATAGACTTAAATGAGAAAACCCATCATCGCAGGAAACTGGAAAATGAACAAAACCGCCGCGGAAGCGGAAAAACTTATAGACGAACTTAAACCTTTGGTAAAGAAATCCAAACCGGAAGTCGTCGTCTGCGTTCCCTATACCGATCTTGCCGCTACCAAAAAGGCGATTGAAGGCAGTAATATAAAACTCGGCGCGCAGAACGTGGCGTGGGCTGACAGCGGAGCGTTTACGGGCGAAATTTCCGCCGAAATGCTGAAAGAAATAGGCGTCGAATACGTCATTATAGGGCACAGCGAAAGGAGAACTTACTTCGGTGAGACCGACGAAAGCGTAAATCTTCGTCTGCATCAGGCGTTGAAGTGCGGCTTGAAGCCCATAGTTTGCGTTGGAGAAACGCTTTTCGAAAGGGAAAAGAAACGTACCAACAAGGTGCTTAAAAGGCAGGTTTTGGAAGGATTTAAGGACGTTACCGATTTTACCGATATCGTGATAGCCTACGAACCCGTCTGGGCAATAGGTACGGGTAAGACGGCTACCGCCGAAGACGCCAACAAGACGATAGGATACATCAGAAATCTCGTCAAAAAGACGTGGGGTGCGGACACCGCGAAGAACCTTCGCATACAGTACGGCGGGAGTATGAAACCTTCCAACGCAAAAGAACTTATGGCGATGAGAAATATCGACGGCGGACTTATCGGCGGGGCTTCGCTGAAAGCGGAAGATTTTGCGGCGATAGTCAATTATAAGGACTGAAAAAAGGCGCAGACCGCTGCGCCTTTTATATAGGTGAAAAATGAAAAAACCATACGCTATAATAATAATGGACGGTTTCGGACACAGCGCGGAGAAAAAAGGCAACGCGATAGAAGCCGCGGGGATACCGAATATCAGATACTTCTGGAACAAATATCCGTCCACGTTTATCGGCGCGAGCGGGTTAGACGTCGGTCTTCCCGACGGGCAGATGGGCAATTCCGAAGTAGGGCATCTTAATATCGGCGCGGGACGCGTCGTTTATCAGGACCTTACCAAGATAACCAAATCTATAGAAGACGGCGATTTCTTTACGAACCCCGCCCTGTTAAAGGCGGTCGACAACGCCGTCGTAAACGGCAAGAAACTGCATTTATACGGGCTTTTGTCCACGGGTGGAGTACACTCGCATATAACCCATCTTTTCGCACTTTTAAGGCTTGCGAAAGACAAGGGAGTAAAGGAAACTTACGTTCACTGTTTTTTGGACGGAAGGGACACCGATCCCAAGTCGGGAATAGGATTCGTAAGGGAACTTAAAGCCGAAATAGCAAGAATATCTTACGGCAAGATAGCGTCCGTGTGCGGCAGATATTACGCCATGGACAGAGATAATAACTGGGACAGGACGCTTAAAGCCTACGATATGCTGACTTTGGGTACGGGCATAAGGGAAGAAGACGCCGAAAGCGCGCTTATAAATTCCTACGGAAAGGACATTACCGACGAATTCGTTTTGCCGACGAATATCTGCGAAAACGGGAACCCCGTCGGGCTTATAGAAAAGGGCGATTCGATAATTTTCTTTAATTTCCGTCCCGACAGAGCAAGGCAGATCACCCGCGCTTTTTCGCAGAAAGAGTTTACTCCCTACGTCGATAAGGAAAAGGGCAAGAGCATGTATTTCGAGCGTAAGACGGGATTTTTATCGCCCGTTTATACGGGTTTTGCGGTGTACGACGCGTCGTTTAAGGACGTTTACGTCGCTTTCCCGCCCGACGAAATAACGAACACTTTGCCGCAGTATCTTTCTTCTCTTAACAAAACGCAACTGCATATAGCGGAAACGGAAAAATACGCGCACGTTACCTTCTTTTTCAACGCCAAACTGGAAGCGCCGGTGGACGGCGAAACGAGAATAGTTATACCGTCGCCGAAAGTCGCGACCTACGACTTGAAACCCGAAATGAGCGCGTACGAAGTTACCGAAAGGGTGCTTTCGGAACTCGACACGGGCAATTACGACGTTATGATACTGAACTTCGCCAACTGCGATATGGTGGGGCATACGGGAGTGTTCGACGCCGCGGTAAAAGCGGTGAAGACCGTGGACGAGTGCGTTAAAAAGGTAGTCGATAAGATACTTTCGATGGGCGGAAAAGCCATAATCACCGCGGATCACGGCAACGCCGACAAGATGATCGACGAAGAAGGCAGACCTTTCACCGCGCACACGACAAACGAAGTGCCGTTTATAGTGGCGGACGAAAATCTTATCGGTGCAAAACTTAAAAACGGCGGCAGACTTTGCGATATAGCGCCGACGCTTCTTTCTCTTATGGGGATAGAAAAACCCGAAGAAATGACGGGCGAAAGTTTGATTATCGGATAAAATGTGCGTTAAAACAGTTGTAAAAATATTGTTTTTGTGTTAAAATAGTTTTACTTTTGAAAATTTTGTATTATAATTCGTAGTACGGAGAAGAATATGAACGGAATTTTAAGCAATCTGATGGCAACCGGCGGCTTTTGGAACGTGTGGCCGGTAATAAAGATAGTGGCCCTCGTGGTCATGGCGCTTTGCGCTATATTCATTATTCTGGTAGTCATGTTTCAGCCCGGTAATTCTTCGGGCGTCAGCGCGTTGGGCGGAACCACGGAAACCTTTTTGGGAAAGAACAGGAGCAAGACCTTCGAGCACAAGATGAAAAAAATTACTGTCGTAAGCGGTGTCGTATTTACCGTTTTAGCAATAGTTTTTGCAATCGTCGCTTATTTTGCTTCTTTATAAAACGAAAAGTTTTTCAGGCGGTTCCGAAAGGAACCGCTTTTTTGATATAAAAGGAAAACGAGACATAGCACCGTTAATATCGCTTGCAAAAAAGACGTTAAAGTAGTAAAATAAAAAAGTATGGAAGGGAAGACTATCGCTTTCAACAGACCCGTAAATCACGAATATTTTATTCTGGAAAGATTCGAGGCGGGTATAGTTTTGGACGGCGGCGAAATTAAATCCGTAAGAAAGGGGAACTGTAACTTGAAAGACAGTTTTTGTTTCGCGCGCGACGGAGAGATATTCGTAAAGAATATGCATATCGCGGTATACGATAAGTCCGGCGCGTTCAACGTAAGGGACGCAAAACGCGACAGGAAACTTCTTCTCCATAAAGACGAGATAAGGAAGATAACGTCGAAAATCACCGAAAAAGGGCTCACGTTAGTGCCGATAAAGCTTTATTATAAGCAGGCTCTGATAAAAATGGAAATAGGGCTGGGGAAAGGAAAACACACCTACGACAAAAAACGCGACCTTATGGAAAAGGATTTGAAAAGAGATCAGGAACGTTTGTTAAAATCTAACGATTAAAGGAGTAATTATGTCAGACAAAAAGAGAATCGAGACCATTTGCGTTCAGGGTGGATACACTCCGAAAAACGGCGAACCCCGCCAAGTACCTATCTATCAGAGCACGACTTTTAAGTACGACACGAGCGAAGATATGGGAAAGTTGTTCGACTTGGAAGCGAGCGGTTATTTTTACACGAGATTGCAAAATCCCACCAACGACTACGTCGCGAAAAAACTTGCGGAATTAGAAGGCGGTACTGCGGCGATGCTTACTTCTTCGGGACAGGCGGCTAACTTTTTTGCGGTATTCAATTTGGCGAATTGCGGAGATCACGTGGTTGCTTCGTCTTCCATATACGGCGGAACCTTCAATCTGTTTGCCGTTACCATGAGAAAAATGGGAATAGATTTTACTTTCGTTTCACCCGACGCGACGGAAGAAGAATTGGACGCGGCTTTCCGTCCCAACACCAAAGCGCTTTTCGGCGAGACCATAGCGAATCCCGTCTGTTCGGTTCTCGATATAGAAACGTACGCAAGGGTAGCGCACAGGCACGGCGTTCCGCTTATAGTTGACAACACCTTCGCAACGCCCGTAAATTGCAGACCTATCGAGTGGGGCGCGGATATCGTTACGCACTCCACGACGAAATACATAGACGGACACGGTTCTTCGGTAGGCGGCGCGATAATAGACGGCGGAAAATTCGACTGGATGAAATATAAAGACAAATTCAAAGGGCTTACCGAACCCGACGACAGTTATCACGGCATAGTTTATGCGGAAAAATTCGGAAAAGAAGGCGCGTTCATTACCAAGGCTACCGCGCAACTTATGCGGGATTTCGGCAGTATACAGTCGCCGCAGCACGCGTATTATATAAATCTGGGGTTGGAGAGCCTTCACGTCAGGATGAAAAGGCACTGCGAAAACGGTCAGAAAGTCGCGGAATTTTTAAACAACCACGAAAAAATAGAGTGGGTAAGGTATTGCGGACTTAAAACCGACAAATATTACGAGTTAGGGCAAAAATATCTGCCAAACGGTTCTTGCGGCGTGTTGAGTTTCGCGGTAAAGGGCGGCAGAGCCGACGCGGAAAAGTTTATGAAAAATCTTAAAGTAGCCGCTATCGAAACGCACGTTGCAGACGCGAGAACGTGCTGTTTGCATCCCGCAAACGCCACGCACCGTCAACTGACCGACGAGCAACTTGCGCAGGCAGGGATATCGCCTACGCTTATCAGGTATTCCTGCGGTATAGAGAACGCCGACGACCTGATAGAAGACTTGAAACAGGCGCTTGACACGATATAAGGAAAAGATAAAAAGGAGAAAGTTATGCCGATAGTAGTACCGAAAGAGATACCCGCGAGTAAAATTCTGAAATCGGAAAATATTTTCGTTATGAACGAAAAAAGGGCGTTAAGTCAGGATATCCGTCCGCTCGAAATAGCGATAATAAACCTGATGCCCACGAAGATAGTTACGGAAACGCAACTTATGCGGTTGCTTTCCAATTCTCCGTTACAGATAAATTTAACGCTGGTATCCACCGAAACTTACGTCGGAAAGAATACTCCTACCGAGCATCTCGAAAAGTTTTACAAGCCTTTTTCGAAGATAAAAAACAGAAAGTTCGACGGCATGATAATCACCGGCGCGCCGGTTGAGGAGATAGAGTTTTCCGAAGTGAAATACTGGAAGGAATTAGAAGAGATATTCGACTTTGCGAAAACCAACGTAACGAGCACTATGTTTATATGCTGGGGCGCGCAGGCGGCGCTTCACTATTACTACGGAATAGAAAAACATATCCTGCCCGAAAAACTTTTCGGCGTATATAAACACAAAAAACTCGTCGAACACGATATACTGTTAAAGGGTACGGACGACAGGTTTTTTATGCCGCATTCGAGACACACGACCGTTTACGAAGAAGATATACTTAAATGCAAACAACTCGTCTTGCTCGCGTCTTCCAAAGACGCGGGGGCGTCGATTATCCGCTCGAAGGACGAAAAATTCGTGTTTATAACGGGGCATATGGAGTACGACAGAGATACTCTGGAAAAGGAATATAAAAGAGACCTTGAAAAGGGCTTGAAAATACAGCCGCCCGCAAACTATTATGTCGATAAAGCGGGCGGAGAGATAAATATGTGCTGGTCTTCCACGGCGAATCTTATTTATATGAACTGGCTTAACCATTACGTTTACCAGTTGACGCCGTAC
>DBVR01000042.1 GCA_002308755.1 Christensenella sp. UBA1259
TTTTTTTATCATTATGATAGCGGTTATCGGCTACACGGCTTTTACGTGTAGCCGAACCGCGGAGAGGATAGAAGAACAAAGGATTGTTTATGAAGAAGATTAAAGTTATACATATACTTCTGACGGCGCTATTGACCGCAGGCTTTATACTACTCGGGGTATTCGTTTTCGGGAACAGTTATATGCGGCTAATGGAAACGGTAAAGGATTTATATACGAGCATTGTGTTCTACGGGGCGACGCTTTTTTATATCCCGACGGGAACATCGCCGACTGTAAACGGGTATTCTGGCGTATTAACCTGGCAGGGGTATCTGCCGGACAGCGCGGATAAGATCAAGGAATTTTTCGGCACGTTTTTCAGACTGTTTATAGATAAGGAAAACTTTATGCTATGGGCAGATGGGGTAATACGGGTTTTGGGCGTGATACTCGAAATACTTGTAATTACTCTGCCCGTTATAGTGCTTATTATAGTCCTTATAAAAAGAGCGTACAGGAAGAAAAACAATAATTACAATAAAGATACCGTACCGCTGAAAATCTTTAAGAGAATTATGCGGGAAAGTATTTTGCCTGCATACAACTTTATACGGGGGTATGCGGATTTTATTAAGGACAAGCGGTGGGTAAAAATATGCTGGCTTATACTATGGGCGGGAAATCTTAACGTTCTGTCGATAGCGGTAGCGTTTTTTGCGTATTATTTTTATTTTACCGTTTCTTTCGATATGCAGAGCATTCTTATACAGACCGCGAAACTTATAATAGACCTGCAAGTGGCGGTGAAGACGATCCCCGTCGTTTTGTGGGTAATATTAGGAATTTACCTTTGGGACAGAGCGAGAAAGAAGATAGCGATAAACAGGTTAAGACACTTTGAAGCGAAAAACTGCGGGTTTATAAAGGAACTGTCTATAGCGTCTCTGGCGTGCGGGAGTATGGGCAAGAAAAAGACGACGTTCATAACGGATATGGCGCTTTCGCAGGAAGTGATGTTTCGCCAGAAAGCGTTGGAAATAATACAAAGGACGGATATACTGTTTCCGCATTTTCCGTGGATATGCTTTGAAAACGAGATAAAAAGATGTATGGCATACGGGGTAATATATAACCTTGCGAGCGTAAAGAAGTGGGTAGGGCTTAAACGTAAAAGATTTGAGTTAAGGGGGGATTTCAAGTCCCAACTTTACGGATACGACGGAAAAAGGTATGGCATGAGTTATAACGATAACCTAAAAGAGCGTAATATCTTCGATATTCTTGAAACCTATGCTTCGGCGTATTTTATATACGTTTTGGAGAGCAGTTTAATAGTGTCCAACTATTCTGTACGGACGGATAACGAACTGATAAGCGAAGGGAATTTCCCTGTGTGGGCTTTGGACTTCTTTGGAAAAAGGGAAAGAAACAGCCGACACTCGCATATTCTTGATTTCGATACGTTAAGACTCGGAAGAAAGGTGTTAAAGGAGAACGGGAACAACGTGTTCGAGTTCGGTGTGGTGGCTATAACCGAGATAGGTAAAGAGCGTGGGAATAATCTGGAATTAAAGGACGTTAAAAAGGACGCGAAAGAAACTAACCAAAAGAACGATATGTTCAATTCGTGGCTTAAAATGTGCCGCCACTCTGCGACGGTGGATAATTTTCCGTTTATAAAGGTATTCTGCGACGAACAAAGACCGGAGAGTTGGGGAGCGGACGCAAGGGATTTAGCCGACGTAATAACGATAGCGAAAAGCGGGGAGCATAGGTTATCTCTGCCGTGTTATACCATAGAAGAAATGATAACCGAGTGGGTGTTTAACAGGGTAATATCTTTTTATTACGAACTGCGGTTTTTACGCGGGGATAACACCTTGCTTACGTATTTACTTAAAAAAGCAGCAAGCGTAATGTTTAAGCGAAATGAGAGAATATATAACCGATACGGGTTCAGCGTGCTTTCGCTAATCAAAGAGCGTGGAACTATGGACGGGAAAAAGGAAAAGAAGAGATATTTTTTAATGGACGGTAAGATTTACAGCGACAGGTTCAGTACAGATTGTTTTTCGGATTATTTTGACGATATGGGAATAAAAGGCAAGAAAGGGTTAAGGGATTATATGGAGTATTTAACAAGTAAAGCGAGCGTTAAAGAACTCAAAAAGCAGAACAGTTATTTTATAAATTCATTGTACAGGGGGAAAGACGAAGAAGATTCTGCTTAATAACGTTTAAGTCTTTACCCCTTGTATAAAGGGGGTGAATAATGCCGTATTACGCAAAGGCGAAAGTATATAGCGACGGCAATCATTTTATAGCGATACCGCATACTACCCGTCCGAAGAAACCTAAAAAGAATACGCCCGAACGTTTAATAACGGTTGACGAGAATAATAAGGTGGTAGAAGAAAAGGAAGAGATTTCGGAAATAGTGTTACCGAGCGGACGGGTTCTGACGGAAATAGAGTTTGTAAAGGGAAAGGCTGTGTCTGTAAAGAAAAAAGTCGTTCACGGCAGGAAAGTATCCCGCAAGGAGATATTCGAGAAGTTATACGAAGAAACATTAAATAAGACGAGAGCGGAAAGGAAACAGTATATATTAAACCGGATGAAAGGACTTTTTAAGGACGAAGAAAGTGCGAAAGAATATGTAGAACTTAACTTTCAGCGGAAATTACGGAATCTTATATGCAGACGGATAAGGATGTGCAGGAAAGCGTACTTAAATAATATGAATTACTTTTGTACGTTTACTTACGACGATAAATTGCAAACGGAAGAAAGTTTTGAAACCAAATTAAAGAACTGTTTGCAATATTTTACCAAAAAGCGCGGCTGGAAATATATGGGCGTATGGGAACGTGGTGGCAAAACGGATAGGTTACATTTTCACGCTTTAATGCACATACCGAAAGAACAATTAGAAGGAAAACTTGAAGAAAAACGGGAATACGATTTCAAGTCAAGGGATATGAAGATAACGAACGGTCATAAATTATTTGAAAAGCGGTTCGGACGTAACGATTTCAAGGAAATACCGAACGTAAGGGCGATGGGTGAAGCGCTTGTGTATTTAATGAAATATCTGGAAAAGACGGGCGAGAAGATAGTATACTCGCGCGGGCTTTCACAATACGTAATTTCGGATATATTGGACGAAGATATAGTCTGCACGGTAGGGCAAGACTATGGTAAACTATTGCTTTTTGACGATTTTACCTGTATAGACGAAGGGGAAATAAAGGGGAAGGTCAGTTTTGACGTAATAAGGGAAATGCCGAAAGCGAATTAACGGAAAGTGGAAAAACGGGTGTGGCGAAAAGATCGCCCAAGCGGGTTAGCGGGCGACTTTTCGCA
>DBVR01000050.1:0-15292 GCA_002308755.1 Christensenella sp. UBA1259
ACGGCGATTGCAAGGAGAAAAGGTGAAAGATACCGTAAAAAGGATACTCGCGATAGAAGGGGAATTATCTATGCGGAAAGTTCCCGATAAACTTAAAAACTACAACGCGGGGGAGAAAAAACACTTAAAGCAGATAGCCTTTCACAAATGCCAGAAGAAAAACCGTTGGGTATTCGGCGGTAACCGCAGCGGCAAGACCGAGTGCGGCGCGGTGGAAACGGTGTTCGCGGCGCGGGGGATACACCCGTACAGGGAAAACAAAAAAGACGTTTTCGGGTGGGTGGTATCGCTTTCTTCGCAGGTACAAAGGGACGTGGCGCAGGCAAAGATACTTTCCTACCTTAATCCCCGCTGGATAGCAGATATCGTGATGTCTTCGGGAAAGAAAGACGCCCCCGTCCACGGCGTTATAGACCAGATAATGATAAAAAACGTATTCGGCGGAATATCGGTCATAGGTTTTAAGTCCTGCGATCAGGGCAGGGAAAAGTTTCAGGGGAGTTCTTTGGATTTCGTGTGGTTCGACGAAGAACCGCCCAAAGATATCTACGACGAGTGCGTTATGCGTGTAATGGATAAGGGCGGTGATATTTTCGGCACTATGACGCCCCTTAAAGGGCTGACCTTCGTTTACGACGAAATATACTTAAAAAGCGGCGTAAACCCCGATATATGGTGCGAGTTTATGGAGTGGAGCGACAACCCGTACCTATCGGACAGCGAAACGTCGGCGTTGGAAAAACTTCTTTCCTCCGACGAGCTGGAATCGAGAAAATACGGACGGTTTAAGAGTAAGGAAGGGTTCGTTTACACGGAATTCGACGAGAACGTGCACGTTATAGATCCCTTCGACGTGCCGAAAGAGTGGTACGACGGCATTTCAATAGATCCGGGGCTTAAAAACCCGCTTTCCTGCCACTGGTACGCCGTGGATTACGACGGCACGGTTTACGTTATCGCCGAACATTACGAAGCGGAAAAGTCTATAGAGTACCACGCCGAAAGGATAAAAAAGATATGCGAAAGGTTAGGCTGGAAAAAGGACGGCAAGAACCGTTATTCGGCGCTTATCGACTCGGCGGCGAACCAAAGGACGCTGGCGGCGGTAAAGAGCGTTTCGGAACTGTTCGCGGACTTGGGGATAATGACCGACGCCTGCGTGAATAAAGATCTGTTTTCGGGGATATCCACGGTAAAAAGGTATTTAAAGGTGCAGGACGGGAAAGCGAAACTGTATATCTTCCGCAACTGCGTGAACCTTATAAGGGAGATAAAGAATTACCGTTGGGGAAAGGAAGACGCACCCGTAAAGGAAGACGATCACGCCTTGGACGAACTTCGGTACTATCTTATGAAAAAGCCGCAGAATATTCCCGTAAAACCCGCCAAAACTCTGGTGCAATTAAATAAAGAACGGCTGTATAGGAAAATCGTGAATGAGCGGAGAAGATCGTAGCGCGACGTTTTCCGAAAAGATACGGGACGCGCTGATAAAAAAGGCAATGGGTTACGACGTGAAAGAAGTGGTGGAAGAATATTCGGAAGAAGACGGGGAGATAAGACTCGTGAAGAAAAAGGTTACCTTAAAGAACGTTCCGCCCGACGTTACCGCCCTTAAAATGCTTATGGAAGAAACGGAAGGGATATCGAGTCTTTCCGACGAAGAACTGAAAAAAGAAAAAGAAAGACTGTTAAAAGAACTTTCGGAAGAAGAAAAAATCAAAAAGGAGAAGAAAAAGTGCAGCAAAAAAGACAGCGAAAAAACGCTATAAGCGGGATAAAGGAAGAAAAGTTCCGCGAAGAACTGGTAGCCGAAGTGGAAAAGGACTTCGAAAACCGCAGAGCGGCGAGATTGCGGCTTGAACGTCAGTGGGAACTCAATATGAATTTCCTTATCGGTAACCAGTACTGCGACGTGAACAGGCGCGGCGAGATAGTGGACGAAGGCAGCGAATACTACTGGCAGAAAAACGACGTGTTCAACCATATCGCGCCGATAATGGAATCGCGCGCGGCGAAACTTTCCAAGGTGTCGCCGACATTGAACGTGCGCCCCAAAACCGACGACGATTCCGACGCGAGAGCGGCGAGCCTTGCGCAGAAACTTCTTATTTCCGCCTTCGAAGAAGAAAACGTTATGGCGGCGGTGAGAAAGGTAACGGTATGGTCGGAAACCTGCGGGACGGGGTTTTACAAGACGGTGTGGAACGATAAGGGCGGCGCGATAATAGGCGACTACAAGGGAGAACCCGTGTTCGAAGGCAACGTAAAGGTGATACCCGTATCGCCTTTCGAGATATTCCCCGACAATCTGTTCACCGAAAACGTCGAAGACTGCGCCAGCATAATAGAAGCGAGAGCGGTAACGGCGGCGCAGATAAAGGAAAAGTACGGCGTGGACGTCGTGGGAAAGAAAATAAACGTGTTCGGGCTTAAAAACGGTGAAACGGGCGCGTCTTCCGACGGAAAAGACGTTTTGGACGACGCGGTTATCGTGATAGAACGTTACGAGCGCCCGACGGCAAACTTCCCAAAGGGACGCCTTATAACCGTCGCCGACGGAAAACTTCTCTATTACGGCGAATTGCCCTATGCAAACGATAAGTACGGCGGCAGAACTTACCCCTTCGTAAAACAGGAGTGCGTAAAGGTGGCGGGGAGTTTCTTCGGGCTTTCGGTGATAGAACGGTTAATTCCAGTACAGCGTTCGTTCAACGCCGTTAAAAACCGCAAACAGGAGTTTTTGAACAGGCTTTGCAGCGGGGTAATGACGGTGGAAGACGGATCGATAGACGTGGACGAACTCGCCGAAGAAGGACTTTCCCCCGGCAAGATATTAGTTTACAGGCAGGGCGCGAAAGCGCCGGAACTTATGTCGGGATTTTCCATGCCGTCGGAGTTCAACGGCGAAGAAGAAAGACTCGTAAACGAGTTCGTAAGGATAAGCGGGGTGGCCGACGTGTCTTCGGCTTCCGCAAACGCGCACTTAACGAGCGGTTCGGCTCTGCAGATACTTATCGAACAGGACAACGAAAGGCTGGTCGTTCACGCCGATACGATAAGGGACTGTATAGTCAAAGTCGCCAAACAGATATTAAGGCTGTATAACCAGTTCACGGTGAACTTACGCGCGGTCAAACTCGCCGACAAGGAAGGCAAGATACGTACGTATTACGTCGAAAAATCGGCGATGGAATCCGACGACGCGTATATAGAGAACGAAAACGAACTGCTTTTCGGCAACCGCCAGAAAAAGGACGCCGTGTTCGATATGTACAAAAGCGGGCTTTTATGCGACGAAGAAGGTAAACTCCGTCCCGCGATAAAGGAAAAGGTTTTAGAACTTTTGGGGTATAAGGAGTTGGATTACAAAAAGGGGATATCCCGCCTTCACGAACAGAAAGCGCAGAGTGAAAACGAAACGATACGTAAAAAGGGACTCGCGGCGGAAGACATAGACGACCACAGGATACATATAGACGAACACACGAGATATATTTTAAGCGAATACGACGAACTCGGCGAAAAGGAGAAAGAAAACCTTTACGCACATTTAAAACAGCACAAAGAAATGCTTGAAATAAAAAAGGGAGAAGAAGAAAATGACGGATAACGAAAAAGAAACCTTAAACGCCGAAGAAGCAACTTCGGAAGAAAAAGAGTCCGCCGTTTCCGCGGAAGAAACGGATAGGCTCGGAAAATTCAAAGACGCAAACTCGCTTTTAAAGGCGTACGATTCCTTACAGTCTGAGTTTACCAAACGCTGTCAGAAGATAAAGGAGTTGGAAAAGCGCATTTCGGAATACGATAAAGACGCGTCTCCGTCGTCCGAAAGCGCGGCGCAACCGCCCGCAGGTATAACCGAAGAAGAGAAACGTGAGTTTCTCAAAGGCTACCTAAAACAGGTGATAGGCGCAAGGTCTAAAGCGATATTGTTAGACGGGGAAGGCGCGGGATTAAAAACCCCGCAGGCAAAGCCGAGAACCGTCGCGGAGGCAGGGCGACTTGCCAAAGAAATATTAAACAAACAGTAAAAAGGAGAAAATATGGCAGTAAATCTGACTAATGCGGACAGCGCCTTAAAAACTTATTATTTAGACGCCGTTTCCGAACAACTTAACAACAACGCCAACCCGTTTTTGGCGCAGATAAAGAAAACCACCGACGACGTGTGGGGTAAAGAAGTGAGAAAACTCGCTATCCACGGCATCAACGGCGGCATAGGCGCGGGAAGCGAAGACGGCGATCTTCCGCCCGCCAAGGGAAACCATTACTCACAGTTTACGGCGACTCTTAAAAACCTTTACGGGACTATCGAAATTTCCGACAAGGCGATAAGGGCGTCCGAAAACAATTCGGGGGCTTTCGTGAGTTTATTGAACGCCGAAATGGACGGGCTTATAAAAGCGTCGTCTTTCAATCTCGGCAGAATGCTTTTCGGCAACGGCACGGGCGTTCTCGGCAAGGTTACCAGCATATCGAGCGGCATAGTGGTATTGAACACCGTGCAGAACCTTATGGAAGGTATGATAGTCGATTTCAGAACTTCCGCGGGCGTACTTATAGAAGGCGCTACGGGCAGAGAAATCGAAGTCGTCGACAAGGCGAGTAAAGCCGTAAAGATAAGCGGTACGACGCTTACCACCGAAACCGTTCCCGCCAACAGCATTATGACGGTGCAGGGTTCTTACAACAACGAAATAACGGGGCTTTCCGCCATTTTCGACAACACCGTCGCTACCCTTTACGGGCTTACCAAATCCGAAAACTACTGGATGAACCCCTATACGAAAGCCAACGTCGGCAGTATCACCGAATCGGCGATACAGAAAGCCCTCGACAGTATCGAAGAGAACGGCGGCGCACCGGCGAACCTTATCGTTACGTCGTGGGGCGTACGCCGCGCGCTCGTAAACCTTTTGTCTTCCAACAAGCGCAACATAGACGCTATGGACCTTGCGGGGGGATTCAGGGCGATAAGTTACAACGGCATACCCGTGGTCGCCGACAGGTTCTGTCCTTCGGGCACTATGTACCTGCTTAACACCGACGACTTCGCGCTTCACCAGCTTTGCGACTGGGAGTGGCTTTCGGGCGACGACGGCAAAGTATTAAGGCAGGTTGCGGGCAAACCGGTGTACACCGCTACGCTTGTAAAATACGCCGAACTCATCTGTTCCCGTCCATACGGGCAGGGCGCGCTTTCCGGCATAACCGAAGCGTAAACCATAAAAACAGGGTTATTCTCCGGGATTTTTCTCGGAGAATAACCGTAAAAGGGGAAAGAAATGAAACTTAAAGACATAGTAAGAAACGCGGCGATATATTTGGGCTTGGATTCGGTGAAAAACTATATCGACAACGTCGGTACGGCTACCGCCGAAACCCTTAAAGAAGTGGATCTTTTAACCAACCTATCGAATCTCGTTATAGGCGAACTTGCTTCCGCCTACGTTCCCATGCTGTATTCCGAAACGGAAACGGCGGAGAACGGGAAGATATATTTTTCCGCTTTAAGCAAAGATCCCGTAAAGATAACGGCGGTAAAGGACGGATACGGAAATAACGCGGATTTTAAGATATTTCCCGAATATATCGCGGTAAAAGACGGAAGTTACGAGATAACCTATCGGTATATTCCGTCAAACTACAATCTTACCGACGATTTGGGGTATAAACAGAAAGACGTGCCCGCGCCCGCCTTTTCCTACGGACTCTGCGCGGAATACTGTATAACCCATTGCCGTTTCGAAGAAGCGGTGGCGTGGAGAAAAAGATACGTTGCCGCGATCGAAAAAGTTCTCGCGCCCAAAAACAGGGTGATGAAAGGCAGGGAGTTTATATGAAAAAACAGGAGATTGCTTTTTCCGCACTCAGAACTTACGAGTATGAAAAAGAGTTTAAAAGGGGCGGGAAAAAACGCGCGTTTTCGTACGCGCAGGGAGAAGGATTTTCGTTTTCCGCCACGGTAAAGAAAATGTTCGGAATAGGGGAAGATATATATCTTTTGGCAAACGACGGCTTTTTCTACAAACGTGAAAACGGCACTTTTCTTGCGGTGTCTTCCACGCAGTTCGGCACGGACCTAAAATTTTTGCCCGTAACCTACAACGGCGAAAAAGCGACTTTGGTCGTTACCCCTTCGACGGCGGAGATAGACTGCGGCGAAACGTTTTTGCAGGTATCCGTGCCTTACGGGATATTAAGGTTTTACGCGGGGCGGTTATTCGTTGCGAGCGGCAAAACGCTGTATTACGGCGACCTGTTCGACTATACTTCCTGCGGCGTGGGAAATATGCGCGGCGGGTTTATCGAAACGGAAAACGAAGACGGCGATATCGTCGGTATAGAAGAAAAAGACGGCAAACTCTTTATGATCTGCGAAAATGCCGTGCTTTCGCTTACGGCTTTTACTTCTCCCGAAGAGTTTAAGATGGAAAGAGTGTGCGCAAACTCGGGCGCGCAGGCGGGATCCGTCGCAAAAGTCGGCGACCGTATCTATTTTATCGGGGAAGAAGGACTTAAAAGATTCGACGGCAAAAAGACGGAAACGGCGTCCGTAACGCTTGCCGGCGAAGTAGCGGACGGCGACGCCGAAAGTTATTGCGGCAAGTACGTTATAACGGTAAAGCGTAACGGCGTCTCCCACACCTACGTTTACGAAGATTCCACGGGTGCGGAAGATATAATCGGACTGCCGGATCACGCCGTATCGGACGGCGCGGTAACGGCGGACGATTCCGTCGGAAAGATAGTGCGCCTTACCGCAAGTTACGCTTTTTTTTCGGGAGAAACGCAGGACGAGAGCGATTTCGGAACGAGTAAGGAAAAAGTGGCGATAGCCGCCGATATAAGCGTTACGGGGAGCGCGGTTTTCAATATAAGCGGCAAGACCGAAACGGTCTCGAAACAGGTAACGGGCGGCGAAAATTACCTGCGGTTTAACGTTGCGGGAAGAAAGTTTTCGGTATCTTTCACCGGCGCGTCGTCGGACTTTTCGGTAAACAGATTTAAGATAATTTACGCCGTAACGGGAGGTTAATATGAATTTCGTGCAACCCACGACCAAGGCGGAAATGATAAACACCTTGAAAGAAATATTTTATTTTTACAGGATAAGAAGGGAAGACTTCGAAAACGTAACGTTGGATGACCTTTCTCTTCAAAGACTTACGTACGTTCAGCCGACGGCGGCGCAGGTACGGGCGAAAGCCGAAGCGCTTCTCTTGCCGTCGCAGACGTTAAGGTTACTTAACTACCAGAAGGAACTTTCGGAAAAGCGCGCCTCGCTTGCAAAAGAAAGCGCGGCGATAACCGCCGAAACGGCGGCGCTTACCTCCGCAATAAACGCTTCCTACGCCGAAAGCGTGCAAAGGGTAGAGAACGAAGCGGTAAAAAAAGGCATAGCGCACGGGAGTATCGTACTCGACAGGATTGCCGAATTAACCGTAAAGAAGAACACGGATCTTGCCGCCTTGAACCTTTCTCAACAGCAAAAGGCGACGAGACTTGCCGCGGAAATTTCCGCACTCGACGACCTTATTTCGGACGCGGACGACTACTTTTCCGACCTTTGCGAAGCCGAAATAGAAGCGAAAATCGAAGAACTTTCGGAAAAAGAAGAAGAAAAACGGACGGATATATTTAAATACAACAATTCCCTTTCGGAAAAGGAACAGCGTTACGCAAACAGCATTATCATAAAGAGAGCGAGCCTGCAATTACAACACATGGAGATAGTTTCGGATTTTTACACCAAAGACGAACTCGTGGAAATGGGCTATTACGGCGACGCGCTTTCCTGCGTGATGGGCTATTACAACACCCTTTCGGCGTCCGCCGCGTACAACGATATAGTGGCGGACAGGGACTTACCCATATATCTCGACGATTATTATTCTAATCTCGTGTATCTTTACAGAACGCGGGCGGGACAGTAGAGATTCGGGCGAAAACCTTTACGGCTTTCGCCCGAATTTTATTTTACCGCCTTTACAAAACCGCCGAAAAGTGTTAAAATGATGTAAAGCGGTTTATTATGAGTAAGAAAGTACGGATAGGTAATATCACGATAGGCGGCGGCGAAAGGATAGCCGTTCAGAGTATGGCGACGTTTAAGACTTCTTCCGAGAAGGCTTTGACGCAAGCCGTCGCGCTGTATAGGGCGGGTTGCGATATTTTAAGGTTTTCCGTTACCGACTTTGAAGACGCGAAAGCCTTCGGCAAGATAAAAAAGAGTGTAAACATCCCGCTTTGCGCCGATATACATTTCGACTGCCGCCTTGCCGTTGCGGCGGTAAAAGGCGGCGCGGATAAAATACGCATAAACCCCGGCAACGTGGGTTCGGAAAACGGGATAAAAGAGATAGCCGCGGCGGTGAAAGCGGCGGGGATACCCGTTCGGGTGGGATCCAACGGCGGCAGTATAGAGAAAGAGTTTCTCGATAAATACGGAAAGAACGAAATTGCCCTTGCGGAAAGCGCGTTAAAAGAAGTCGCGCTGCTTGAAAAATACGGCGTTTACGATATCGTCGTATCGGTAAAGGCGTCTTCGCCCGCGCTGACGGTAAAAGCATACGAGTACGTCGCGAAAAAAACCGATTACCCCCTGCATATCGGGGTTACCGAAGCGGGCACGGAATATAACGGCGTTATAAAAAATGCCGTCGCGATAGGGACGCTACTTTTCCGCGGGATAGGAGATACGATACGGGTAAGCCTTTCCGCCGACCCGTTGAGAGAGATAAAGGCGGCAAAAGCCATACTTTCCGCCGTCGGGAAAGAAAGTTACGGAGCGGAAGTTATAGCGTGCCCCACCTGCGGGCGTTGCGAGTGGGATTGCATGGCTTTCGCCGAGAAGACCGAAAGGTTTTTAGATGGCGTCCGTAAGCCCCTCAAAGTAGCGGTAATGGGGTGCGTGGTCAACGGTCCGGGCGAGGCGCGGGACGCGGATATAGGGATCGCGGGCGGCAAGGATTGCTGTATGATATTCGTTAAGGGCGAACCGTATAAAAAAGTGAAAAAGGAAGACGCGGAAGCAGAGTTTTTCGCGGAATTGAAAAAATGTATTCCGTAAAGAGCAGCGCGGAGTTTATTTCCGACATACGAAACTTATCGGAAGAATTGAAAGACATAAGGATAAGTTCGGTGGAAGTGGACCGGGATAAAAACTCCGTGACCTACAACTTCATATGCGACAAATCGGTTTCCGACGTTTTGCGGCGGAAAATTGCCGAAAAGGCGGCGGAGAACACCGCGCCGATATTTTCGGCGGTTTCGGTGAACGTCAAAAAGATAGTCGCCGACGAAAAACTGATAAACGCCGAGATATTCAGGTTTTTGCAGGAAAACTATATGTCGGTGTCGATATTCTTAAAAGCCGAAGACGTTTCTTCGGTAGTGTCGGACGATCTCGTAAGATATAAACTGCGCCTTACGAAAGACGGGGAAACTTACGTCTTAAATAACGGCGCGATAGCGAAACTCAACGAATACCTTTCCAAAAAATTCTGCGCCGAGTTTGCGGGCGCGACGGAAATAAAACCCGAAGTATTATCTATTAACCTTCTTTCCGACGAAGTGTTCGAGAGCGAACTTCAAAGGATAGAATACCGCACGATAAAGGTTGAAAACGTCGTGCCGATAGACGACGAGTTTATGGGAGATTCCGCCATATATATAGAAGATGTACGGGACGGCGAAGTAACGGTGTGCGGCACTATAACCGATATGGAAGAAAAGGAGACCAAAAACGGCAAGCCGTTTCTGGTACTGCGGTTAGACGACACCACGGGAAAAATCAGCGGCGTGTATTTTTCCAAGGCGAAGACCTATCCCAAAATAAAACGGTTGCAGATAGGCGACGCCGTGATAGTGCGGGGCAATTTCGGCGAATACAACGGCAGAAAGTCGCTTACCATAGATAAAATAAACCGCTGCGATTTTCCGAAAGGCTTCGTTAAGAAGCCGAGATACAAAAACCCCGTGCCCAAAAATTACAGGCTTATTTTCCCCGAACCCGCGACGGGCGTGAGTTTTAAGAGCGTTTTCGACCTTAACACCGAACTCCCGAAAGAACTTACCGAAAAGGTTTACGTCGTGTTCGATCTGGAAACGACGGGTATAGAAGTTTCCGAAAACGGCATAACCGAGATAGGCGCGGTAAAGATCGTCGGCGGCAGGATAACCGAACAGTTTACGACGCTTGTAAAACCCGAATATCCCATAACCGCGGAAAATACCGCGCTTACCGGCATAACCCCCGAAATGGTGGCGGAAAGCCCCAAAATAGAAGACGTTATCCCCGATTTTATCAAGTTTACCGAAGGCGCGACTCTGGTGGCGCACAACGCGTCTTTCGACGTGGGGTATATAAAGCGGTACGCGGGACTTTCCGATTACGAAATTATGAACCCCGTAAAAGACACTATGGAAATGGCGAAGATACTTCTGCCCGACTTGAAGCGGCACGACTTAAAGACGCTGGCGGACAGGTTCGGGATAGAATTCCGCCATCACAGGGCGCTTTCCGACGCCTACGCCACCGCCGAAGCGTTTATCGCGCTTATGAAAATACGGGGCGACAAGGCGGAAGAAAAAATTTCGTAAAATCGCTTGATTTTCCGCGGAAAACGTGGTATTATATATTAGGCTTAATTATTGATACTTGTATGAGAACGGACTTCCGTTCTCATATCTTTTTATCGGAGGCGTTTATGAAGGTAAGATCCGCGGAAGAAATAAAGGCTTTCTGCGAAAAATACGCCGCTTCCTTGGGGCTTTGCGTCGCGGAAGTGGAATTTAAGCAGGGCAAGAACCCTTCGCTTACGGTTTTTATCGACAAGGAAGGCGGGGTAAGTCTCGACGACTGCGAAAGACTGCATAACGCCATAAACGACCCGATAGACGATTTCGATCCCACTTTCGGCGAGCCGTACACCCTTAACGTGTCGAGTCTCGGGGCGGACAGACCGTTTAAGACCGAAAAGGATTTTCTTTCGCACATAGACAAAATGGTGGAAGTAAAACTCAACGTCGCGATAAAGGGAAAGAAGTATTATGAGGGCGTACTCAAAAAGTACGACGGAAAGGAAATAGTCGTAAAGGTTGACGACAAGACGACTTTGTCGATAGACTTAAAGACGGTGCAGAAGGTCAGCGACTATATAGATTTCAATTGAAAAACGCAGTATCACTGTTAAAATAGGAGAAAGGAAATGACGAATCAGGATTTTTTTGCCGCGCTCGAAGACTTGGAACGCGAAAGAGGCATCTCGCAGGAAGAATTCATAACCGCGCTGGAAAACGCGATGGGTATCGCCTATAAAAAGGCGTCGGACACCGCGGGCGAAGTTATAATCAAATTAAACCCCGAGAAAAAGACCATCACCATAACGTCGGTAAGGACCGTCGTGGAAGAAGTCGCCGATCCCGACAAGGAAATTTCTTTGGAAGACGCCAAGGAAATAAAGAAGTCGGTAAAAGTGGGCGACACGCTTTCGGAAGAGATAAAGTCCAAGGACTTCGGCAGGATAGCGGCGCAGACCGTTAAGCAGGTGCTTACGCAGAAACTCCGCGAAATAGAGCGCAACAACACCGTAAACGAGTTCGAAGACAGAGAAGGCGAACTTATGGCGTGTACCGTCCGCAGGATAGAAGGCGGCGCGGTGTACGTCGAGATAGGCGGCAACCAGATAGAAGGCGTGCTTCTTCCCAAGGATCAGGTGCCGGGCGAAAAGTACGAACTCAACCAGACCATTAACGTATACGTCAAAAAGGTGAAGAACACCGGAAAAGCGGCGCAGATAATGGTATCACGTTCGTCCAACGGACTGGTAAGACGGCTTTTCGAGAACGAAGTGCCGGAAATAAAGCAGGGCGTAGTAGTCATAAAGAACATAGCGAGAGAACCGGGACAGCGCACCAAGGTTTCGATATACAGCGAAGATCCGATGGTGGACGCGGTCGGCGCGTGCGTCGGCAACAAGGGTTCGCGCGTCAACGCGATAGTGGCGCAACTCGGCGGGGAAAAGATAGATATTATTCCGTGGAGCGAAAACCCCTTGGAATACATTTCGCAGGCGTTATCGCCCGCGCGCGTTATCAAAGTCGTTGAAACGGGCGACGCGAGCGCGATGGTGGTCGTTCCCGACGACAAACTTTCGCTTGCCATAGGCAAGAAGGGTATAAACGCCAAACTCGCCGTCAAACTTACCGGCTGGAAGATAGACGTTAAGAGCGAATCCGCGGCGCTTGCGGAACTCGGCGAAGCGGCGGAGACCGAAGCGAACGCCGAAGCAAACGCGGAAGTTACGGAAGAGTAATGATGGAAAAGAAAGTGCCCATGCGCACCTGTATCGCCTGTAAGACCGTAAAGCCGAAGAAAGAACTTTACAGGATCGTGAAAGGCGAAGACGGTATTTCTCTCGACAAGACGGGCAGGAAAAACGGCAGGGGCGCGTACGTCTGCAACGATATAAACTGCATAAAGAAGTTAAGGAAAGGGAAACTTTTGTCCCGCGCTTTTTCGTGCGAAGTAAAGGACGAGACTTACGACGCGATAGAAAAGGAGTTTTCCGGTGAATAACTCCAAAGTGCGGACGTTTATAGGCTTTTCGGTGAAAGCGGGAAAGTTAAGGACGGGGAACAACACCTTATCCACGCTGAAAAAAGCGTACCTTATACTCGTATCTTTCGACGCGGCGGCGGCGACCAAGGAAAACGCCGTAAAGTACGGCAAAAAGTACCGTTGCGCCGTGTTGGAAAGCAAAGACGTTCCGCTCGAAGAGTATATCAATAAATCGGGCGTAAAGATAGCGGCGGTAACCGACGCCGCGTTGGCAAAGGCGATAAAAGACAATTCGGAAACTGAATTCAACGCTGTATGTTAGGAGAAGATTATGGCGGAAATGCATACTGAAAGCATCAAAAAAATAAGCGAGATATTGAAAGCCGACGAGATAGCGAAAGTTCTCGCGGGGTTTAGCGCGTCCGAAAAAGGGTTGAAAGACTTTAAGGGCGAACTTACGTTGAAACTCGGCGAACTGCAAGCCTTAAAAGAGCAGGCGGCGGAAGAAATTGCGGAAGAACGGGTTAAAGAAGAAATCGAAAAGCCCGCGGCAGTGGAAACGGTAGAAGAAGAACCCGCAAAGGAAGAGCCCGTCGCCGAAGAGATAAAGGAAGAAGAAACGACGGAAGAAGAAACGCCGACGGCGAAAGCGGAAGAGATTCCCGAAGTAAAGGAAGAAGAAAAACCCGCTGTAAAGCCCATGCCGTCTTTTATAGTGCGCAGAGAATACGTTCCGAAGACCGACGCGAGAACGGGGGACAGAAGGCAGGTTAAAACTTTCGTGCGCGGCGAAAAGCCGTCTTTCGGCGAAAGACCCGTCGGCAAAAAGCCGCAGAACACCTACGTCGCGCCGCCCGTGATACCCACGGCGGGAGACAAGCGCAGTTTCGGTAAGAAGAACAAAGGTCAGGAAAAGAGTTTTGAAGATAAGCACGTTATAAACAAGCGCGCACTCGTAAAAAACAACGTAAGCATAGAAGATTTCGACGAGAACAAGACGGGGTACAGGAAATTCCGTCCCGTAAAGAAAGCCAAGGAAGAAAAAGCGGCGAGTACGATAAAGATAGAAAAGGCGGTGGTGAATTCCGAGATAATTCCGCTTAAAGTTTTAAGCGAAAAGATAGGTATAACCACCGTGGAAATAACCAAGCGCCTTTTTAAGGAAGGCATAATGAAGACCATAAACGACTCGGTGGATTTCGATACCGCGGCGTTTATAGCCGACGATATAGGCGTGGAACTGGAATTAAAACTCGAACAGACGGCGGAAGACGTGCTGTCCAAGGGCTTCGAAGACGCCGCCGACGCGGAAGAAAATCTTTCCCGTCGCCCGCCGGTCGTTACAGTTATGGGACACGTCGACCACGGCAAAACGTCTATTCTCGATAAGATCCGCAAGTCCAACGTTACGGCGGGCGAAGCGGGCGGTATAACCCAGCACATAGGCGCGTACACCGTTACGGCGGGCGGCAATCAGATAACGTTTTTAGATACCCCTGGGCACGCGGCGTTCACGGCTATGCGCGCCCGCGGCGCACAGGCTACCGACATAGCGGTTCTGGTAGTCGCGGCGGACGACGGTATAATGCCGCAGACGATAGAGGCTATAAACCACGCCAAAGCCGCCGACGTTCCGATAATAGTCGCCATAAACAAAATGGATAAGCCGGAGGCTAATCCCGAAAGGATAAAACAGCAGCTCACCGACCACGGACTTCTTCCCGAAGAATGGGGCGGCGACGTGATAGTATGCCCCGTATCGGCAAAGACGGGCGACGGCATAAGCGGACTTTTGGAAAGCATAAACCTTCTCGCCGAAATAAAGGACTTGAAAGCCAACCCCGACAGGAAAGCGAAAGGCGTGGTTATAGAAGCGAAACTCGACAACACCAAAGGACCTATCGCCACCGTACTTATCCAGAACGGTACGCTTAAAGTTTCCGACAACGTGGTAGTCGGAACGGTTACGGGTAAGATACGCGCCATGACCGACGACAAGGGAAGAAGAGTAACTTCCGCAGGACCGTCGGTGCCCGTATCGATAATGGGCTTGGACGACGTTCCGAACGCGGGGGATATCCTTTACGCCGTCGAGCAGGATAAACTTATGAAACTCGTCGCCGAAGAAAGAAAGAACAAAGAGCGCGAAAATATGATAAAAGCCGCCGCGAAAGTTACTTTGGACGACGTGTTCGACAAGATAGCGGAAGGCGAGATAAAGGGGCTTAACATCATAGTGAAAGCCGACGTTCAAGGTTCGGTCGAAGCGGTGAAACAGTCGCTCGAAAAACTTTCCAACGACGAAGTCAAGATAAACGTCATCCACGCGCAGGCGGGGGCTATAAAGGAAAGCGACATAATGCTTGCCGAATCTTCCAACGCAATAATAATAGGCTTTAACGTGCGTCCCGACAGCAACGCCAAGAGCATCGCCGAAAAGAGCAAGGTGGAAATCAAACTTTACAGGGTAATATACGAAGCCATAGAAGACGTCGAAAAAGCCCTTAAAGGTATGCTTAAACCCAAGTTCAGCGAAGTGTATCTCGGAAAAGCGGAAGTTCGGGAAGTATTCAAGATATCGGGCGTCGGGCAGGTCGCGGGCTGCTACGTTACCGACGGCAGGATATTAAGGAGCGGAAAACTCCGTATTTATCGCGACGACGTGATGATATGCGAAGGCAACGTGCTGCAACTTAAACGTTTCAAAGACGACGTCAAGGAAGT
>DBVR01000050.1:15313-15545 GCA_002308755.1 Christensenella sp. UBA1259
TATCAGGTTGAAGAAGAAAAGAATCAATGAATAAAAGATCCGGCGGCGTGCCGAGAGAAGAGCGGCTTAACAGCGAGTTCAGAAAAACAATCCATGAAATAATAGCGCGTGGCTTAAACGATCCCGAAATATGCGCCATGGTATCGGTAACGGGGGTTTCCGTAACCCGAGATCTTGCGCACGCAAAGGTTTTTTTAAGCGTGTACTCGAAAGACGCCGCGAAAAAGGACTT
>DBVR01000050.1:15554-34748 GCA_002308755.1 Christensenella sp. UBA1259
ACTTTTAAGGCGATAAAGAAAAACGCCAAGAAGATACGGTTTTTTCTCGCGTCTAAAGTGCGCGTAAGAACCGTTCCCGAACTCGATTTTATTCTCGACGAGTCCTTGGAGTACGGCGACAAAATGGACAAACTGTTTTTGTCCTTAAAAAAAGAAGGGGAAGAAAATGGCAAATAAGTGCGATATAAAGGAATTCGCGGCGAAACTTTTAAAAGAAAAAAGCGTCGCCGTGTTCTGCCACGTTCACCCCGACGGCGATACCTTGGGTTCTGCCTGCGCGCTTAAAATCGCGCTTAATAAAAAAGGGATAAAAGCCGACGTTTTCTGCGCCGACCCCGTTCCCGAAAAATATCTGTTTTTACCCGAGATAGCAAAAATACAAAGTACGATAAGCGGCGAATATTCCGCTTTTATCGCCTGCGACAACGCCGAAATATCGCGGCTCGGCGGTTTTGCCGAGGCGTTTTCGGAATTTCCGACCACTTTCAATATAGACCATCACGTTTCCAACTGCCGCTACGCCAAATACAACTACGTGGCGGAGCGTTCGAGCAACGCGGAAAACGTATTCGATCTAATGAACGCGATAGGGGTCGCCGCCGATAAAGAAACGGCGGACCTTCTCGCTTTGGGACTTATAACCGACACGGGCAATTTCCGCCACAAAAACGTAACGGAAGAAACCTTTGCCTGCGCCGAAAAACTTATCGCGGCGGGCGCGGATTTTAACCGTATCTATTACTACGCTTTCGTCCGTCAGAGTCGCGGCCGCGCCGCTCTGCACGCCAGAGTCATGTCCAAAATACGGTATTTTGAAGATGGCAAGATAGCCGTTATCACCGTTTCGCTTGCAGACCTAAATGAAACGGGCGCAAAGCCCGACGAGACAGAAGGGTTTATCGACTTCGTGATGGGAATAGAGGGCGTAAAGGTGGGCGTGTGCCTTATGGAAACGGAAAAGGACAAGTACAAGGTAAGTCTGCGTTCCGAAAGCGCGGACGTGAACGCCGTGGCGTCGGTGTTCGGCGGCGGCGGGCATAAACTTGCCAGCGGTTGCAGAATATCCGCCGAGTACGAAGAGGCGGTGGATATGATAGTTTCCGCCGTCAGAAGGTTTCTCGACTGAAATGACGGGATTTATAAACGTAAATAAACCGAAAGACGTTTCTTCCGCAAAGGTAGTCGCGGCGGTGAAACGCAGATTTTCTACCCCCTGCGGACATATGGGTACGTTAGACCCTATGGCGACGGGGGTTTTGCCGATAGGGATAGGAAAGGCGTCGAGACTTTTTCCTTACCTTGTAGATAAGGTAAAGGTGTACCGCGCGGAATTTTTATTCGGCGTATCCACCGATACTCTGGACGTTACGGGAAAGATTGAAAAAACGACGGAGAACGTGCCTTCGGAAAGCGATATAAAAAGCGTTATCCCGCAATTTATCGGGGAGATAGACCAGGTGCCGCCGAAGTATTCCGCAAAGAACGTAAACGGCAGGCGCGGATATAAACTTGCGAGAGAGGGCAAGGATTTTACGCTTAACGCACGGCGCGTGCGCATAGACGATATAGAATATCTGGGGCAAACGGGTGAAAACGCGTTTTCCTTCCGTATAACCTGCGGCGGCGGAACGTATATCCGTTCCCTTGCAAGGGATATGGGCGAAAACTTAAATAGTCTTGCCGTTATGTCTTCGCTGGTGCGGGAGTCAAGCGGGAAGTTCGATCTTGACGCCGCCGTTTCTTTCGAAGAGTTTTTAAGTAGCGAAGAACCCGAAAAATACGTTATTCCAGCCGACTTTGCGGTGGACTACGAAAAACTTTTTATTCACCAAAGCAGGGCGAAAAAGATACTCGACGGAGTATACGAAGACTACGGCTATAAGGACGGCGTGTACAGAGTTTACGTACAAGACGGGTTTTTGGGGATAGGCGAAGCGAAGGACGGGAAACTTCGTATAAAAGCCTATATAAGGTAGTTATGGCAAACCGACTTAAAACCGTTCTCGCGCTGGGATATTTCGACAGCGTACATATAGGACACAGAAAGGTGATAGAGACGGCGTTTTCGGTAGCGGAAAACGCCACGGTTACGGTATTCACTTTTAAGGGCAATCTTAAAGCGGAACTTTTCGGCGAAAACGAAAAGTACGTTTACGGCGCGAAAGAAAGGGAAGAGATATTAAGGCAGGCGGGCGTTGAAAACGTCTGGTTCGCGCCGGTAACGAAAGAGTTTTTATCGATGGGTAAGGACGAATTTTTGCGTTTCGTTGCGGAAAAATTCGACGTTTCCTGTTTCGTGTGCGGTAAAGATTACCGTTTCGGAAAAGGCGGTGCGGGTAGCGCTTACGACGTAAAGAAATTCGCCGAAAGCCGCAGAATCGGCGCGATAATAGTGGACGACGTTATATCGGGCGGCGAAAAGGTATCCACGTCCCGCATAAAAACGCTTTTGGCGGCGGGAGATATCGAAGCCGCGAACGAACTTTTGGGACGGAACTTTTCCGCGACGGGAAGAGTCGTCGCGGGAAGAAAAGAAGGGCGGATCTTGGGTTTTCCCACCGCGAATATAGAAACGGATCCCCAAAAACAGTACGTTAAAAAGGGCGTTTACCGCGGCAGGGCGCAAATCGACGGGAAAGAGTACAAAGCCGTTATAAATTACGGCGAAAAGCCCACTTTCGGGATAGATACGCCGTCTTTGGAAGCGTATATAATAGGCTACGCGGGCGACGCGTACGGAAAGGAAATAACGGTGTCCTTCGACGGGTTTTTAAGGGAAACGGCAAAGTTTTCGGGCGAAAAAGAACTGTCGGAGCGGATAAAAAAAGACGTTGAGATAACGGAGAAATTAAGTTGATAAAATTCGGACCGAGCGGTAATTCCGACGATTTCAGGGCGGCGGGATACCAAAAAACCGAAGATTCCGCGGCGTGGGTAAAGAATATGGGGCTCGATTGTTTCGAGTATTCTTTCGGCAGGGGCGTGAATTTAAGCGACGACAAGGCGATAAGTATCGCGCGGGCGTTTTTCGCCGCCGGAGTGGAAATAAGCGTTCACGCACCGTATTACGTCAATTTCGCCAACCCCGACGACGAGATGGCGGAAAAGTCGGTTTCATACGTCATAAATTCCGCCAAGAAGTTAAGGCTTATGGGCGGCAGACGGGTGGTGTTTCACCCCGCAAGTCAGGGAAAAGCCGAAAGGAAAACCGCCGTCGACCTTACCAAGGTCCGTATGGAAAAACTTATGGAAGCCGCGTATAAAGAAGGGCTTTCGGATATGCTGTTCTGCCCCGAGACTATGGGAAAGTTAGGGCAGATAGGCACGGTCGAAGAGATAACGGAATTCTGTAAAATAGATAAAGCGCTTTGCCCGTGCGTGGATTTCGGGCACGTCAACGCGAGAGAGCAGGGGTCTTTGAAGACGGAAAAAGACTACGAAGAAAGGCTTGCCTTTATGATAGCCGAGTTGGGATACGGTAAGATGAAAGACTTTCACGTGCATTTTTCCAAGATAGAATATTCTTCGGGCGGGGAAGTAAGACATCTTACCTTCGAAGACGATAAATTCGGACCGGAATTCGCACCGCTGTCCGTTACTTTAAAAAAACTCGGATTAGAGCCTTACGTTATATGCGAATCGGCGGGCACGCAGGATAAAGACGCGGCGGCTATGCGAAAAATATATTACAATAATTGACTAACGCGCAAAATTTTGGTACAATTATAAGAGTATGAAAAATTTACCGCTAAAAGACGGTTTCGGGTATCTTATAACCGACAGGCTCACGCGATTTTATCTTTCGGGCGCGGATATTGCGGAAGGGTATATCCTGTACGCCGCAAACCCCTTGTATTTTACCGACGCGAGATATTTTTTCGCCGCCGAGAAGAAACTTGAAAACACGGGCTTTACCCCCGTACTCTTTCACGGGGAAGAAGATATCAAAGCCGCGATTAAGGATTGCGGGATAAAGGAACTTGCCGTCGATTACGGTACGACCACCGTAAAAGACTTTTTAAGATACGAAACTTTCGGGGCGAAGGTAGTTGACTGCGCCGACGTGCTGCGCGAAAGTCGGGAAATAAAGACCGAAAAAGAGATAGAAGAGATAAAAAAAGCCTGCGCAATCGCCGAAAAGGCGGTGTCTTACGCCTTTGAAAACGTGCGAGCGGGTATTACCGAAAGGGAACTTTGCGCCCTTCTCGAAAAGGAAATGGTAAGACTGGGGGCGGACGGACCTTCTTTCGACACGATAGTGGCGTTCGGCGAAAACGCCGCCGTGCCGCATCACGAAACGGGGGATACCGCGCTTAAAGAAAACTCCGTCGTGCTTATAGACACGGGCGCGAAAGTCGGGTTTTATCTTTCCGATATAACCCGTACGGCGTTTTTCGGCGTTCCCGATAAGGAGTTTATAAACGACTACGACGCGGTGCTTTCGGCAAACGAAAAGGCGGAAAGGGAGATAGTTGCGGGAACGGACGTGGTTTTCGCCGACAAAATAGCGCGGGACGTTTTAAAAGAGCGCGGACTCGACGGGTTTTTCACCCACTCTCTCGGGCACGGCGTAGGGATAGAGATACACGAAAGCCCCTATCTTTCGCCCAAGGGCACGGGGACTTTAAGAGAAAACGCCGTCTTTACCGTAGAGCCGGGGGTATATAAGAACGGCAGATACGGGATAAGGATAGAAGATACCTGTCTTTTAAAAAACGGCAAAACCGAAAGGCTTTTTAAGGACAGTAAGGAACTTAAAATAATTCCGATAAAATAAAAGAAAAAATAAAGGCAAAAATATAAGGAGAAAAACATTATGATATCAGCAGGCGAATTCAGGAAAGGCGTTACTTTCGAGTACGAAAGTCAGATCTATACGATAGTGGATTTTCAGCACGTCAAACCCGGCAAGGGGGCGGCTTTCGTAAGGACGAAGATGAAAAACGTGGTAACGGGCTCGGTACTCGAAAAAACGTGGAACCCCACCGAAAAGGTTCAGGAAGCGCATATCGAGACCAAGAATATGACCTATTCTTATAACGACGGCGAACTGTACTACTTTATGGATCAGGAATACAACCTTACGCCGTTAAACTACGAGCAGGTGGAAGACGCGCTTATGTATATCAAGGAAAACGATCCCGTCGTGGTCAAATTCTACAAAGGCTCGGCGTTTTCGGTGGAATGCGAAAACTTCGTTACTTTAAGGGTAGTGCAGTCCGATCCTTCGATAAAAGGGAATACTGCGACCAACGCCACGAAGGAAGCGGTATTAGAGACCGGCGCGAAGATACAGGTGCCTATGTTCGTCAACGAAGGGGAACTCATAAGAGTGGATACCAGAACGGGCGAATACATGGAAAGAGTGAAAGGCTAAAATATAATACCTGCAAAAGCGAATCTTTTGCAGGTATTTTTTCGGGAGAAAGGTTTTGAAAACGGCGTTTATTACCGGCGCGTGCGGCGATATAGGCGGAAAAATTACCGAAAGGCTTATTAAAGACGGTTATTTCGTTGTCGGGCAATACCGCAGTGACGAGTGCGCGGCGAAAAACTTAAAAGAAAAGTTTTCGGGGTATTTTTTCCCCGTTAAGGCGGACCTTACGCAAGAAAAGGACGTAAAATCTGCGGTAGAGTATTTTTACGGCAATTTTCCCCGCGCCGACGTATTTATCCACTGCGCGGGAGCGGAACTTTACAAACTTGCGCAGGAAACTTCCGTTAAAGAGTGGGACGACATTTTCGCCGTCAACGTAAAATCGGCGTTTTCGATAGCGAGAGAACTTATCCCCCCTATGGTAAAGGCGAAAAGCGGCAGGATCGTGTTTATAACTTCGGTGTGGGGCAAGGTCGGCGCGAGTATGGAATCGGTGTATTCCGCGTCCAAATCCGCCTTAAAAACCTTCGCCGTTTCGCTTGCGAAGGAGTTAGGACCTTCGGGGATAACCGTAAACTGCGTGTGCCCCGGGGTGATAGACACCAAGATGAATAAACGGTTTGACAAAGCGGAAATAGGCGCGCTTATAGACGCCACCCCCCTTAAACGGCTGGGAACGCCCTCCGACGTAGCGGAACTCTGCGGGTTTTTGGTCGGCGATAAGGCGGGCTTTATAACGGGGCAGGAGATAACGGTGGACGGCGGGTTTTCGTCGTAGCGGGGTATAAGAAATTGTTAAGTTTCCGCTATTGACAAAAGGCGGAAAATAAGTCATAATACCATTGTCCTTAAATTAAAGGACATGTAGGAGAAAATATGTTAACTGCAATCTCGGGGATAAACTGGGGAGACGAAGGCAAAGGCAGGATGGTGGACCTTTTAAGTTCCGACTACGATATAGTGGTCCGCTATCAGGGCGGTAACAACGCGGGACACACCGTCATCAACGAAAAGGGCAAGTTTATCTTGAATCTTTTGCCGTCGGGAATACTTCGCGATAACGTGGTGAACGTTATGGGCAACGGTATGGTGGTGGATATAAAGCACCTTACCGAAGAAATGGGACGGCTTACCGCCGCCGGAATAAAGATATCCCCCGAAAATCTCAAAATAAGCAGGGAAGCGGCTATCTGTATGCCCTATCACGTTATGCGGGACTGTCTGGAAGAAGCAAGGCTTTCGGACAAGAAATTCGGTTCTACCCGCAGGGGTATCGCGCCGTCTTACGGCGACAAATATCTGAAAAAGTCCATAAGGATGGGCGAACTTTTCGATATGAAAGCCTTAAAAGAACGGGTAACCGATATCGTGGAGTGGGAAAACCTTACGATATTCAACGTGTATAACGCCGAACCCGTCAAAGTTTCCGACGTAATGGAACACTTGGAGTATTACGGCGAGAAGGTAAAACCTTTCGTCTGCGACGTAGGACTTTATTTGGACGGCGAAGCGAAAGCCGGCAAAAAGATAATGTTCGAAGCGCAACTCGGGGCTTTACGCGACATAGATTTCGGGATATACCCGTACACAAGTTCGTCCAACTCGATAGCGGCTTACGGACCGATAGGCGCGGGGATTCCTAACCGCAAACTCGACCTTTCGATAGGGATAATGAAAGCGTATTCCACCTGCGTGGGCGAAGGACCTTTCACCGTGGAATATTTCGGTGAAAAGGCGGAAAAGTTAAGAGAAGCGGGCGGCGAATACGGCGCGGCGACGGGCAGACCGAGAAGAGTAGGACCTTTCGACGCGGTTGCGAGCAAGTACGGTATAAGGATGCAGGGCGCGGACGAGATAGCCCTTACCAAACTCGACGTTTTAAGCGGTATGGACGAGATAGAAATATGCGTCGCCTACGAAAAGGACGGCGTTACCACCTGTGATTTTCCTTTTCCGCAGGACTTAAAGGACTATAAGCCCGTTTATATAAAAGTAAAGGGCTGGAAACAGGACATAAGCGGCGCGAGAAAGAAAGAAGACCTGCCGAAAGAAGCGCTTTCATACATAGCCAAGATAGAAGAACTTACCGGCGCGAATATAAAATACGTTTCGGTAGGACCTGAAAGAAGTCAGTACATAGTTTTTTAAAAGATAAAAGACGGGGCGGCGGATACCGCCCCATAATTTTAAGGTCATGAGAAAAAGCGGAATACTTATGCCCGTGTTTTCTTTGCCGAGCGATTTCGGCGCGGGAGATTTCGGGGAAACGGCTTATAATTTCATAGATTTTTTGCGCGACGCGGGGCAGAAAGTGTGGCAGGTGCTGCCTCTATCTCAGACGGGTTGCGGCAATTCCCCCTACTCTTCGGTGTGCGGGGATTCTTTCAGCCCGTATTATATTGCTTTGGACGGGTTATTTAAGGACGGACTTATAAAAAAGCAAGACCTTGAAAGTTCTTTTAACCGCGGAAGATACGTAGACTACGGGTTTTTGTATTCCGTAAGATACCCGATACTGAAAAAGGCGTTCTCGAATTTTAGCGCGAAATCGGAAGAGTTTACCGAGTGGAAAAAAAGCGGGAAATATCGGGACTACGCCCTTTTTATCGCCCTTAAAAAGGCGTGCGGCAACAAGCCTTTTTACGAGTGGGATACGGGCTATAAAGAAAGAAACGAAAGCGCGATTTCCGCCTTTGAAAAGGCGCACGGGGAAGATACAGACTTTTACCTTTTCTTGCAGTTTACAGCGGAAAAGCAGTGGAAGGACTTAAAAAAGTACGCAAACCTTAACGGAATAGAGATATTCGGAGATCTTCCTTTGTACGTTGCGGAAGATTCCGCGGACGTTTGGAGAAACCCCGAATATTTCGATTTGGACGAAAACTTACTGCCCAAAAGGGTGGCGGGCGTTCCGCCCGACTATTTTTCCGAAAACGGGCAACTCTGGGGCAATCCCGTCTATAACTACGCCGCGCTGGAAAAGGACGGCTTTACCTGGTGGATAAAACGGCTTTCCGCCGCGCTCGATATTTTCGACACGGTAAGGATAGACCATTTCAGGGGGCTCGACAGGTTTTACAGCGTAAAGGCGGGGGAAAAGACGGCAAAAAACGGCGAGTGGGAGAAAGTTCCGTCGGAAAAACTCTTTGCCGCCGTACGAAAAAAGATAGACGGTACGAAAATAGTCGCCGAAGATCTGGGAATAATAGACGACGGGGTAAAAGAACTTTTAAGGCGCACGGGCTATCCCGGTATGAAGGTGTTGGCGTTCGCATTTAACGGCGAAAAGGATAACCCGTACCTACCCGAAAACCTTACGGAAAATTCCGTCTGCTACACGGGTACGCACGACAACGATACGTTAAAAGGGTATATAGACGGCGCGAGCGCGTGGGATAAGAACAATCTCGTAACGGGCGTAAAAGAAAGTCTCGAAAAACTCGGTATAGATAAAAAAGCGGAAAAAGACGAAGAAATTATTTCGGCTATAATAACCATGGGTTTTGCGGGCAAGTCAAATACCTTTATAATGCCGTATCAGGACGTTTTGGGACTCGGGGAAGAATACAGGATCAACGCCCCCGGCACGGTTTCCGAGAAAAACTGGTCGGTGCGGTTTGAAAAAGACGATTTTTCGGAAGAAACGGCAAAACGGTTAAAATCGCTTTGCGAAAAATACGGAAGATAAAAATTAAAAGATAAAAAAAGACTGCCGATTCGGCAGTCTTTTTTAAGTAAAATGTTTATTCGTATTTAACGTTTTTAAGGCATAAGCCTTTTGCGGGCATAGTCTTTCCGAGAAGTTTTCTGTTTTGCGATAAAAACGCCGCGGCAACGTCTTTTTCGGAAAGTTTGTCGCACCCTGCGGCGATAAGAGTCCCCGCTATTATTCTTACCGTATTGTATAAGAATCCGTTTCCCGAAACGAGTATTTCGATATCGTTCCCGTTAGGCAGTATATCTATCGAGTACACCGTCCTAACGGTCGTTTTAACGCTGCCGCCCGTCGCCGAAAAACACTTGAAATCGTGCGTTCCGACGATTTCCTTTGCCACCTTTTCCATTTTCTTTACGTCGGGTCTGTAAGAAACCCTTGCCGCAAATCTTTCTTTTAAGGGGAGAATAACGTCGGAAATATATATACGGTACGCGTAAGTTTTTACCTTCGCGCTCTTTACGGCGTTGAAATTTTCGTCCGCCTTTTCGCTTTTTATCACCTTTACGGCGTCGGGAAGAATACAGTTTAAGGCTTTACAGAATTTTTCGGGCGGGATAGTGGAGTCGGTGTCGAAATGCGCGATCTGTTCCGCGGCGTGAACGCCCGCGTCGGTCCTGCCGCTGCCCGTTACCTTTATATTTTCCCCCGTAAGGGTTTTAAGGGCGGTTTCCAGAGTTTCCTGAACCGAAACGCCGTTTTTCTGTTTCTGCCAACCGCAAAAGTCCGTGCCGTCGTAAGAGACGGTAAGTTTTATTCTCATACGCCCACCGCCAAAACGATATAGAATTTATTTAAGAACACTACGCCCGTTATAAGCCCAGCGATAACGATAAAGCCTATTATATCGCGGTAGGAAAGTTTCATTTTCTTGTATTTCGTACGGTTTTTACTGCCCGCATAGCACCTTGCGTCCATGGCGTCGGCGAGTTCGTCGGCACGGCGGAAGGAACTTATAAGAAGCGGTATCAGTACCGGAATAAGCGCCTTTAATCTTTTGAAGATGTTTCCGCTTTCGAAGTCCGCGCCGCGGGCTTTCTGCGCCTTTATTATCCTGTCGGTCTCGTCTATAAGTGTAGGGATAAAGCGCAGCGCGATACTCATAATGAGCGCGAATTCGTGAACGGGCAGTTTTATGAGTTTTAAGGGGGTAAGAAGACTTTCTATGCCGTCGGCAAGTTCCACGGGGGTAGTGGTGAAAGTAAGCAGCGACGCACCCGTAACCACGAGAGTTATTCTCGCGACGATAAATCCCGCGTTTATAAGCCCTATGTCGGTTATGAACCCGCCTTCCCACAGCGGCGTGCCGTTCTTATTGAAAAGCACCTGCAACACGGCGGAAAGCACGATAAAAAAGAGTATCGTCCTTATGCTTTTTATCACCTTGAAAAAGGGTATCCTTGCCGTTACGGCGGATAATACCACGAAGAAAGCGCAGGCGGCAAAGCCCAAAAAGTGAAAACTTCTCACCAAAAACACGGCGACGATAAAGGCGATGGAAATAAGTATTTTCGCCCGCGCGTCCATATTGTGCACGAAAGATTTCGCGGGGTAGTAACTTCCGAAAGAAACGTCTCTCATAAGTTTCCCCCGTCTTTAAAGCGTTTTACTGCGGCGACGAAGGAGTTTACCGTAAAGTCGCAGTCGATATTCACGCCTTTTTCTTTTAAGGTTTTAACGACGGCGGCGGTAACGGGAAGTTGCAGACCGCAGTCGATAACGTTTTCGTAATCGGAAAATATTTCTTTCGGCGTTCCCACGGCGGTTATTCTGCCGCCCTTAAAGACCGCCGCTCTGTTGCAGTATTCGGCGATAAGATCCATATCGTGGGAAACGATTATTATGGTTTTAGCGAAAGTTTTATGAAACTTTACGAGAAGTTGCAAAAACTCTTCCTTTCCCTTGGGGTCGAGCCCCGCCGCGGGTTCGTCGAGTACTAAAACTTCGGGCTTGGACACTATAACGCCCGCTATCGCCACTCTTCTTTTCTGCCCGCCCGAAAGGTCGAAGGGAGAAACGTCTTTTATCGCGTCGTAGTTAAGTCCGCACAGTTCCACCGCTTCCTTTACGAGCCTTTCGGCTTCGTCTTCCTTTATATCGGGGCGGAAGTTTTTAAGCCCGAATCCGACGTCTTCTTTGACCGTTTCGGCAAAGAGTTGGTATTCGGGGTACTGGAACACCATGCCTATTCTGGAACGCAACGCCTTGTAGTCGCATTTCTTATCGGTAAGATCGAAGTCGGCGACCGTAACTTTCCCCGAATCTTTCTGTACCTTTATAAGCCCGTTTATGTGCTGAACGAAAGTGGACTTTCCGCTTCCGGTTTTTCCGATAATGCCGAAAAAATCCCCTTCGTTTATTTCAAGTGAAACGTCGCAAAGGGCGGGGACGGTCAGATTTTTATCTTTTTCGCCGTAGCGGTAGGAAAGATGTTCTACTGTTATACGCATAACGCCGCCCCCAAGTCTTCCGCGGTGAAGACGTCGCCCCTAACGTCAACGCCGTTTTCTTTCAGTTTATCGGCGATAGAAGTTGCGAGCGGCACGCAAAGTTCCGCCGCTTTAAGTGTTTCTCTGTCCGAAAATACCTCTTTCGGCGAACCCGTCTTTATTATTTCGCCTTTACTTAAAACGAATATCCTGTCGGCGGTCATTGCCTCGTCCATATAATGCGTTACGGAAATTACGGTAACGCCGTCTTTTTTAAGGGTTTTAACCACTTCCGCAATCTCGGCTCTTCCCGCGGGGTCGAGCATGGCGGTGGACTCGTCGAGAACGAGTATTTTGGGTTTCAGCGCGAGAACGCCCGCTATCGCTATCCTTTGTTTCTGTCCCCCGGAAAGGCGCATGGGCGAAGCCTTTAAAAAGTCTTGCATACCCACGGCGGAAAGCGCGAAATCTATGCGCTCTTTTATTTCTTCTCTTTTTACGCCGATATTTTCCGGTCCGAAAGCCACGTCGTCTTCGACGATAGAGGCGACAAGTTGGTTATCGGGGTTCTGAAACACCAGCCCCACGCGTTTTCTTATTTCGAAAAGCGATTTTTTGTCTGCGGAAGAAAATCCGTCCACGGTAACCGTGCCGGACGCGGGGATAAGGAGTGCGTTTAAGAGTTTCGCGAGCGTGGATTTTCCGCTGCCGTTATGCCCGATAACGGCGACGTGTTCGCCTTCTTCGACGCGGAAAGAAACGTTTTTAAGTACGGGCTTATTCTTTTCGTAAGAATAAGATACGTTTTGTACTTCCAACAGAGCCATAATCTACCTTTGAACTATAATTTTACCATTTTTTCGTCAAAGTTACAAGCATATTGTAGTATCGGCGTACAAAAAACGGCGTTTATTATTTAAAAGTATCTTCTTTGATTGACATTTCGCGAAATTACCGCTATAATCTTACTTGATGCAAACGAATACGGAGAATTCTATGAAAAAATTGTTCAAGCGCGTTTTAAATGTTTTTCTTTGCCTTGCGGTGATAGGTGTTTCGGCGTCTTTCGCCGCCTGCGAAGACATAAAGACTTTGGAAATAACCGTACAGGTGTATAACTATACCGATTCCGCGTTCTATGCGGAAAAGGACGTTACCATGACGGTGAGTTTATACCGCCACCTTGCGCCTAAAACCGTCGACTACGTTATAGAAAAGGCGAAAGCGGGATATTACGACGACACGGTATTCTATAAACTTGCCGAATATTCTTCGCAGATAATGGTAGGCGACCTTAAATTCGACGGCACCGCTGTAACGCAGAACCTTTTAAGCGGCAAATTGCCCGAAGAAGTTTACGGCGAGTTCGAAAGAAACGGCACGACGGGTTCTAATTTGGTAAGCGCAAAGGGTTCTATCGGTATGTGGCACGGTTTCTACGCTTCGGCGGGAACTTCTACCTATAAGACCACGAGTAAAGCGATGGACAGCGGCAGGGGCACTCTGTTTATGCCGACGTCGGTGCTTTCCGCTTACGACGGGTATTTCTGCGTGTTCGCCACTTTCGATACGACAAACGAGGCGAATATGAACGCGTTGGACGCTATAACCATAGCCCTTAGCTCTTCCGATAACTACACGCCTTACGTTATATTCTACACCGGCGAATACGACGCGGAAAAGCCTACGGAAAACTACGGACTTACCTTTAACGCCGTGTTAAAGGAAGTATTCGACGAAAATTACGACGCAGAAGACAATACCTATAACGGCGAAACGGTGTTCAAAGCGGAAAAGGATCAGCTTACGGAATTCGATTATAAAACGGTTTATATCCCGAAAGCAGTAAACGGTCAGGTTACCGCGAAGATAAAATCCGTAAAGGTAAAATAAAAACAGTATAAATAACTAAACCGTCCCCGCGCCGAACTCGGCGCGGGGATTTTGTATAAAAACCGCCCCGAAAAGTAAACTTTGTCGATTTCGCTCCGCAAAGGCAAATTTTGCCTTTGCGGAGCGTTCTATTCGGTAAATATCCCGCATATAAAATGTTTAGAAACAGTTAAGGAGAAATTGTGTATGAACGAAAAACTTCAATACGCCGCAATGCTGGAAATACCGGTAGCAACGGCAAACGTTACCTTTAAGCACGTAAAGAAAAAACGCGCGAAGAAAAAACGCCGCGCCTCTCCCGAAGAGATAAAAGAACTGCTTATGGAAAAGGTCAACGGAACGGAAGATCCCTCCGCTTTGCCGCAAGTTTCGCAAGAGACGGGCGATATAACGGCGATTTCCGAAAACCCGACGGAAGAAACGGCGAACGTTACCGAAAGCGCGGAGATTTTGTCTTCTGCCACCGTGCGCACGGAAAAGAAAAAGAAATTCAGGGGTTTTTCTCTCGTTACGGCGGAACTTATACTTATAGGTATTCTCACTGCGACGATATTCATAACCAACGCCGTGTACTCGGACAGCGCGATAAACGTCTTCGTAAAGAGCATATTCGGTACTTCCGAGACGGAAACGGCGGTCAAAAACTACGACGACTACGCGCCTGTTATAAACTTCGGCGGCGCGAGCGAGTTTTCGCTTGACGAAGGATATATCACTTCTTCGGGAAGCGGGGCGGTGTACGCGCCCGTGGACGGCGTGGTATCGGCTTTAAGTAAAGCGGAAGACGGGCTTTACGACGTCGAAATAAAGATAAGCGACAATTTCGTCGCGGTGTTTTCGGGGCTTAAATACGCCTACGCCGAAGTGGGCGACAAGGTTTACGGCAATATTCCCGTGGGCTACGTCGAAGAACAGTTCAAAATGTGCTTTAAGTCGGGCGACGGAACGGTCATCACCGATTACACGGTGGAAAACGGCGCCGTTTTATGGGCGGTATAAAGTTCGGGATACACCCGCTTTTCTTTCTCGTCGGAATATATTACGCCTTAACGGGCAGGATATTCGTATTTTTGATCTACGCCGTTACCGCCGTGGTGCACGAGTGCGGGCACTCGCTTGCGGCGGCGCGGCGGGGGTATAGGCTGAACAAAATAATACTTATGCCTTTCGGGGCGGTGGTAACGGGCAATATAAGGGGCTTAAAGCTTAAAGACGAAGCGGCAATAGCCCTTGCGGGGCCCGTTACCAACCTTTTTATAGGGTTTTTGTTCGTGGCGTTCTGGTGGATATTCCCCGAAACTTACGCCTTTACCGATATCGCCGCGGAAGCGAATTTCGTTCTCGCCGCAGTCAACTTTATCCCGATATATCCCTTGGACGGCGGGAGAATAATTTTTTCCGTTATGAGTCTGAAAATCGGCGAAAAGAAAGCCTTCCGAATCTGCCGCGTTATAGGGATAGCGTTTTCGGTATTGCTTTTCGCGGCGTTTACGGTAACGCTTTTTAAAACGCCCAACGTGTCGCTGCTTATATTCGCGGTATTCGCGTTTTTGGGCGCGGTAACGAAAAAAGCCGACAACGTCTACGTCAAAGCCTATTCGTTTTTCGGCGGAGACAAACTTTTACGCGGAGCACAAGTAAACCGTTTCGCCGTGGATAAGCGCACCGAAATAAAGACGGTGATAGGTTTAATAGACTCCGACAAACTCAACGAAATGGAAGTGTACGACGGCGAGAACAAAATAGCGACGGTGGGACAGAAACGGCTTATGGAAATACTTTCCGCGGCGGACATATATTCGGAAACAGGCAAATACCTTGCGGTTTTCCCCGAAAAAAGCCCGTAAATTTGAAAAAACATTTAAAAAAACTTGACAGGGCGGAAGATATATGGTAAAATGCATTAGCATCTCGGATTTCGGGGTGTTAATTTTTTCATGTTCGGAAGGTGCATTATGGCAGCGAAAGGCGTAAGAAACAAGATCACTTTGGCTTGTACGGAATGTAAACAGAGAAACTACGATACCTATAAAAATAAAAAGAACGACGCCGAAAGGATTGAAATAAAAAAGTATTGTAAATTCTGCAAAAAACACACCGTTCACAAAGAATCCAAATAATTTTTCTGCAAATCGAGGGGAGTAGTAATGGAAAAACTTAAATCCACCGAAGAAGGTTTCACCGCGGGGGCGGAAGAAGCCAAAAAGCAAAGAGAACAGGAAAATATTAAAAAGACCAGGAAAAAAAGCGATAAGCCGGGCTTTTTTAAGCGTCTCGGCGGAAAGATAAAAGACGTCTTTTCCGAGCTTAAAAAGGTTACCTGGCCTACTTTTCCCAAGGTCGTAAAAAAGACCGGCGTGGTTTTGGTCGTGGTTTTGGCGTTTCTGGTCGTGATAACGGCTTTCGATTTCGGTCTCGGGCAACTCTTGAATTTAGTCGCCCCGAGAGGTTAAGGAGCGTATAGATGGGTTTAGAAGAAGCAAAGTGGTACGTCATACACACCTATTCCGGCTACGAGACGATGGTAAAGGATTCGCTGGAAAAACTTATCGAAAACAATAATTTACAGGACAAGATAAGCGATATCCAGATTCCCACCGAAGAAACTCTCGAAGAAAAAGCCAACGGAAAGAAAAAGGTCGTGGAAAGGAAAAAATTCCCGTGCTACGTTTTTCTTAAAATGATATACACCAACGAAATATGGTATCTCGTTACCAACACGAGGGGTGTTACCGGTTTCGTCGGTCCGCAGGGCAGACCTATGCCGCTTACCGAAGACGAAGTGGCGAGAATGGGACTTATCAAGGTCGCCGTCAACGTGGATTTCGCCGTCGGCGACGACGTGCAGATAATTTCCGGCGCGCTGGAATCGTTCTGCGGCAAGGTAGTGTCTTTAAACAATTCGCAGCAGAAAGTCATGGTCAACGTAATGATGTTCGGCAGGAGCACCGACGTAGAAGTGGATTTCGTGCAGGTGAAAAAAGTGAACGTTTCCGCCAAGACGGAAGCGTAGATAAAAGATATTTCGGCGGAAACGCCTTAATATAAGAGTGGGAGTTGCGGATAAATTTTTCACACTGGCGCAACGCTATAACCACCATCGGAGGTAAAATATGGCGAAGAAAGTAACGGCAATAGTTAAACTTCAATTACCGGCAGGCAAGGCGACGCCCGGTCCGCCCGTAGGTTCTACCTTAGGCCCGCACGGAATAAATATTCCCGGGTTCACCAAGGAGTTTAACGCGAAGACGGCGGATCAGGCAGGGCTTATAATCCCCGTCGTTATGACCATTTATCAGGACAGATCTTTCACGTTCGTGTTGAAGACCCCGCCCGCGCCCGTTCTTATAAAGAAAGCGGCGAAGATCGAATCGGGCAGCGCAGTCCCCAACAAGACCAAGGTCGCCAAGATAACGAAGGCTCAAGTCGAAGAGATAGCAAAACTGAAAATGCCCGATTTAAACGCCAACACTTTGGAAGCGGCGGCAAGTATGATAGCCGGCACCGCGAGAAGTATGGGCGTGGAAGTCGAAGGCTGATTTTAGCGTGGGAGGGGGCGACCCCGAAAGAACCACGGGAGGTTATTAAATGAAACACGGAAAAAAATATATCGAAAGCGCGAAAAGCGTTGACAGGACCAAACTTTACGAAGCCACCGAAGGGATAGGGCTCGTCATTGAAAACGCCAAGGCGAAATTTGACGAAACGATAGAACTTCACGTCCGTTTGGGCGTAGATCCCAAACAAGCCGACCAGCAGGTCAGGGGCGTTTTGGTACTTCCCAACGGAACGGGTAAAGAAGTGCGGGTTTTGGTTCTCGCGAAAGGCGACAAAGCCGACGAAGCGAAAGCCGCAGGCGCGGATTTCGTGGGTGCGGAAGACATGATACAGAAGATCCAGACGGAAAACTGGTTCGACTACGACGTTATCATCACCACCCCCGATATGATGGGGCTTGTAGGTAGGATAGGTAAGGTTTTAGGTCCGAAAGGCTTAATGCCTAACCCGAAGTCGGGCACCGTTACCATGGACGTCGCCAAAGCGATAAAGGATACCAAAGCCGGTAAAGTTGAGTACAGACTCGACAAAAACGCCATTATCCACTGCGCTATCGGTAAGAAGAGTTTCGGCGTAGAAAAGATAAAAGAGAACTACGACGCGCTTATGGAAGCCATAATAAAGGCGAAACCCGCCGCGGCGAAAGGACTTTACCTTCGCAGCGTGTCGCTTGCCAGCACTATGGGCCCCGGCGTAAAAATTGCCGCTAAAATTTAGTTGACAAGACTTTTTATCGGTGGTATAATCTTAAAGTAAAAAAATTTTATAGCCCAAGACAGCAGGTTTTTAATCCGAGAAATCGGAACCAGCCGAGGCGGATAATAAAGGAAAGCGAATTTTCGGTTTGCCCTTGTTTCCGTTTCGGGAACAAGGGCTTTTCAAATAAAATAAAGGAGGTTAAAAATGTCGGCAAATCTCGAAGCGAAAAAACAGGTAGTAGAAGAGATCAAGGAAAAGATCCAAAACGCCAAGTCGGTAGTGTTCGTTAAGTCCTTAGGGCTTACGGTCGCGGAAGACACCGATTTAAGAAGAGAGTTTCGCAGCAAACAAGTAGAGTACAAAGTACTTAAAAACACGCTGATAAAGAGAGCGTTCAACGATTTAGGCGTTACGGATTTCGACGAAGAACTGAACGGACCTACGTCGGTGGCGTTCGGTGCGGACGAAACGTCGGCGGCAAAGATCGTAGTCGGCGCGGCGAAAAAGTACGACGCGAAAGTCGTCGTTAAATGCGCTTACGTCGAAGGAACGAAGGTTGACGTGAACGGCGTTAAAGAGTTAGCGGCTATGCCGTCGAAGGAAGAACTCGTCGCCAAGATGCTGGGCTCTTTGCAAGCGCCTATATCCAAGTTCGTGGGTGTCCTTTCGGCTATTCCCAGGGGTTTGGTAATCGCCCTTAACGCTATTGCGGAACAGAAGGCGTAAAAACAAGTCGAAAAAACAAAAAACAAAAAAATAAAAAAATAAAGAGAAAAAATCAAGGAGAAAAGAAAAATGGCAGATATTCAGAAAATTTTAGAAGAAGTAAAAGGTATGACGGTATTAGAACTTAACGAACTCGTTAAGGCGTTGGAAGAAGAATTCGGCGTAAGCGCGGCGGCTCCGGTAGCGGTAGCGGCTGCTCCCGCGGCAGGCGCGGCGGCTCCGGCTGAAGAAGAAAAGACCGAATTCAAAGTTTCCATCAAAGACATCGGCGACAAGAAGATCGAAGTTATCAAAGCGGTAAGAGAATTCACGACTTTAGGTCTCGGCGAAGCCAAGGCTTTGGTAGAAGCGAAGGGCGTTATCAAAGAGAACGCCACGAAAGAAGAAGCCGACAAGATCATCGCGCGTTTCAAAGAAGCGGGTGCGACCGTCGTTGCCGAGTAATTTTTTCGGGAAAGAAAGATTTAAGCGCGCGGCTTTTCGCCGCGCGCTTTTACTTTACACGGGCTAACCGTAACGCCCCGCCCCTGCGGAAAACCGCAGGGGCGGGGGATTTTTTAAAATTTCGGGAAATTAAAAGGGAAAGGTTTTTTATTTTACCTAAAAGTCTTTTTACACGATTGACTATTTTTGCCGTTAGCGTTATAATATTAAATGTTGATTACCCGCGAATTTTCGCGGGATACCATAACATAATTTTCGGAGGTTTGTATATAATGAAAAAGTTGACTATCGACGGCAATACCGCCGCCAGCCACGTAGCGTACGCCTTTTCGGAAGTCGCGGCTATCTATCCG
>DBVR01000050.1:34803-34955 GCA_002308755.1 Christensenella sp. UBA1259
ACTAACATGTGGGGGCAGAAAGTAAGAGTCGCCGAAATGCAGTCGGAGGGCGGCGCTGCGGGCGCGGTACACGGTTCGCTTTGCGCGGGCGCGCTTACCACGACCTACACGGCGTCGCAGGGACTTCTCCTTATGATTCCCAACATGTACAA
>DBVR01000026.1:0-2312 GCA_002308755.1 Christensenella sp. UBA1259
AAGGTATGGGAGTGCAGAAATTGCGGACACATCGTCGTCGGCGAAAAAGCGCCCGACGTTTGCCCCGTTTGCGATCACCCGCAGGCGTACTTCGAGATATCCGAAGAAAATTACTGATATGGACGTAACGGAAGTTATTTCTTCGCGGCACTCGGTAAGACAGTATAAAGATATTCCCGTCGAAGAAGAAAAGCGCGGGATTTTAGACGCGCTCGCAAAAGAGATAACCGAAGAAAGCGGGATATCCGCCCGTATCGTTTACGACGAAGAAAAAGCCTTTTCTTCCGCCATGGCGCGTTACGGGAGTTTTAAGGGCGTAAGAAACTATATCTGTCTTTTCGGGGACAAAAAATCCGACGAAAAGATAGGGTTTTACGGTCAGAAACTCGTGATAAAAGCGCAGGAGATAGGACTTAACACCTGTTGGGTCGCGCTTACCTTCGACAAGGGTTTCGTAAAGAAAAATTACGGGGAAGGTAAGCCTTTAAGGTGCGTTATAGCGCTTGGGTACGGCGAAACGCAGGGGAAAGAGAGAAAAAGCAAGACCGAAAAGGACGTTACCGATATAAAGGGGAAAACGCCCGAAAATTTCGACGTCGGCGTAAAAGCCGCGCTATCTGCTCCAACCGCCGTCAACCAGCAGAAGTTCAGGATAATATGTAAAGACGAAAAGGTGTCGATCGTAAAAAGCGGGTTGGGATTTTATACCGACATGGATCTGGGAATAGTAAAGTACAATTTTCAGACCGCGTCGGGCATAAAAGTCTTTGAAGAATAGAAAAAATCAACAAACGGCGCGCCGCCCCGAAAGGATATCCTTTCGGGGCGGCGGGATTTTTTGCGGCGTAAAAAAGTTACATAACGGAAATTCTCTGTTTTATCTCTTTAAGGGCGTTTTTTTCCAGCCGACTTACCTGCGCCTGCGATATGCCGACAGACTTACTTATCTCGGTCTGCGTTTTGCCTTCGTAATACCTTAAATATATAATGTTTCTTTCCCTTTCTTTAAGGACGGAAACGGCGGAATCTATCGCCACCTTATCCGACCATTTTTCTTCGTCTTCCTTTTTGTCGCCTATCTGGTCCACGAGTAAAAGTTCGTCGCCGTTCTTACTGAAAACGGGTTCGTAGATGGAGACGGTATCGGATATCGCGTCCAAAGCGTAAACCACTTCGGAAAGTTTTATCCGCATTTCTTCGGCGATACGGGAAAGCGACGCTTCTTCGTCCCTTTTTTCTATGGCGTTTCTGGTTTTAAGCGCCTGATAGGCGGTGTCTCTTATAGAACGGGATATTCTTAACGAATTGCCGCCGCGCAGATACCTTTTGACTTCGCCTATTATCATAGGCACGGCGTAGGTGGAAAATTTTACGTTGTACTTTAAGTCGAAATTGTCTATCGCCTTTATAAGCCCCGTTACTCCCGCCTGAAACATATCGTCAGAACAGGCGTTTTTGTTTTTGAAACGCTTTATGACGGAAAGTACCAGCCGCATATTCGCTATTATGAATTTTTCCCTTGCGACACTATCACCCGCGGCGGTTTTTGTCAAAAGTTCCTGCGATTCTTTTTCGGTTATCTTCGGTAAAGCGGCGGTGTTTATACCGCAGATGCTTACTTTACTTACCATAATATCTCCTATGTACCTTGTCGGAGATTAAGTAAGTATCGGCTTTTTAAAAGTTTTTATACCATTTTCGCGAATTCTTTTTTCAGCCGCACGATTATTTTCTTTTCCAGCCGAGATATGTAACTTTGCGAAATTCCCATCATGTCGGCGACTTCTTTTTGCGTTTTTTCGTCTTCGCCGTTAAGTCCGTACCTTAATTCCATTATTATCCTTTCCCGCTTATTGAGTTTTTTAAGGGCTTCTTTCAGCAGGTCGTTTTCAACGCCGTTTTCTATGCGCTTATAGACCATATCGGAATCGGTGCCCATAACGTCGGAAAGGGCGAGTTCGTTGCCTTCGGCGTCCACGTTTAAAGGTTCGTCGAAGGAAACTTCGTTCTTTATCTTCGCGCTGCGCCTTAAATACATAAGTATCTCGTTTTCTATGCAGCGGGAAGCGAAGGTGGCGAGTTTTACGTTCTTGTCCAACGAAAAACTTCCGACGGCTTTTATTAAGCCTATCGTTCCCACCGATATAAGGTCGTCCATATCTATCCCCGTGTTCTGAAACCTTTTTGCGATATACACGACAAGCCGTAGGTTGTGTTCGACTAAAAGGTCGCGGATCTTTTCTTCGCCCTTTTCCATACGGGTAACGAGTTCCGCCTCTTCTTCGGCGGAATACGGCGAAGGCAAAACGTCC
>DBVR01000026.1:2321-20052 GCA_002308755.1 Christensenella sp. UBA1259
CCCCGCCGTTGACGTAGTGCAGTACGTTTCCGTTTATGGAAAACAGTTTAAGAAACGCTTTCAGAAGTTTTAAGTCCGACATTTTTTACCTCCATAAGATCGGGGTGCAGCAAGACGTCGAAAGACGGGTTTTTTAAGTCCGCTATCGCCGCCGTTACGTTATTAAATATATTCTTTTCGCCGCCGTAATATATTATTACCCGTACATTTTTAAGCGACATTTTTTTCGCCGTGCCCGTCGCCGTAAAGACGGCGACGGGTTTTAAGCGGGGCAGAGATTTTACGTCGATGAAAAACTTTTCCGCGAGTTTTTTATCTATAACGATAACGGGCGAAAGCCCGTCGTACAAAGAGTTTCCCGTGTCGAAAAACCCGCGGCAGGCGACGGTAACGCCGTTTACCGTTATTTCGACGCTTGCGGAAAATTTTTCCGTTACCTTTGCCGTTTTGCATTTTTTTATTATTTCCGTCGCCGTTTTAAGTACGATATAGACGGGTAGTATCATAAGCCCTATCGCGTATTCCGAAGAGTAGTTCAGCCCCAGAAGGGAAAACGCGCCTATTATCGCGCCGCCCGTCAGAAAAGTTACCCCGAAAAACACCCCCGCCGTAAAAAGGTAGTCGGTAAACCCGTCGGACTTTACTGCGGCGGTTACCGTTAAAAGCCCGAAAGTTATCTTTGCGGGAAGAGATATAGCGGGGTTTTCGATAAGCGGGAAAAGGACGGCGAACACCGCGCCGAAAAACGCGCATGAAAGCAGTCGGGAAGTTTTCACCCTTTTCCCCGCGATAAGGCAGGTAAGTTTAAGAATAAGGTAGTCTATAACGAAATTATCCGTAAAAACGTATTCGACGTAAACTTCCATGCGTTTTTCCCGATACAAAAATAACCCGAAAACGGCGGGTAAATAAAAAAAGTTTTAGCCCTTCTTGCCGTGTTTTGCCGAAACCGCGGAAAACGCCCCCGCGCAGAGTCTCCGACCTTACAAAAATTTCCCGAAAAACCGCGTCCATACCGTTGATAAATTGAAGCGTGTATGATAAAATAATATACTGTAATAATTTAAATGTTCTTAAGGGAAAAATATGGGCAGCAAAGAAAGGTTAGTCTCTTTCGTAAGAAAAACCGAACAGGCGACGATCGTGCGCGTTATAAGAAGCGGTCTCGTCAACATGATACCGATTTTGATAATAGGTGCGTTCGCGCTGGTAATAAATCAGTTTCCGATACAGGGCTATCAGGATTTTATAACGACTTTTCTCAACGGGTTTATCGCGAAACTGTCAGACTTCGTAAACAAAGCGACTTTCGGCGTCTTATCGGTGTATATGACCTACTCAATAAGCAGGTCTTATATGAAATTAAAAGCCGACGACAAGTCGGTGCACGGCGGCGCGGTATTTGCGGCGCTCTCTTCGTTCTTTATTCTTGCGGGCGTGTACCTTACCACCGATAACGGCGCGTGGGAAACGAGTTTCAGTATCGCCAACATGGGACCGAAGTCCATGTTTCTCGCCCTTATCACGGGGATAGGGGCTTCTGCACTGTATCTTGTTCTCGATAAATTCTTCCGCACCCGCAAACGTTATATCTTTACCGGCGGTGCGGACAGGGAATTCAACAGGATGCTGGCGACGCTCTTTCCTATCGCCATAGTCGTCGTCGTTTTCGCTTTCGTAAACCTTTCGGTCATCGCCGTATTCGGCGTCGATTCCTTCCGTTCCCTTTTAATAGAAGCCTTCGACTCCTTCTTTTCTATCCTGCCCGACGGGTTCTTCAAGGGCTTTATGTTCGTGCTGTTGTCGTCTACGCTGTGGTTTTTCGGTATCCACGGCAGCGACACGTTAGAAAGCGTGATGGAAAAAACTTTTACCGTTCACCTTGCGGAAAATCAGATTGCCCCGACGCACGTTTTGACCAAAGAGTTTTTCGACTGTTTCGTTCTTATGGGCGGTTGCGGAGCGGCTATATGCCTTCTTATCGCCATACTTATATTTTCCAAGAGCCGCGCGCGGAAAGGTCTCGGCTATACCGCCGCGCTGCCTATGATCTTCAACATAAACGAACTTATGGTATTCGGACTGCCGATAATATTGAACCCCATAATGTTGATACCGTTCCTGCTTACGCCGCTTGTGTGCTATTCGGCGGCGTACCTTGCGATATATGCGGGGATAGTGCCCATGATAACCCACGAAGTCGTTTGGACGACGCCGGTCGTTCTCGGCGGACTCACGGCGACGGGTTCGTTTGCCGGCGCGCTGTTACAGGTATTCAATATCGCCGTGGGCGTGCTTATCTATTTTCCGTTCGTCAGGCTTTTAGACAGACAGTCGGAAGAGAGCATGAAACGCAACTACGCGGAGTTCATGGACTATTTCCGCGCCAACGAAGCGGCGCTCGCTTCGGTAAAGATAACTACTCTCGGCAATATCTACGAAGATTTCGCGAAATCCTTATGCGCCGACATCAAACACAGACTCAGAGATAAAATCGTGCTTGCCTATCAGCCGCAATACGACTACGAAGGCAAGTGCATAGGCGTGGAAGCGCTTTTAAGATATAATCACCACTTACACGGCGTACTGTATCCGCCGCTCGTCGTAAAACTCGCCGAAGAAGGCGGGTTCCTGCCCGAAATGGAAGAAGCGGTAATGCTTAAAGCCATAGCCGACAGGGAAAAGGTCGCCGCAAAGTTCGGCAAAGACGCGGTGATTTCCGTCAACGTTACGGGCACGACGGTGATAACGCCGAGATTCTTGCAGTTCTGCAAAGATCTCGACGAGAAAGAAAACGTAAAGGGACTCCATCTCTGCATAGAAGTTACCGAACAGGCGGCTTTATCTTTCAGCGAAGAGTCCATAGCGGCGTTGAAGACTTTGCGTGAAATGGGCTTCACCCTTGCGATAGACGACTTCTCGATGGGGCAGACTTCGATAAATTACTTAAAAGACAGTCTGTTCGACGAGATAAAACTCGACGGTTCGCTTGTAAAAGGACTTTCGACGCACGAAAATTGCAGGCAGATAATTTCTTCGATAACGCAACTTGCTTCGACTCTTAAACTTACCGTGCTCGCGGAGTTCGTCGAAACGCAGGAACAGCGCGCGGTATTGCACGAAATAGGTTGCGACTGTTACCAGGGGTATCTGTACTCGCCCGCGGTGTTCCTTAAATAATAAAAAAATAAAATACGGTGGAAAAAATGGATATTGAAAAGATTTTCAAAGAGTGGCTGACTTCCGCGAAAGATCCGGAAGTTTCTTCGGAGTTAAAGGCGTTAAAAAACGATCCCGAGAAATTAAGCGACGCGTTTTTTACGCAACTTCTTTTCGGCACGGGGGGGCTTCGCGGAAAACTCGGCGCGGGTACTAACCGCATGAATATCTATACCGTAGGGCGGGCGACTTTCGGACTTGCCGATTACGTTTTAGATAGCGGCAAAGAAAAGAGCGTCGCCATAGCCTACGACAGCAGGAATATGAGTAAAGAGTTTGCTCTTCTTTCCGCCGAGATAATGTCTTCGAAAGGGATAAAGGCGTATCTTTTCGACAGGCTTATGCCCACGCCGGTACTTTCTTACGCCGTGAGAAAACTTAAAACCGGCGCAGGTATTGTCGTTACCGCAAGCCACAACCCCAAAGAATACAACGGCTATAAGGTGTACAACGAAAAGGGTTGTCAGATAACTTCCGAAGCGGCGGACGCCATAACCGCGAGTATAGAAAAATACGGGTATTTCAACGACTTTACGCCCGATAATTCCCTGATAGAGTACGTCGGCGAAGAACTTTTGGACGAATTTATAGACGACGTGATGAAAAACCGTCTTCCCGTCGATAAAAAGTATATCCCTAAAATAGTTTATACGCCGCTGAACGGCACGGGCAGACTTCCCGTCAAGAAACTTTTTGCGAAAATGGGTATAGAAAACTACGTTATAGTGCCGGAACAGGAATATCCCGACGGGAACTTTACCACCTGTCCTTTCCCCAACCCCGAAGAAAAGGCGGCGTTGTCGCTTGCGGTGGATCTTGCCAAAAAGGTCGGGGCAAAACTCGTTATCGCGACCGATCCCGACGCCGACAGGATGGGGATAGCGGTGGTGCGCGAAGACGGTTCGGCGCGGCTTTTCAACGGCAACGAAACGGGCGCGCTTATGGAAAACTTTATACTTTCATATAAAGCCGCCGAAAACAGTCTGCCGAATAACCCGTATATAGTAAAGACCATAGTTACCACTCCGCTTGCGGAAGATATAGCCGCGTCTTTCGGGGTGGGCGTTAAAAACGTGCTTACGGGCTTTAAGTACATAGGCGAAGCGATAGATACCTATAAAAACGAGAATTACGTTTTCGGTATGGAAGAAAGTTACGGCTATCTCGTGGGCACGCATGCGCGGGACAAGGACGCCGTTTCGGCGGTAATGACGCTTGCGGAAACGGTGTGCTACTACGCGGCGCAGGGGCTTTCTCTGGAAGACGCCCTTGAAAGCCTTTACGAGAAATACGGCTATTATAAGTCGGGGCTTTACTCCAAATATTTCGAAGGCAAGAGCGGTATGGAATATATGGAAAACTATATGGACGGTTTAAGGAACGCCCCGCCGAAAGAGATAGGAGGATACGCCGTAAAGAATTTCGTAGACTACGGCAAGGGTGTGGATAACCTGCCGAAAAGCAACGTCATAAAAATGGAAGGCGAAAACTTTTCGGTCATCGTGCGCCCCAGCGGCACCGAACCCAAGATAAAGTTCTATATCTGCGTAAAGGACGAAAACGCCCGCCGCGCCGAAGAACTTTGCAAAGTCTTCGAAGACGCCGTAAAGGCGAGCGTGTAGAAGCGCAAAAGGTTGCGTATAAAAAACGAAAACGCCCCTGCCGAAATTGCCTTAAAGCAATTTCGGCAGGGGTTTATTATAAATTTTTCGCAAAAATCAGAGTTTTATTACCGTCGCCGTTGCGGAAACGCAGATACCTTCTTCTCTGCCGACAAATCCCAAGCCTTCCAGAGTGGTGGCGGAAAGCCCGACGGCGCTTACGTCCAGCGAAAGGGCGGCGGCAAGACTTTCCGTGATAGCGGGGATAAAGTTTTTAAGTTTCGGCTTTTCCGCCATAACGACGGCGGATACCGAAGACACTTCGAATCCCTTTTTCGCTATCAAATTTAAAACCGTCTTCAAAAGTTCCATACTGTCGGCGTCCTTATACCTTTCGTCGGTGTCGGGGAAATAATATCCTATATCCCGCATGGCGCAGGCGGAAAGTACGGCGTCCATTACGGCGTGAACGAGCGCGTCGGCGTCAGAGTGCCCCAAAAGCCCCTTGTCGTGCGGTATTTCCACGCCGCCGAGTATTAGTTTTCTTCCCGTTACGAGTCTGTGGCAGTCGAACCCCGTCCCGAAACGGTATTCTTTTTGCGAAAACTTTGCAAAGTCTTCGGGGTAGGTAAGTTTCACGTTTTCCTTGTCGCCTGTAACGGCGAAAAGTTCGCCGAAACGGTTTTTATATACTTCACCGTCGTCGTTAAACGCCTTATCTTTTGCAAAGGCGTAAGCTTCGCGCAGTTTTGCCGTATCAAAAGCCTGCGGGGTCTGTACCGAAAACAGTCCGTCTTTCCCGAGATAATCTGTTATCCTTCCGTCTTTTGCTTCGCAAACGGTATCGCGGGAAGGTACGACGGGTATCGCCCCGCCGTGTTTTTCAGCCGCTGCAAGGCAGTCTTTTATAAGCCGCTCGGAAAGGTAAGGTCTTGCCGCGTCGTGGATAAGTACGTAATCGCCCGTAACTTCTTTAAGGGCGTTTTTCACCGACTCGGTGCGGGTATTGCCGCCCGTTACCGTCTTTACCGTTTCGGGAAGAAAAGATTTTATCTCTTTTTCGTCGGACTTATTCACCGCCACTATATATTCGCCGAAAAGTCCGCTTTTTAAAAACGCCGAAAGAGAACGGATAAGGGAATTATCCCCGCCGCCCACGGGAACGAGTATTTTGTTTTTATTCTGTTTCGCGCGGGAACCCGTGCCCGCCGCAAGTATTATAACGCTGTTCATAGTTTCCTTTATTCGGGCAGTATCTCGTAGAGAGATTCCGCCTCTTCCTTTCTCACCGTCTCTTTTACTGCGAGAACCTTAAATTTCACCGCGCCGCTCTTAAAACCTATCTCGACGATATCCCCGACCTTTACTTCGTGGGCGGGTTTTACCACGCGGCCGTTTATTTGTACCCTGCCGCAGTCGGCGGCTTCCGCCGCCAAGGTCCTTCTTTTAAGCAGTCTCGAAACCTTTAAAAACTTGTCTATCCGCATTGAGAACTCCCCGTTTTTTAAAATTTTAAAAAAGTTTATAAAATCGCTTGACAACTTGACGGAATTAAGATATCATTATAAAATGCATTATGATAGGTTAATATCGGTTATTATCGCTTTTTTGCGATAAAATTTCCCGAAAAAATAAGGGAAAACGTCGAAAATCGGTGTTTTTTGAACTGATTTAACCATATTCGTTCCGCCCGAAAAGTATTATACAACAAAAAATTATTTTTGTAAACAGGGCGAACGCACAAATTTAATTTTCAAGGAGTGTGTGTAGATGGCACGAAAACTACCGGAGATCGAATGCGGCAAGATAAAGAGAAAAACTTTCAGCAAGATAAAAGAAGCCATAGAACTGCCGTATCTCGTTAAGATTCAGAAAGACTCCTACGACGCTTTTATCCGCGAAGGGATAAGCGAGGTTCTGGAAGATTTTTCTCCCATAACCGACTATTCGGACCACTTCGAACTGTACTTTTTGGATCACAGTTTAGACGGGACTCCGAAGTATTCCGAAAAAGAATGCAGAGACAGGGACGCGACTTTCGCTCTTCCTTTAAGGGTGAAGGTAAGGCTCGTGAACAAGGTTACCGACGAAGTAATGGATCAGGACGTGTTTATGGGCGACTTCCCGCTGATGACCGATAACGGTTCGTTCATCATCAACGGGGCGGAAAGGGTAATAGTATCGCAACTCGTGCGTTCCCCCGGCGTGTACAACGATATGCAGCTGGACAAGTCGGGTAAGAAACTCTTCGGCACGACGGTCATGCCGTCGAGAGGCGCGTGGCTGGAATTCGAACAGGATTCCCAGAACGTATTATGGGTACACGTCGACAGGACGAGAAAACTCACCGCCACGGTGCTTTTAAGGGCGTTGGGGTTCGGTTCGGACGAAGAACTTGCGGAACTTTTCGGCGAAGACGAGATGATAGTCAACACCGCCGCCAAAGACACCGCCAAGACCGAGACCGAAGGGCTTTTCGACCTGTACAGAAGACTGCGCCCCGGCGAGATACCTACCGATAACGCCGTCAAACAGCACCTTAAAAACCTTTTCTTCGACGCGAGACGCTACGACCTTGCGAGAGTGGGAAGGTATAAATTCAATAAAAGACTCCGTCTCGGAGCGCGTATCGTCGGCTTAAAGAGTGCGGACGACGTAATTTCGGAAGACGGCGAAATACTTGCCCGCGCAGGCGACTATATCAACAAGGCGCAGGCGGAAAGCATACAGAACGCCGGTATCAACGTGTTCTTTGCCGACATAGACGGCAAACGCCACAAGATAATAGCCAACAACGTGGTGAGTTTCAAAGAGATCTTCGGAGTTAATCCCGCGAAGTTCGGACTTTTGGACTACGTTTACTATCCCGCGGTCAAGTTTGCCGAAAAGGTAAAGGATACCGCCCTTAAAGAAGGTGCGGAAAACGCCGCCGAGATACTCAAAAAAGAAATAAACGATATATATTACACCGAAGAAGCGGATATTCCCGAAGGCGAAGAAAAGCCCGAAGACAAGAAGAATCAGGAAAAGGCGAAGGAAGTAAGGATAAAATTCGTGAACGCCTGCGTAAGGTTCTACGAACTCTTAAAAGACGACGCGAAAGACCGTCTTACCGCCGAAGAAAAGAAAGACGTCCGCCCGCTTATGGACAAACTCAACCACAAGCACGTTACGGTGGACGACGTGGTGGCGTCGGTTTCCGTCAATCTCGACCTTAACTTCGGACTTAACTCGGTGGACAACATAGACCACTTGGGCAACCGCCGCGTACGTTCGGTGGGCGAACTTCTGCAAAACCAGTTCCGTATCGGTATTTCCCGTCTGGAAAGAGTCATAAAGGAACGTATGCAGACGCAGGATCCCAAGGAAGTTTCGGCGCAGGGGCTTATAAACGTGCGTCCCGTGAGTTCCGCGATAAAGGAATTCTTCGGTTCGTCGCAGCTTTCGCAATTTATGGATCAGACCAACCCGATAGCGGAACTTACGCACAAGCGTAAACTTTCGGCGTTGGGGCCGGGCGGTATCAACAGAGACAGGGCTACTTTCGACGTCCGCGACGTCAACTACACGCATTACGGCAGAATGTGCCCGATAGAAACCCCCGAAGGTCAGAACATAGGACTTATAACTTCGCTTACCGCCTACGCGCAGGTAAACGAATTCGGCTTTATAGAAACGCCGTACAGAAAGGTTATACACACCGTCAACGACGACGGGACCATTTCCACCGTCGTTACCGAAGAAGTGCATTACCTTACCGCCGACGAAGAAGACAACTACACCGTCGCGCAGGCTAACGAACCGCTTATCGACAACAAATATTTCGAAAGAGACCGCGTTTCGTGCAGAAGGCGCGCCGAGATAACCGAAGACGTCAAGGAAAACATAGATTATATGGACGTTTCGCCGAAACAACTTATTTCGGTGGCGACCGCGCTTATACCTTTCCTTGAAAACGACGATACCAACCGCGCCCTTATGGGTTCGAACATGCAACGTCAGGCAGTCCCGCTGCTTTGCCCCGAAAACGCCATAGTCGCGACGGGTATAGAAAGAAGGATAGCGTACGATTCCGGCGTTATGGTGAGCGCGAAGGAAAGCGGCACGGTCAAGAGCGTCGCGAGCGATAGAATAGTTATCACCGAAGAAGACGGCAGCGACAGAGAATATATACTTAAAAAATTCGAAAGGAGCAACCAAGGGACGTGCCTTAACCAGAGACCTATCGTCGACAAGGGCGAAAAGGTGGAAAAGGGACAGACCATAGCCGACGGACCTTCGACGAAGAACGGCGAACTCGCCCTCGGCAGGAATATCCTTATCGGCTTTATGAGCTGGGAAGGGTATAACTACGAAGACGCGATACTTCTTTCGGAAAAACTCGTAAGAGAAGACGTATTCACCACCATCCATATAGAAGAATACGAGACCGAGGCAAGGGACACCCGTCTCGGCGAAGAAGAAATAACGAGAGATATCCCCAACGTCGGCGAAGACGCGCTTAAAGATCTCGACGAAGACGGTATAGTCCGTATCGGCGCGGAAGTTTCTAGCGGCGACATCTTAGTCGGTAAAGTTACGCCGAAAGGCGAAACGGAACTCACCCCCGAAGAAAGGCTTTTACGCGCCATATTCGGCGATAAGGCGAGAGAAGTAAGGGATACTTCCTTAAAAGTTCCGCACGGCGAAGGCGGAATCGTCGTCGACGTCAAGATATTCACGAGAGCGAACAAAGACGAACTGTCGCCCGGCGTAAACAAACTCGTAAGGGTGTATATAGCGCAGAAGCGTAAGATAGGTATCGGCGACAAGATGGCGGGACGCCACGGAAACAAGGGCGTCGTTTCCCGCGTGCTTTCGGAAAGCGATATGCCTTTCATGGCGGACGGCACGCCTTTGCAGATAGTACTTAACCCCTTGGGCGTTCCTTCCCGTATGAACATAGGACAGGTTCTCGAAGTACACCTGGGGCTCGTATGTAAGCAACTCGGCTGGAAGATAGCGACGCCGGTATTCGACGGCGCGACGGAAAGCGACATAAAGGAACTCTTAAAAGAAAACAATTTCGTCAATCCCGACGGGGAAGTGGACGGAAAGATACAGCTTTACGACGGCAGGACGGGCGAACCCTTCGAAAACAGGGTTACCGTCGGTCAGATGTACATGATAAAGTTAAACCACCTGGTCGACGACAAGATACACGCGCGTTCCACGGGGCCGTACAGTCTCGTTACGCAGCAGCCTTTGGGCGGCAAAGCGCAGTTCGGCGGTCAGCGTTTCGGCGAAATGGAAATCTGGGCGCTCGAAGCGTACGGCGCGGCGCATATATTACAGGAAATACTTACCGTCAAATCCGACGACGTGGTAGGGCGCGTAAAGACTTACGAGTCCATAGTAAAGGGCACCAACATAAGCGAACCGGGTATTCCCGAAGCGTTCAAGGTACTTCTTAAAGAGTTGCAGTCTTTGGCGTTGGACGTAAAAGTCCTTACCGAGAACAAGGAAGAACTTTCGCTTAAAGAACTTATCGAAAGCGATAACGACGACATACCGGTATTCAGAGAAGCCGAGACGAAGGACGAAGTTTCCATCGATAAGCCCGAAAGGACGGAGGCGGAAGAAGCGTTGTTCGAAGACAGCGAAGACGTCGATATTTCCGACGAATTCGATTACGACAAGGATATGTTCGAAGACGAAGACGACGAGATAGACACCACTATCCCGAACGGCGACGATCTGGCGGACGATTTCGACGACGAAGACCTGACCGACGATTTCGGCGATTTCGACGACGGGGATAACGAGTAAGGAGGCGCATTTATGTTTGAACTTAACAATTTCGATTCAATTCAGATCGGCGTGGCGTCGCCGGAAAAAATAAGAAGTTGGTCTTACGGCGAAGTTACTAAACCCGAAACCATAAATTACAGAACGCAGAAACCCGAAATGGGCGGACTTTTCTGCGAAAGGATATTCGGGCCGACCAAGGACTGGGAATGCCATTGCGGAAAGTATAAACGCATAAGATATAAAGGCGTTATCTGCGACAAGTGCGGCGTGGAAGTGACGAAAAGCAAAGTCCGTAGGGACCGTATGGGACACATAGAACTCGCCGCCCCCGTTTCGCACATCTGGTATTTTAAGGGCGTGCCTTCAAGGATAGGACTTATGCTCGACATGAGCCCCAAAGCGTTGGAACAGGTGCTTTACTTTGCAAGCCACGTCGTATTAGATCCCGGCGACACACCGCTTTTATATAAGCAGGTGATAAACGACAGGGAAAAACAGGAAAACGAAGAAAAATACGGTATCGGTTCTTTTAAAACCGGTATGGGCGCGGAAGCCATAAAAGAACTTCTTATGGCGATAGATCTCGATAAGGAAAGCGAAGAAGCCAAGAAGATAATCGAAGAAAACACTTCGGGACAGAGAAGACTTCGCGCCGTAAAGAGAATAGACATAATAGAAGCGTTCAGAAAGAGCGGCAACCGTCCCGAGTGGATGATATTAGACGTTCTTCCCGTTATTCCGCCGGAACTGCGTCCTATGGTACAGCTCGACGGCGGAAGATTCGCGACGAGCGACTTAAACGACCTTTACCGCCGCGTTATCAACAGGAACAACCGTTTGAGAAGACTTATGGAACTCGGCGCGCCCGAAATAATCATAAGAAACGAAAAACGTATGTTGCAGGAAGCCGTGGACGCGCTTATCGACAACGGCAGGCGCGGCAAAGCCATAAGCGGCGCGGGCAACAGGGAACTCAAATCCCTTTCGGGGATGCTGCGCGGTAAACAGGGCAGGTTCCGTCAGAACCTTCTCGGAAAGCGCGTGGACTATTCGGGACGTTCGGTTATAGTCGTAGGGCCGGAACTCAAACTCTATCAGTGCGGTCTTCCAAAGGAGATGGCGATAGAACTTTTCAAGCCCTTCGTTATGAAAAAGTTGGTGGAAAACAATATCTGCCACAACATAAAGAACGCCAAACGCACGGTTGAAAAGATGAAAACCGTCGTTTGGGACGTTTTGGAAGAAGTCATAAAGGATCACCCCGTACTTTTGAACCGTGCGCCTACCCTTCACAGGCTTTCGATACAGGCTTTCGAGCCGGTGCTTATAGAAGGCAGGGCGATAAAACTTCACCCCTTGGTGTGCGGCGCGTTCAACGCCGACTTCGACGGCGACCAGATGGCGGTACACGTTCCGCTGTCCATAGAAGCGCAGGCGGAAGCGAGATTTTTGATGCTCGCGTCCAACAACATACTTAAACTTTCCGACGGCAAGCCCGTTATGAGTCCCACGCAGGATATGGTCATGGGTTCTTACTACCTTACCCTTATCCGCAGAAGGATAGGCGAAAGGTACGACGAAAAGGGCAAAAAGTCCGATAGCGGCACTCTTTACGGTGTTCCCGAATACACCGTTTCCTACTCTTCGCCCGAAGAGGCGGTCATGGCGTACCAGACGGGTAAGATCGGTTTGCAGGACGAAATAGTGGTAAGAAGAACGGTAACTACCGCAAAAGGCGAAACGGTTACCGGCAGAATAAAGACTTCGGTCGGTAAGATAATTTTCAACGAAGCCGTTCCGCAGGATCTCGGTTTCGTGGAAAGAGTGCTTCCCGAAGACTACTTAAAGTACGAGATAGACGGTTCTACCGACAAGAAAAAGGCGGGAGAGCCCGCGGGCAAGAAAGATCTTCAGAAGATCGTCGGGGCGTGCTTCAAGCGCCACGGCGCGAGCAGCGCGGCGGAAGTGCTGGACAAGATAAAGGCGTTAGGGTACAAGTATTCGACCATAGGCGCTATCACCACCAGCGTTTTCGATATGCATATGCCCAAAGACAAACCCGCTATATTAAACGAAGCCGAACAGCACGTTCTTAAAGTGGAAGCCCTTTACAAAAAAGGCTTTATCACCGACGACGAAAGGTATAAAAAGGTCGTCGCCATCTGGAAACAGGCGACCGACGACGTTACCGAAAAGTTACAGGAAACTCTCGACGAGTTCAACCCGATACTTATGATGGCGAACTCCGGCGCAAGGGGTTCTATCGACCAGATAAAGCAGCTTGCGGGTATGCGCGGACTTATGACCGATCCTAACGGTAAAACGATAGAGATCCCCGTCAAGTCCTGTTTCCGCGAAGGACTTTCGGTTCTCGAATACTTCATTTCTTCCCACGGCGGAAGAAAAGGTCTTGCCGATACGGCGTTAAAGACGGCGGACTCGGGTTATCTTACCCGTAGGCTCGTGGACGTCGCGCAGGAAGTTATCGTTCAGGAAGACGACTGCTGCGCCGAAGGCGAAAGCCCCAAGGGCATTAAGGTTTCGGCGATAACGGGCGGCAAAGGCGAGATAATAGAAGGATTGAGAGACAGGATCGCGGGCAGATTCGTTACCGCGGACGTCGTAGATCCCAAGACGGGCGAAATAATCGTAGAAAAAGGCAATATGATCTCCGAAGACGACGCCGACGCCATAGTAAAGGCGGGCGTTACCGAAGTGGAGATAAGAAGCGTGTTCACCTGTAAGTCCAAGACCGGCGTATGCGCCAAGTGTTACGGAAAGAACATGTCCAACAACAACCCCGTTCAGGTGGGCGAAGCCGTCGGTATAATAGCGGCGCAGTCCATAGGCGAACCCGGCACGCAGCTTACGATGCGTACCTTCCACACCGGCGGTATAGCGAGTACGGGAGATATAACGCAAGGTCTTCCGAGAGTCGAAGAACTCTTCGAAGCGAGAAAGCCGAAGAGAGCGGCGATAGTCTGCGAATACGGCGGCGTTGCGGACGTACAGGAAAAAGACAAGATAATACACGTCGTAGTCAATACCGACGAAGGGGAAAGCAAGGATTACGTCATACCTTTCGGCGTGGGACTTGCGGTGAAGAGCGGAGACAGGGTAGAACCGGGTTCGGTATTAACCGGCGGCGCGGTATATCCGCAGGATATATTGAAGACCAAGGGTATAAAGGGCGTTCAGGACTATATCCTTAAAGAGATACAAAGCGTTTACCGCAGCCAGGGCGTCGATATCAACGACAAGCACGTCGAAATAATCGTTCGCCAGATGCTTAAAAAGATACAGGTCGAAAACCCCGGAGACACCGATATTCTTCCCGGCGAAAAACTCGACGTTTACAGGTTCGAAGAAGAGGCGAAAGCGGCGGCGGAAACGGGCAAGAGACCGCCTTCCGGCAAGAGAATGCTTTTGGGCATCACCAAAGCCGCGCTCGCGAAGGATTCCTTCCTTTCGGCGGCGTCCTTCCAGGAAACGGCGAGAGTTCTGACCGAAGCGGCGATAAAGAACAAGATAGACCCGCTTTTGGGACTCAAAGAAAACGTCATAATCGGCAAACTTATTCCCGCAGGCACGGGCATCAGAAACTACAAGAACGTTTCCCCGCAGACGGTAATTTCCCGTTCGGCGGAAAAATCTTCGGAAACGGCGGAGATATAGTCCGAAAAACGTTTGACTATCGAAGATAAAAGTGATAAAATTTTATTTCGACTGAAAAGTCGAAGGGCACAGGTTTCAGAACGGATAATTCCGAAGTCCGTTTTCCGAAATATTCCGAAAAAAATCAAGGAGGTAAAGCATGCCGACAATTCAACAACTTATCAGACAGGGCAGGAAGAAGATAACCTACAAGTCCAAATCCCCGATACTGGACGAATGTCCGCAAAAGAGGGGCGTATGCCTTACGGTTACCACCACCACCCCCAAGAAGCCTAATTCCGCGTTGCGTAAAATAGCAAGGGTAAGGCTTACTAATAAGGCAGAAGGTATCGTCTATATACCCGGCGAAGGGCACAATCTTCAGGAACACAGTTCCGTGCTGATTCGCGGCGGCAGGGTGAAAGACCTGCCGGGCGTAAGATACCACATTATCCGCGGCGCGCTGGATACCGCCGGAGTTGCGAACCGCAAACAGGCAAGATCCAGATACGGCGCAAAGAAACCCAAATAATTCGTAAATTATAAGAGTTTCAAAAAAACATTAACCTACTTGAAATCGGAATTTCGGAAAATTTTGACCGATCGGTAGGCAGTATGTCGAAAGACAGAAGGTTCGCTACCTTACGGCAAGCGATAGCTGTACTTAAAGGTTAAAACCTTACCGCCGCGAAAGCGGCAGCCGAAAGGCAAAAACAAAAAAAGGAGGACTTATTATGCCAAGACGTGGCAATATAGCGAAAAGAGACGTGCTGCCCGATCCCGTGTATAACGACAAAGTGGTTACCAAACTCATCAATCAGGTAATGCTCGACGGGAAAAAGGGAATAGCGCAGGGAATAGTGTACGACGCGTTTACGAGCGCGGCGGCGAAAGTCGGTCAGGAACCGATAGAAATGTTCAGAACGGCACTCAACAACATAATGCCGCTCGTAGAAGTGAAGGCGAGAAGGATCGGCGGCGCCAACTATCAGGTGCCTATCGAAATTCGCGCCGAAAGAAGGCAGACGCTGGCTATCCGCTGGCTGGTAATCGCCGCGAGAAAGCGTGGGGAACGCAATATGTGCGACAGGCTTTCGGGCGAACTCGTGGACGCGTTCAACAATACCGGCAGCGCAGTGAAGAAGAAAGAAGACACCCACAGGATGGCGGAAGCGAACAAGGCGTTTGCACACTACAAATTTTAACGGAGAGGATTTATGCCCAACAAGAACGACTTGAGTTTAACCAGAAATATCGGCATAATGGCGCATATCGACGCAGGTAAGACGACGACTACCGAGCGTATCCTTTTCTATACGGGCAAGACGCACAAACTCGGCGAAGTGCACGAAGGCGCGGCGACGATGGACTGGATGGAACAGGAACAGGAGCGCGGCATAACGATAACTTCGGCGGCTACGACCTGCTACTGGAAAGATCACCGTATAAACATTATAGATACTCCCGGACACGTCGACTTTACCGTGGAAGTGGAAAGGTCTCTGCGCGTTTTGGACGGCGCGGTGGCGACTTTCTGCGCGAAAGGCGGCGTCGAACCGCAAAGCGAAACGGTGTGGCGGCAGGCGGACAAGTATAAAGTTCCGAGAATAGCGTACGTCAACAAGATGGACATCAACGGCGCGAATTTCGAAAACGCCGTGAACATGATGAAAGAAAGACTGCATACCAACGCGGTCCCGATACTTCTTCCGATAGGGAAAGAAGATACCTTCGTCGGCGTTATCGATATTTTAACGAGAAAAGCCGATATCTATAAGGACGATCTGGGAAAAGAGATCGAGATCACCGATATTCCCGCGGAGTACAAGGACAAAGTCGAAGAGATCCGCGCCGAACTCGTTGAACTCGCCGCGGAACAGGACGACGCCCTTATGGAAAAATACTTCGAAGAAGGCGACCTTCCTTTGGAAGACATCAAAAAGGGATTGAGAAAGGCGACTCTCGCCATGAAAGTTACCCCCGTTCTCTGCGGTTCTTCCTACAAGAACAAGGGCGTGCAGAATCTTCTGGACGCGATAGTGGATTATCTTCCCAACCCGCTGGATATCGGCGAGATAAAGGGCGTTAATTCAAAGGGCGAAGAAGAGGACCGTCTTCCCGACGCAAGCGCGCCGTTCTGCGGCTTGGCGTTCAAGATAATGGCGGATCCCTTCGTCGGTAAACTCGCGTTTTTCAGAGCGTATTCGGGAACTCTTAAAACCGGTTCTTACGTTTACAACAGCGTAAAGGGCAAAAAGGAAAGGGTTGCGAGGATTTTGCGTATGCACGCAAACCACCGCGAAGAAGTGGAAGAAGTTTCGGCGGGCGAGATAGTCGCTTTGGTAGGACTTAAAGAAACGACCACGGGCGACACGCTTTGCGACGAAACGCACCCCATAATTCTCGAAAAAATGGAATTCCCCGACCCCGTTATACAGGTCGCGATAGAACCCAAGACCAAAGCGGGGCAGGAAAAGATGGGTTTTGCGCTTGCAAAACTTGCGGAAGAAGACCCGTCGTTTAAGACCTACACCGATCAGGAAACGGGACAGACCATAATCGCGGGCATGGGCGAACTTCATCTGGAAATAATCGTCGACAGGCTGCTGCGCGAATTCCGTGTGGAAGCCAACGTCGGTAAACCGCAGGTCGCCTACAAAGAGACCATACGTCAGGCGGTGGAAGCCGAAGGGCTTTATAAGCGTCAGACGGGCGGTCACGGTCAGTACGGACACTGTAAGATACGCTTAGAACCGCAAGAACCGGGCAAAGGCTACGAATTCGTAGACGAAACGGTGGGCGGATCTATCCCGAAAGAGTTTATCCAACCGATAAACAAGGGTATAATGGAAGCGGCGAAGACGGGAATACTCGCGGGTTACGAAGTCGTGGACTTCAAAGTAACGGTGTACGACGGCAGTTATCACGACGTCGACTCTTCGGAAATGGCGTTCAAGATCGCCGGATCGATGGCGTTAAAGGACGGACTTGCAAAAGCCAAGAGCGTATTGTTAGAGCCGATAATGAAAGTGGAGATAGTAACCCCCGAAGCGTATTTCGGCGATATTATGGGCAACGTTACGGCGCGCCGCGGTGTCATACAGGGCACGGAAGACAGGAACGGATTAAAAGTAATCGACGCGCATATTCCGCTTTCGGAAATGTTCGGGTACGCGACGGATCTCCGTTCGCGCACGCAGGGCAGGGGCAACTACACCATGCAGTTCGACCACTATTCGGAAGTGCCCAAATCGGTAGCGGAAAAAATTATCGGCAAAAAAGCGTAAAATTTCCGTTGACAATTAGGTTTTTTTATTGTAAAATGGTAATGCGGACGGAAAAGAACCTTCCGCAACATTGAAAAAGAAACGATTTTTATTATTTTATTTAGAAAATTTGGAGGAAACAATAATGGCAAAGGCTAAATTTGACAGAAGCAAACCGCACATCAACATCGGAACCATCGG
>DBVR01000028.1:0-1229 GCA_002308755.1 Christensenella sp. UBA1259
TGCTAAAATATGTCGTAGAGGCAAAAGCCTTCGAACATATATGTCAAAGGAGTTTTTACTATGTCAAAGTACCAGAACGAAAACAAAAAAGTTTTGCGCGCGTCGTTCATAGGCGTCTTGGTGCTGTTGCTGTCCATGGTCATTACGGGACTTATCGGGATAAGCGACAGGATCCACGGTTTCAGAGAGGCTATGGAAAATTATCTTACCATATGGCAACCGATGAAATTCCAGAGTCCGTTTGCGATGATCGGTCTCGTGATTCTCGCATTCGACGCGATAGCTTTTCTCGCCATCGTTATTTTCGCGATAAAAAGGAAGAAAGGTATCGTTATAGTGCCGGCAATTCTTTTCGCGATCGCGCTTGCGTTCCTTCCGTTTTTACTTATTTTAACTTTTCCGCTTATCGAAGAAGGGCAGATATACGGCAGGCTTGCTTATTATACTCTCGCAATCGCCATGCTGCTTAACGTTCTGTCGTTGGTAATTCTCTATATTCCTATCAGGGCGCTGGTACAGGAAGGTTTCGGTTTTGCGAAACAATTCGTAACGGGCGGCGATGAAGAGAATAAACCGTGCGAAGCGAAAGAAGAACCTGCGGAAGATAAGAAGGAAGAACCTGTTGAAGAAGAGCAGGCTGCCGAAGAAAACGACGACGTAGCGGCGACCGAAGAAGAAACGGAAGAAAAAGCGGAAGAAGAGAACGAAAGCGAAGAGAATACCGACGGAAGCGACGTATTCGGAAAACTGAACTCCGGAAAAAAGAGAGCGTCGTTTGAGACGAAACTCAGAAACAGCGAGTACGATATTCGCCATAAATATTACGATCTCAGGGATTACATAAAATTCTACGGTGCGAGAAACCGCATTTCTTTCAGCGGAGATTCGTTCTACTATAAGAGAAAGAAACTTGCGTTCATCACGATAACGGGTAAACACGTAAGGCTTTACGCCGCGATCGATCCGGCGAAATACGCCGATTCGCCCATACCCGTCGAAACCGCCGAATCGAAGAAATACGAGAAAGTTCCCGCACTTCTTCGCATTAAGAGTAATCTTGCGTACAGAAGGGGCAAGAAGATAATCGACGCGGTTATGGCGCAGGAAGGGATTGCTAAACCCGAAGGTCCGGAACCTAAGGAAACCCAGAAAAAAGATTGATTTCTTCGGAATTACAAAAAGAATAAGAAAAAGCGTGATTTGAAAAAATCACGCTTTTTTGTTGGTGC
>DBVR01000028.1:1270-1500 GCA_002308755.1 Christensenella sp. UBA1259
CGAGGGATTTTAAGTCCCTTGCGTCTGCCAATTCCGCCACTTCGGCAATATTTGGAGGCGCCACCCAGATTCGGACTGGGGGTAAAGGTTTTGCAGACCCGTGCCTTACCACTTGGCTATGGCGCCTTAAAGGGAAAAATCCCCTAATAAAAAAAATGGAGCGGGAAACGAGATTCGAACTCGCGACATTTGCCTTGGCAAGGCAACGCTCTACCACTGAGCCATTCCCG
>DBVR01000028.1:1554-10295 GCA_002308755.1 Christensenella sp. UBA1259
TCTCCCAGCTGAGCTATGCTCCCACGATTGCCACCGCTAAACTAATATACCAAATTTGGAAATAAAAGGCAAGTATTTTTCGGGGTTAATTTAAATTTATTTCAAAAATTTTTGCGGACGTGATATCTTGCGGAAAATGGCGGAATAAGAGCGTTTATGTGCGGCGCATAACGTTAAATCACTTGACTAAAACGGGCCTTTAAGATATAATATTTTTAATTTGTTGTAATTATTCTTTTATCGGGGTGTTTTATGAACGAAGTCATTTCTTCCATATTGCAGGCGGAAGAAAAAGCCGAAAATATAGTGAATTTATCCGCGGAAAAAGCCAAAAAGATAAAACTCGACGGCGAGCAGGCGGCGGAGACCGTAAAGAATACCGCCGTGGCGAGAGCGAAAGTTCACAAGGCGTCCGAGATAGCGAAGGCGGAAGAAGCCGCAGACGCTCTTTATAACGCCGCGATAGATAAGGGAACGCTCGACGCCGAAAAGACGTTCGAAGAAACTAAGAAGAAAACGGATGCCGTCGCTTCCGAGATCGTGGATAGAATACTGAAATAAATGGCGATCGTAAAGATGTTGAAAATTAGGCTCATGGGGCTTAATTCTCAAAAACAAAAAATATTGAACGCTCTGTATAAAACGAGCAACGTAGAGCTGTCCGAAACAAAGGAGTATTCGGACACTTTCCGCGTTCTTACGGAGTCGGATATCGCGGACGCCGTGTCGAAGTGCGAACGGGCGGAAAAAGCCGTCGCGTTTTATGCGGACGTCTTAAGACAGTGCAAAAAACGCGATTTTTATCCCGAAGATTTTTCGGAAAACGAAGTAATTCCCGTCGCACTCGACGATTTTTTGTCGGTGAGAAACGGAGAAAACGCGACTTTTATGAAAATCGAAAAGTCGGAAAAATATGCCGCGCGGCTAACCGAGATAAAAAGCGAAAAAGCGACTCTTAACAGCCTTATAAACGGGCTGAAACTTTACGAAAATCTGCCCGATAAATTCAGCGACTTTGCGCCGACCAGAACTTCGCAGGTGTTTTTCGGCACTATGGGTGGCGACGACGCGGTGAAACTCTTGTCGGACTTAAAAGAAGAAGATTTGGTAAGCGCGGAAATACCCGTAAAAGGTCAGACTTCGGTCGTATGCGTGGTGTGTGCCGAAGAAAAGACGGAAACCGTCTTTTTAAAACTCAACGAACGCGGCTTTACCAAGTGCCCGTACTCTTTCGACGCTACGGCAAAAGAAAAGATATCGGAATCGAAAAGCGCGATAGCGCGGTTGGAAAAAGAAACCGAAGATATATATAAAGCGGTATGTAAGGACGCAAAAGCGGTAAAAGATTTCAAACTTTTGTCGGACTATTACTATTTCGAGACCGAAAAACTCCGCGACGCGGAAAAATTTTCCTGCACGGCGAAGACCTTTATTTTAGAAGGCTACGTTCCGTCGGAAAAAGCCGAAGAAGTAAAGTCCGCAGTCCACATGGCGTCGGACGCCGTGTTCGTGGAATTTTCCGAGCCTAATAAGGAAGACGTCGTTCCCACTCTCGTCAAAAACGATAAATTCGTAAAACAGGCGGAATTCGTTACCGACCTTTATTCTTCGCCCGATTACAGAGAGTTGGATCCCAACGGGGCGGTAACTTTCTTTTTCCTTCTGCTTATGGGCGCTATAATGGCGGATATCGGCTACGGGATACTTATGGCGGCGATGGGTTTCGTGCTTGCAAAAAGAATAAAGACCGAAGGCGGAGCGAAGAAACTCTGGTATCTAATTGCTTTCGGCGGGATTGCGACGGTTATCTTCGGGGTGCTGTTCAATTCCTTGTTCGGGTTTGCGGTATTGCCTTTCAGCGTTTTGCCGAGTCCAGTGCCCGATGGCAACGGAATAGACAATCTCATGATAATTCTGGTCGGCTGTCTTGCGCTCGGCGTTTTGCAGATAGCGGTGGGGTATTTCTTAAAAGCCGTAAATCTGTTTATGCAGGGCGACGTTTTGGGCGGAATACTCGAAGGTTTGAGTTGGGTAACATTTTTTGCGGGATTCGTGTTTGCGTGCTTTAATTTCCTTTTGGGTTACCTTATGCCGGGCGTTCTTGAAAATCTCGACGACGGCGTAAAAGCCTTCTTCGACAGGGCGGCTACCCCCGGGCTTATAATGGTCGTCGTGTCTTTATTGTGCGCGGCGGTCGGCGCGGCGGTGAAAGCCAAGGGATTTTCCAAAGTTTCCAAATTTCTGGGAACTTTCTACGGACTAATAAGTATAATGAGCGATATTTTAAGTTACGCCAGAGTTTTCGGACTTATGCTTTCGGGCATGATAATAGCGCAGACTTTCAACGATATGGCGGTCGGTATGTTTTCGAGCGGGATTGTTGGCTACGTCTTCGGCGGGTTTATCTTTCTCGTGGGGCATATTTTCAACCTTGCCATGGGCGTTCTCGGCGCGTATATCCACGTCAGCAGATTGCAGTATATAGAGTTCTTCTCTAAATTCTACACGGGCGAAGGAAATAAGTTCAGACCGCTCGGTTCGGAACTTAAATACGTCGCCGTAAATAAATAAAAAATAATGTAAAAACGGAGGTTTTTATGTCAGGACAAACATTAGCGATTTTAGGATTAGCGCTGTGCGCGGGTTTATGCGGCGTGGGTTCGGCTATCGGACTTTATTTCACCGGTTCCGCGGCGTCGGGCGTACTTGCCGACGAACCTAAAAAGTTCAGCAAAGTGCTTATTCTCGTGGTGCTCCCCGCAACGCAGGGTATATACGGATTCGTGTTCGGAATACTGGGCTTAAGCGCGGCGGCGGGACTCGTCGGAGCGGAAGCCGCGGAAGCGGCGGTAACCGGCGCGAGAATATTCGGCGCGTCGTTGCCGCTTATGATAACGGGCTTGGTTTCGGGCATTTTGCAGGGCAAGACCGCTGTCGGCGGTATTTACGCGATAGCGAAGAACGAATCCATTTCGGGCAAACTCATACTGTTCCCCGCGATGGTCGAAACTTACGCTATTTTAGGGCTCGTCGTTTCCATATTGCTTTTACCGTAGGTCAGTCATGGAAGGCAAACAGTCGATTATCGATAAAATCATAAAGGACGCCGAGAAAAAAGCCGAAAACAACGTTTTGGGCGCGGATACTTACGCTCTTAACTTAAAGGAAGAAGCCGAAGAGTGGGCTAAAAGATACAGCGAAGAGCAGGAAAAAACTATCGCCAAAGCAAAAGCGGAAATAGTTGAAAGACGCAAGATCGTAGCGAATATGGAAGTCAAAAAGATCGTTTTGCAAGCGAAACAGCGGGCGATAGACGAAGTTTTCGCACTCGTTTATAAAAAACTTTGCGACCTTAAAAAACCCGATTACTTGAAGTTCGTTCTTAAACTGGCGGAAGGGTGTTGCGAAGCGGGCGACGTCATAGTGCTATCAAGTGACGGAGTGTTGTCGGAAAAAGATTTCGAAAACGCGGCTTTTTACAAGGCGAAAGGGATGTCCGTGCAAAAACAGCGCGGAGATTTTATCGGCGGAATAAAACTTATAGGTAAGTTTTGCGACAAAGATCTTACTTTCAAAGGGATAGTCGAGAGCAAAAAGGAAGAGTATACTTTCGAAGTCGCGCAAAAACTTTTCGGGTGATTTATGAGTAACGTACTTTATTCGAGCGCACGGGCGGTCGTTTCCGAAAAAACGCTTTTCGGCGCGGAAAGAATAAAACGGCTTATAGAAGCGGAGAAAACCGAAGATATTTTCGGGATATTCGCCGAAGTCAATTTCGGCGGAGAGAGAACGTCCGACGAAAATCCCGACGCCGAAAAGGTCATAGAAACGGAATACGGGCGATTAATGACTTTCGTAAGGGAAGAATCTCCCGACGAAAATTTCAAAAAACTCCTGTTGTTTCCCGCCGACTTTAAGAACGCCGAAGCGCTCGTGAAAGCGAAATTTCTTAAAACCGATTACGCCGATATGCTTTCGGAAGAAGGGCTTTTCGACGTAAAGCGGCTTAAAGAAAAGGTATTTGCCGACGACTACGACGAACTGCCCAAGTTTATGGCGAACGCGCTTTCCGCGGTGGATAAGGCTTTTGTGGACGGGCAGGCGACGGGAAAGTATATCAACGGGCTTTTCGTAAAGGCGCTTTACGAAGAGCTTTTCGCGCTTAAAATAAAAGATCGCATTTTGACCGATATATTAAAAGCCAAAGCCGATTTCATAAACGTAAACGTCGCTATAAGGACGAGAAATTACGGTAAAGCCAAAGAGTTTTTCGTGCATACGGGGGAAATGTCCCAGGAAGACCTTAAATTCCTTTGCGAAAAAACTCCCGACGAGATGAAGGATAAATTTAAATTCAGAGAAATATATCCAGTTCTGGAAAAGGGAATAAACGCCGTAAGCTACGGCAAAGGGCTTTCGGAATTCGAAACTGCGGCTGAAAGTTATCCCGTGGTCCTGCTTAAAAAGTACAGGTATTCGAGCGAAGGATATCTGCCGTTTATAAGGTTTTGCTATTACAAACTTGCCGATATTATGAACGCAAGGGTGATAACCGTGGGTAAAAACGCAAAGTTATCGAAAGACGAGATATCAGCAAGATTAAAGGAGTATTATGAAGGGTAAGATTGCCGTCGTGGGCGACGGCGACAGCGTGCTCGTGTTTAAATCGGTGGGGGTAACGCCTTTCGCGGTCTCAAACGGTAAAGACGCGGAAAAGGTACTCGATCGCATCGAAAAAGAGTACGAAATAATTTTCATAACAGACGATATAGCGAAGGATATAGACGCCAAAATAAAGAAATATACGGCGAAAAGTTATCCGATAATCGTTTCCGTCCCGTCGAAAGACGGCAGTAACGGTTACGGAGAAAAAAATCTTATCGACGCCATGCAAAAGGCACTCGGTATAAATATTTTCGCCGACGAGAGGTAGATAAATGCAGGGAAGAATAATCAAAGTATCGGGACCGCTCATAGTTGCCGAAAACATGGCGGACAGCAAACTCTACGACGTCGTAAGAGTCGGAGATAAAAAACTCATAGGCGAGATAATAGAATTAAGGGGCGATAAGGCTTCCGTGCAGGTTTACGAAGAAACCAGCGGTTTAGGCGTCGGCGACGTCGTGGAATCCACTTACGCACCGCTTTCCGTTGACCTTGCTCCCGGACTTATAGAGAGTATTTTCGACGGTATCCAGCGCCCGCTTAAAGCCGTGTACGAAAACTACGGCGACAGGATAACGAGGGGGATTCAGGTAAACAATATAGACCGTGAAAAACTCTGGGGATTCAACGCGACGGCAAAGGTCGGCGATACGGTGGTCGCGGGCGATATTTTGGGCGAAGTTCAGGAAACCGAGATGGTAAACCATAAAATAATGGTGCCGTACGGCGTCAGCGGTACGGTGAAAAAGATAAAGAGCGGAGATTTCAACATCACGCAAACCGTGGCGGTGATAAGTACCGAAGACGGCGATAAGGAAATATGTATGCTGCAAAAATGGCCCGTCCGTCGCGGCAGACCGTATAAAAACAAGATAAATCCCTATATGCCCATGGTTACGGGGCAAAGGGTTATAGATACGCTTTTCCCGATAGCGAAGGGCGGCACTGCCGCTGTTCCCGGACCGTTCGGAAGNNAAGACCGTCGTGCAGCACCAGCTCGCCAAGTGGGCGGACGCCGACATAATAGTTTACGTCGGGTGCGGAGAGCGCGGCAACGAGATGACCGACGTTTTAAACGAGTTTCCGGAACTTAAAGATCCGAAGACGGGCGAACCGCTGATGAAACGTACCGTGCTTATAGCCAACACTTCGGATATGCCGGTGGCGGCAAGGGAAGCGTCCATATACACGGGTATAACGATAGCGGAATATTTCCGCGATATGGGTTACAGCGTCGCGATAATGGCGGATTCCACTTCCCGTTGGGCGGAAGCGCTCCGTGAAATGAGCGGAAGACTCGAAGAAATGCCCGGCGAAGAAGGTTATCCCGCGTATCTTTCGTCGAGACTTGCGGAGTTTTACGAACGCGCGGGGATAGTGAATACGCTATGCGGCGGGGAAAGGGTCGGTTCGGTTTCGGCTATCGGTGCGGTCTCTCCGCAAGGCGGCGATTTAAGCGAACCCGTTTCGCAGGCGACTTTGCGTATAGTAAAGGTATTCTGGGGACTTTCTTCTTCGCTTGCATACAGGCGGCATTTCCCCGCGATAGACTGGCTCATAAGTTATTCGCTTTACGCCGACAAACTTTCCGACTGGTATAACCAGAACGTTTCGGAAGATTTCACGCGTATGCGCGATTTCGCAATGGGCGTTTTGCAGGAAGAATCGGAACTCGAAGAAATAGTAAGGCTGGTCGGCGCTGACGCGCTTTCCTTTAAGGACAGACTTACCATGGAGACGGCAAAGTCCATAAGGGAAGATTATCTCCATCAGAACGCTTTCCACGAAGTCGATACTTTCACTTCGCTGCAAAAACAGTATAAGATATTGAAGATAATATACGATTTCCACAGACTTTCCAACGACGCGCTCGTTAAAGGCGCGGAATTCGGCGACATAATCAATCTTCCCGTAAGGGAAAAGATAGGGCGTGCGAAATACGTTCCCGAAAACGAGATCGGTACGTTGGACGATTTAAGCGACGAAATAAAGACTTCGCTTACGGAACTTTGCAAGGGTGATAACAATGAATAAGGAATACAAGACCATTAAAGAAGTCGTAGGACCTATAATGCTCGTTGAAGGCGTTTCGGGCGTCAAATACAACGAACTCGTGGACGTGATACAGGCAAACGGCGAAGTGCGGCACGGTAAAGTTCTGGAAGTTTACGGCAGCAACGCTTTGGTGCAACTGTTCGAAAGTTCGCAAGGGTTACAGATATCGACGAGCAAGGCGAAGTTCTTGGGATACAGCCAAAGGCTGGCGGTTTCCGCCGATATGCTCGGCAGGGTGTTCGACGGTATGGGCAACCCCCGCGACGGCGGTGCGCCCGTTATCGCCGAAAAATATATGGATATAAACGGTTCGCCCATAAACCCCGCGGCAAGGGATTACCCCAACGAATTTATACAGACGGGTATTTCCGCAATAGACGGTCTCAACACGCTGGTCAGGGGACAGAAACTTCCCGTGTTCAGCATGTCGGGACTTCCGCATGCGGAACTTGCGGCGCAGATAGCGAAACAGGCGAAAGTGTTAAATACCGACGATAAGTTCGCGGTGGTGTTCGCCGCGGTCGGCATAACCTACGAAGAAATGGAATATTTCGTGGAAGATTTCAGAAAAACGGGCGCGATAGAGCGTACGGTGATGTTTACCAACCTTGCCAACGACCCCGCGATAGAACGTATAGCGACGCCGCGTATGGCGCTTACCTGCGCGGAATACCTTGCTTACGACCTTAATATGCACGTTCTGGTCATAATAACCGATATAACCAACTATTGCGAATCGTTAAGGGAAGTTTCCGCCGCGAGAAAGGAAGTCCCCGGAAGAAGGGGATATCCCGGCTATCTTTATACAGACCTTGCTACCATGTACGAAAGGGCGGGCAGAATAAAGGGCAAGAAAGGTTCTATCACGCAGATACCTATCCTTACCATGCCCGAAGACGACAAGACGCATCCTATTCCCGACTTAACGGGCTACATCACCGAAGGGCAGATAATTTTATCGAGAGAACTCCACAAAAAGGGTGTAAACCCGCCGATAGACGTGCTTCCGTCCCTGTCCCGTCTTAAAGACAAGGGTATAGGCGAAGGCAAGACGCGTGAAGATCACGCAGACACCATGAACCAACTTTTTGCCGCCTACGCAAGGGGAAAAGAAGCGAAAGAACTTTCGGCAATCCTGGGCGAATCCGCGCTTTCCGACACAGACAAGCTTTATGCAGAATTTGCCGAACAGTTTGAAAAAGAATACGTTTCGCAGGGGTACGGCACTAACCGTACTATCGAAGAAACGCTCGATATCGGCTGGAAACTTCTGAAAATTCTGCCCGTCGGCGAATTGAAGAGAATAAAAGAAAAGTATATAGAAAAATATCTTAAAGCGGACTCTGACGGAGAATAGATTTGGCGAGACTTAACGTAAATCCCACCCGTATGGAACTCAACAAGCTTAAAGCAAGGCTTAAAACCGCTACGAGGGGACACAAGTTATTGAAAGACAAGACCGACGAAATGATAAGGCGGTTTTCGGAAATAATAAGGGAAGACAAAGCCCTTCGGGACTCAGTGGAAGAGTATATCGCCGAGACCTTAAAGCAGTTTTCTCTTGCCAGAACTTCGGCAAAAAGGAGCGACGCGGAACTCGTGTTTTCTATGCCCGCGGTCTCTGCTGAAGTGGAGTGCGGCGTTAAGACGGTGATGAGCGTGCCCGTGCCGAGTCTTACGCTTTCTTTAAGCGGGAAAACGGGCGAATACCCATATTCTTTGGCGTTCATGACGGCGGAGGCCGACAGCGCGGTCGATATGGCGGGGAATCTGTTGCAAAAATTCATAAAACTCGCCGAACTCGAAAAGACGACCGCAATGCTTGCCGACGAAATAGAAAAGAGTAAAAGGCGTGTCAACGCCTTAGAATACGTTCTCATACCGAATCTGGAAGAAACGATAAGGTATATAGCGATGAAACTCGAAGAGAACGACAGAAGCAGCAGGACGAGACTTATGAAAGTCAAATCAATGCTTGAAAACAGATAAAAAGATTTAAAAAATCATTAAAAAAGCCGCCA
>DBVR01000051.1:0-21718 GCA_002308755.1 Christensenella sp. UBA1259
TTGACGCGGTGGTTGAAGAGTTCAAACTTGCAAATCCGAATATAAATGTGCATGTTGACGATAAAGAAGTTGAATATAACCGTACTAATCTTATCGTCAACATAAAGAAAAACCGTGAAGATATTTATTTTACAAACGATTATATCACGCAGAATTTTGTTCGTAACGACGGAACGAGCGAATATTTGGTCGATATTACTGATATAGTAACCGAAGGCGGTGAAAACAGCATACACTCAAAATTGTATGCGGACGCGAAAAGTTATCACAATTACGGAACGGAAGACGCCCCGAAGTATTATTCGTTACCTTATTTTATGTCTTTCGTCGGTTTGGTATACAACAAAGATGTTTTCGAAACCTATGACTTGTATAATTTGCCTTTATATAAAGGTGCCGACGGGATAAAAGACAGCGGAGACGAAGGGCTTGGACCTGACGGAATAGCAAACACTTTTGACGACGGTCTGCCCGCTACTTGGGAAGATATGAAACTTCTTATCGTTTATATGGCAAGTCAGGGCATAACGCCGTTTACTTGGTCAAGCGCCGATTACAGAAATTTATTTATGTCTAATGTCTGGGCGAGTTACGAAGGGGCAAACAACTATAACACTTTGATAAATTTGGAAGGTAACGATTCCGATTTCGGCGAGATAAATATCGATAACGCCTATAAATTAGTTGATCAGGAAGGCAGAAAGGCGGCGTTAATCGTTGCGGATTATATAACTTCGAACAGCGAGTTTTATTCGTCCGAGGCTTTCGGCAGTTCTCAGACCAACAAAAAAGCGCAGTTGGAATATGTCAGTTGTACTCCGAGATATGAAAAAACGAAGAAAGGCGAACCTATCGCGTTTTTAATCGAAGGTACTTGGTGGGAAACCGAAGCGAACCAAGAATATTTCGAACAGGTCGCGGCCGTTTACGGTAATCAGTACGGCTACGGAAGTCAGAAGTTCGGATTTTTGCCTTTCCCGAAATTTATAGGTACGGAAGGGATAAGCGACCAGACTCACGACGAGTTGGTATTGCTTGGCGGCGATACGTCTATATCCACTACGGGTTGTTTTATCAATAAAGCGTCGACCAAAATTGATATTGCCAAAAAGTTCATTAAGTTTTTGTATTCCGACGAAATGCTGAACCTGTTTACCAAAATATCGAATATGTTTATGCCTCTCGAATACGAAATACGAGACGACGTGCGTGCGGGATTTACGGATTTTACGAAAAGCGTTTACGACTTTATGCGGGCTGAAAAAACGAAAGTCATACTTCCGAAAGTAAGAAACCGTTTGTTTGCCGCGGTCGGAAACAAGTATGATTTGCCCACTTCTTTCTGGACGTCTGTTAAAAACGACAAGGGGGTTAATACTAAATTGCATGATCCGATAGGCGATTTCTATTTGTACCGTGGGCTTTACGACCTTAACGTAAGCGATTATTTTACGGGTAAACGGCTATTGTGTAATCAAGACTCTTGGGAAACGATGCTGGACGAGTTGAATTTTTCTCATTGACGGTAAACGGTAAAATTTATGAAGGATATAGAACGCAATAACGGCATTTTTCATAATATCGGTGCTAAAATAAGCGACTTTTTCTACGCGATAAGCGTCGGAATACATTTGAGAAGAGTAAAAAACGGAAAAGTGAAACATAAAAGTATTTCTTCGCAGTCAAAGAGAGAAGTGTTGTTCATTTGTATTATGATGGCATATCCGATCCTGTGTTTCATACTGAACTACGTGTTCGTCGTAGGAGATTCGTTTTTACTTGCTTTTCAAAAGTACGATAATCTGAACCAGCGTTATTACGGTTTTACGTTTAACAATATAGGCAAAGTTTTTAAAGATTTGTTTACGGAACCTAATTTTGGCGGATATTTAAAAAATTCGGGCATATTATGGTTGATTTCGACTTTTATAAATATGCCGTTGTCTATACTTATATCGTTCTGCATATATAAGAAGATACCTTTTTCGGGATTTTTCAAAACCGTGCTGTTTTTACCGCAAATTATACCGGGAATGGTTTGGGTTTTGATTTACAAATACAGCGTCGATTACGCTTGGCCGATATTTTTCGGGGACTTTAATTTCTTAATGAACCCGAAGTACGATTTTTTAACCTTGGTTTTGTTTCAGCAATGGCTATCTTTTGGCGGCGGTCTGATTATTTATACCGGCGCGATGGGGAGAATAGATCCTTCGCTTGTCGAAGTGGGCAAACTAGAAGGTTTTAACGTCTGGCAAGAACTGTGGTATTTGGTGTTGCCCACTATTTACGGCACGATAAGCGTTCCTTTAACTACTTGTTTAACAGCCCTTTTAACAGCGTCGTTGCCTTTATTTATGTTTTTCGGCGAGTATGCAAGAGAAGGGTTGCACACCATAAGTTATTATCTGTTTACTATCGTTATAGGCAATAATTCGTCGAAAGAATTGTTCCCGTATTCGGCGGCGTTCTGTATCGTCATTTCACTTTTGGCTTCGCCTGTAGCGTTGATGACCAAAGCGTTTCTGGAAAAAGTCGGTCCGAGTGAGGATTAAGGGTGGTTTATGGTAAACAATAAAGTCAGGGAAAACAGAACGGTTTTTGTTGCGGTTTCGGTAACGGTTTTAACGATATATTCTCTTTTGTTGATCGTTCCGCTGCTTTGGGCTGTAAATTCGGCGTTAAAAAACAGTTTGGATTTATATGAAAACGTGTTCGGGTTGCCAACCAAGATAAAGCCTGAAAATTTTTTGCAGGCGTTTACGAAAATAAGCGTGCCAATAAACACTGTGTCCGGGAGTCGTTCCGTAAACTTAATCGAGATGTTTTACAATACGATTTTTTATGCGGGCGTCGGCACGTTGGTCGTAGAGTTTTCAAGGTGCGTTTGCGCGTACTGCGTCGCAAAATACAGAAAATATAAAGCGATGCGGATTTTTCATTCCATCGTCATCGTTCTTTTGGTGGTTCAGTTGCCGGTAGCGTTGGCGTCGCAAATCAGGTGGTTTACAAAAATAGGCGTTTACAACAATATGTACGGCTTGGTTCTTATTAGCGGGACTTTCACAGGTGCGCACTTCTTATATTTTTACGCCGCTTTTAAGTCGATCTCATGGGAATATGCGGAAGCGGCTTTTATGGACGGTGCAAGTAATTTCGCAGTGTTTTTCTATATAATGTTGCCGCAGATAAAGGCGACTTTTCTCGCATTGTATCTGTTGACGTTTATAAGCGCTTGGAACGACTATTCGTCGTCGCTTACTCTGATGCCGAACTATCCCGTCGTTGCATACGGCTTGTATAAATACAACAGTCTAAACGCGGCAAGTTCGGTACCGTTGCAACTTGCGGGGTGCGTTCTTATCGCGTTGCCGATTTTAATTTTATTTTTGATTTTCAAAGACAAACTCATAGGTAATCTGAATATAGGAGGATTAAAAGGATAAAAATGAAAACGACGGGTATTAAATGCTTATTGATTGTAATTGCGGTTTTATCGTTTTTGTTGTTGATGCCGTTTTTGTTTGACAATGCTTTTGCCGAACAGGAACAAAATAATTATGAAAGGATTTTTTCGGCAAACGGAACGACGTTTACAGACAACGCGTCTTATGACCATTACAACGGAATAAGCATAAAAACGAATAAGAACGCGGGTTTTTCATTTTCGAATAATTTATACAAAGAATTCGATTTTGAGTTCAGAGTGGTGGCAAATCAAACCGGAGTCGCAGATTTTAGCGAAATAAAGTTTACCTTTACCGAAACCACCACGTTGAGAACTTTCAGCGTGTCTTTTCTCGCGGATTTCGCTTTTGACGGCGGCAATAAACCTGCCGTAAAAGTGGCGATTCCGCAAAGAACGGACAGATCCGTCGTAAAAGAAGCGACTTTTTCTTTTGACAATCAGAAGGATTCGACTTGTCGTTTGAGTTTCGACGCAAGGGAAATGGTCGTCTATTCGTATATCGGAAACGCTAAAACGGCAATTATGGATTTAAGGGATTCTTCGTTATTCGTAAGATTCTATAATTCGCACGCGATATACGAATATTTTAACGAGTATTCCGTTGACGCGGAGTTTATAGGCGTCAACGGCAATGCCGAAATACTTGCGTTAAAATATAACGGACAAAGTCTGGGCGGCAAGCCGTTAGTCAATACGGCATCGTCGGTTATATGTAAATTCAACAATTTTATAAACGGTGTGAAAAATACCGAATATACCGTTCCGCTTGACGTTTTAACTTACGACGTGATAGACGGTTTTTCAGACGTTTTCAGCGGCGATATAGCGGTAACTTCGCCTTCTGGGGAGGCTGTTCCCTTAATCGACGGGAAATTTATTCCCGACGAGAACGGCTTGTATAAAATCACGTATACGCCCGTTGATTCAAACGGTTTACATGGCGTAAGCGAAAGCCTGTTTATCAATGTGTTTTCGAACAGCCCTGAAATCACGTTGAATTATGATTTTGAACTTTTTGACGGTATGGAAATAGGCGTCGGCAGCGATCTGCTTTTGCCGTATGCGACCGCAAGCAGTCAATTAAACTGCGATTTTGCAGTTGACGCGTTTATTAACGGCGAAAAAATAAATATTGAAAAAAACGGATACAGCCATACTTTCGACCGGGAAGGGCAGACGACGGTAACGTATAAAGCGGTTGACGAATACGGTAATGAGATTTCGGAAGATTTTACCTTTAATGTTACCACGAGTAAACCGAAATTTACCGTCGGCGAATTCGACAGAGTAAGGGTTCTCGGCGAAACTTTTGCTTTGCCCGTCGCAAACGTAGGGACGGAAACGGTAAATGCAACTTTGGTTTATCCCGACGGTAAAACCGTGCGCAACGAAGTCGCCGTTTTGGACGAACAAGGCGATTATGCATTAATCTACGAATATGACGGTTCAGAATACGAGATAGGATTGCACGTTAAGTCGGTTGGTTCGGGACTGTGGGTTTCCGACGGCAGCGTTTCTTTTGAAGATAACCGTTCCGCGCCCGCTTATGCCGACGATAATTATCGCGGATTAGCGGTTGCCGCGCACGAAAACGAAACGAAGATCCGTTACGGCAAACTTATAAACTTAACGGATAATACTTTAAACGATTTGCTTTTAGAATTGTTTATAATGCCGAAAGAACAGGATAGTTACGAATTTTCCGTTCTTGACATCGTTTTAACGGATAGTGTAAACGCCGAAGAACAAGTTACCGTAAGATTAGAAAGAATAACGATTTCCGATTTGTATCATTACGTTTGCTATGCGTCCGTTTGCGGCAACAACAATAACGAGTTTTCTAACAAAAAAACGATAATGACAAGTTTTTACGGTAAATTTCAGAACAACCATCCGTCGCAATCGGTGAAAATCTATTACGACAATACGACGGACAGAGTTTATTTATCGCAGATAGAAAGTGCGGGAACGCTGAAAGGTTTGCTAGCTGATCTTAAAGATCCCAACACGGTCGGAATAAATAATGTTTTTAACGGATTTTCTTCTGGAATGGTAACGATGGAGATCGTTTTCTACAAGTTATCCGCCGAAAGCGCGAATTTAATGATAATAAGCGTCGACGGGCAATCAATGATTCCCGCGGAGAACGTCGATAACGTTGCGCCGAGTATCATTGTGGATTACGAGGGATACAGCGAAAACGAAATACCTTACGGCGTCGTAAATAATCGTTATAAAATTTTTGATTTTTCAACGTCGGATATTTTAGGTTTCGTGAAGGAGACAAACGTTAGGGTTTATAAGAAGACGGGCAACAAGAAAGTCGAACTTAAAATTACCGACGGGGCTTTCCTGCCGACGGAATCGGGAATATACCTTATAGAATATTCCGCTGTTGACAACAGCGGCAACGAAAGCGCGAAAACGATTTCCGTCATTATTCTAAATCCAAACGAAATTGCCGAACTCGAATACGAATTCGGCGAATTCGAGAGTTCTTTGCAGGTAGGAAAAGAGATTGTCATTCCAAACGGAAACGTAAACGGCTTAACGGAAAAGGGAACTTTAACGAAAGAAGTCTTGTTTAACGATAAAAAAGTAGACTTGATCGGCAATTCGTTTTTGCCTGTCGCAGCGGGGGTGTATAAAGTCAGAATTACGTTAGCGGAATACGCGTATAGTAAAGCGTTTGAAAAAGAGTTGGCGGTATCCGTAAGCGAAGTTCCCATAATAAGCCTTGTCAATATTCCAAAGGTAATGGTCGTGGGGGACCGTCTTGATTTAAGCGGAATCAGTGCGGTAGACTATTCGTCAGGACAGGCGGTTGATAAAAACTTTACCATCAGCATAGACGGCACGCCGTTGAACGACAATTACTTTGTTCCGACTTTCGAAGGATTGAAAAATCTTACCATAACGGTTCAAGGCGATAACGGAAATGCCGTTTATTCGACCGATATAAGGGTTGTTAATCCAACGACGGGTGAGAATTTCGTCGAGAATTATTTTTACACCGAAAACGTTGAAACGGCTTTGCAACACCTGTCGATCTCGTTTGCAAGTCAAGGAGACTCTAACGTTTCTTTTGTTAGAAAGATCGACGCTGAAAACGTCTTGATCAGTTTCTCGTTACCGCGGGTAAACGCAGGCTTTACGTCTTTGTCCGTTTATTTGACCGACAGCGTAAACTTAAAGGAACAAATCAAGTTTGAAGTAAGCAAAAATTCCGACGGTAAAACGGTTTTCGCTATAAACGGAAAACGAAACGTTTTAAGCGTCAATGCGTTTTCGGAAACGTCCGAATTGCAGTTTATTTATTCAAACAAGACGAAATCGTTTGTTGATGCGAAAGGAAACCTTCTCGGTGCGGCGTATTATACCGAAAACGGTAATGATTTCAACGGTTTTACAAGCGGGGCGTATTATTTGCGTTTCGAATATAAGGGCGCAACCTTAAACGTGGTGAAAATTGCGAATCAGATGTTCGGTTCGATGATCTTTTCCGATACCACGGGACCTAATATATTCTTTAACGATATTGAAGGAGAAGTGTTATTCGGAAGCAAGATAACGTTACAGCCTGCTATCGCGTTTGACGTTTTAGGCAGGGTAGTCGAAACGAGAGTGGAAGTTATATCGCCCGACGGGGAAACGGTTCTGTCGGAAAACGATTTCAGCAAAGAAATCGAATTTACTGTAACGGAATACGGTTCCTATGTCGTTGCGTATATTGCGAAAGATTCGTCGAACAAAACGGTAAGGACGGAAATAGATTTCAACGTTTACGACAGAACGAAACCGGAGTTGAATATCAAAGGCACGGTTCCGTCTTACGCCATGGCGGGCAAGGCGTTGAAGATACCCGTCGCGGTCGCTACCGATAATCTGGATTCCGATATTTCGGTAAAAATTTATTATATAAATACGGTCGGCGAAATAGTTGAAATTTCATCAAAAGAAGCGGTTTTCCCTCAATCGGGCGATTACGTTTTAATTTACTATGCCTCCGATACGGCGGGCAATTCCGCGATAAAATCTTATTCGATAAAGGTCAGTTGAGGTGAATCGTATGAAAAATAAAGTAAAAACTCTGGTGTCTCTTTTCCTTGCGGCGGTTCTGTGTTTTTCGGCGTGTGGCGAAAGCGATAAAACACCCATAGATAACAACGACGCGGATTCTGCGTTTGTTTATACCGATATAGAACTCTGCAACGCCGATTATAAAATAATTTTACCGAACACGCCTTCGGCACAGGAAGAACACGCCGCGCAGGAGTTAAAGACCTATTATAAACAAGCGACGGGATACGAACTTAAAACGGAGAACGATAACGGCGTTTCTTACGACGAAAACGCGTCTTATTTTTCAGTCGGCAGAACCGATCTGCTTGCTACAAGCGGGATAGAAGTATCTTATAACGAACTCGGACGCGACGGATATAAAATCGTGCGTAAAAACAGAAATCTGTATATGTGCGGCGGCGGCGATTACGGAACGCTTTATTCCGTGTATGAATTTTTGCATCAGAATTTCGGGTTTGAACCTTATGCGCCGGATGAAATTTATATCGGGAAATTCGAAAGCGTTAAGTTAATCGATTTTAATTTTACGGATAAACCCGCGTTTGACGACAGGTGCGGCGGATATTGGGTTGCCACCAGCGACGACGAATTTGCCGCGAAATGGCGCGTATATGCGAGTTACCAAAACAAGCATAACGGTACGGTCTGGGGCAGTTGGGGACATTCTTGCTATATGTTTTGCAATCCCGTAACGTATTACGCTGACCATAGAGACTGGTATTCCGACAAAATCGGCAATAACGGTTATCCCTGTCAACTCTGTTATACGAACACCGAAATGCGCGAAGTATTTTTGCAGAATCTGAAAGAAAGAATATTGTTCCGTGACGATGTGGAATATTTTATGATCGGATTAAACGATTATATAGATTGTTATTGCACTTGCGAGACGTGTACTGCCCGCGCCGAGGAAATAAAATACAGCGGTATAATAATCGAATTCGTCAATTATCTTGCGAAAGAAGTAAGTTCTTGGCTTAAAGAAATAGGCGACGAAAGAAACGTCAAATTGATTATTTTAGGTTACTACGAATGGGAGTTACCGCCTGTAAAACTTAACGACGGCGGCGAGTACGTGCCTGTTTGCGACAGCGTTATCTGCGAACCTAACGTAGGCGTGATGATCGCGCCGATATACAGCGATTTCGGTAAAGAATATCTGGACGAAGAACACAATGCCCGTTCAAGGGAAGCGTTTTTGGGTTGGTCGGCGATCTGCGATAATCTTATGGTATGGTCTTATTCCACAAACTTCAATCTTTGTTTCGAGTGGTTCGATAACTTTGACGTAATACAAAAGAATTACCAAATGTTTCGTGATTTAGGTTTAACATTGGTTTTCGACGAAGCAGGTGCAGAGTGGAATCAATCAAACGCTTTTCAAATTATGATAGGGTACGTAAACAGCAAGTTGTTCTGGAATCCCGATTTGAACGCGGAACAGTTGAGAGACGATTTTATGCGTCATTATTATAAAGACGCCTATCCTATGATTAAGGAATACTATCAGCAGATGCGGTTGTACTTTAAGAATACCAAGTTAAAAATAGAACAGAAAACGGGCGAATCGGTAATTACCGCCATAATGACAAACCGCGGCGAAAAAAGTTTGACGAAGGATTTTTGGAGTTTTTCGTTTTTGAAACAGATGGAAGGATTATTTAACGACGCTTACGAAGCGATAGATTTATCCGACCTTTCGAAATTAGAGAAACAAAAGGTAAAAAACCGCGTCGTTACCGAAAGTTTGACGATAAGATATTTGCAACTCGAATTATTCGCAAACGAATACGGCGAAAACGATTATTACAAAATGATAGAAGATTTCAAAAAAGACACCGAAACGTTAAATATGAGTTTAATTCAGTTGACAAAAACAAACGAACAGGTATTCGAAAGATGGAAAGCGTCTAAAATTTAGCGCAAATGGTGGAAACATGAGTAAGGAAGATATTTATCTTATCAAAGAAAGAGTCAATAAGTTCTATCTTATTTTGCCTTTTAACGCTGATTTTTACGAAGAATACGCGGGGAAGGAGTTTGCCGCGTTGTACGAAATGGCTACGGGCATAAAAATGCTTGTCGAAAGGGATAACCGAGAATATTTTTTAGACGCAAAACCGTTGAAAAATATGGTTTCGATAGGCGATACGGAATTTTTTAAGCGTAGCGGAATCACAATAGACAGAGAAAAACTTACTCGCGACGGTTTCAAGGTTGTAATAAAAGACAACGTGATTTATTTAAATGGCGGTGGCGGATACGGCAAGATAAATGCGGTTTACGAATTTTTCAGGATATTTTTCGGATATAAATATTACGCTTCGGACGAAATTCGTATAGAAAAAGACGTGATTTTCAAAAAAATCCACGATATTGACGTCGAAGGGATACCGGATTTTAAAAACAGGGGTAACGGTTTTTATTACGGCAGACGGGACGAGTGCGCCGTAAGAATGAGAACGTTGACAGATTATAGCCGTATGATCGACGGTTGTGAAGTGTGGGGATTATTCGGTCATACGCAACAGAAAGTTCTTATTCCCGTTGAAAAATATTTTTTCAGGCACCCCGACTGGTTTTATGGGCAGTATCAGGAACAACTGTGCCTTACAAACGACGAAATGATCGAAGAGTTGACGGCGAATCTTATCGGAAAGATTAAGGAAACTCCAAATTCTAAATATTATATGATAGGGCACGTCGACAGTAAAACGTTTTGCAACTGCCGTGAGTGCGCAAAACAAACGGAAGAAGTCGGGCGGTCGGGCATAATGATGCGATTTATAAACAAGGTCGCAAGAAAAGTCAAAGCGTGGCAGAACGAAAATTGCCCCGAAAGGGATATTACTCTCGGTGTTTTCGCCTATGAAGTTACCGAGGATCCGCCCGTAAAGAAAATCGGCGGCGAGTATAAATTGTTAGCCGCGGATTTGAAAGCGGAAGACAACGTTATGATAATTCTTGCGCTTATAAACGCAGATTATTCGAAGCCGCTTAACGACGAAAAATACAACGGAAAAGATTTTGAAAGGGTTAAAGGTTGGCAGGCGGTAACGGACAGATTCGGCGTATGGTCTTATTTTGGGAATTTTTCAAGGGGCGTATCGTATTTTGACGGCGTTGACGCGATAGCCCCGAATATGAAATTTTTTAAGTCGATAAACGCAGAGTGGGTGTTCGTTGATACGTTGCTTGAAAAAAACGGTATAATTTTTCAACCGCTGTACTGTTATTTACACGCTAATTTGTTGTGGGATACGACGCTTGACGTTTGGGATTTAATAAAAGAATTCATAACCGCGTATTACGACGACGATAAAGGCTATATGTACGAGTACTATAAGTATATCTACGATACTTTCAAGAAAAACAAGGCGGAACACATAGAAAAAGGCAACGGATATTTTATGCCGCAACTCGTAGGTTTTTTCGAAATGGTTGATTACAAGAACGAATTTAAAGACGGGTTCTGGAAATACGGCCAAGTAGAAGAAATGAAACGGATTATAGATAAAGCGTTATACGCAAACGAGCACTCGGGTAAAAGCGACGAAAGGAAAAAGACGGTACGCGACAGGATTCGACTCGAAGCGATGTTTACGGACTATCTTATTTTGGAATTGTTCGATAAAGAAGTCGGGGCGGAAAACTTTTGCAAACTGCTTGATGATTTTATGTTGAGAATAGACGAATTCGGTTTGAAAAACACGAGATTAGTCAAATGCAGACCTATAAACATAACTTACACGATTTGGAAAAATCGTGCACTCGGAATAAAGGATTTTTTATCGGAGAGAAAATGAAAATGAAAAAATTAATAGTTATTACGGTAACGTTGTTTTGCGCGGCATTGTTCTCGGTGCTGTTAAACGCCTGCGATTATTCTCAGGAAAAGAAAACGTATAATTTCGATCAGGAAACTATAACGCTGACCGTGGGCGACACGGTAAAACTGAATCTTATTACTTATGAAGACATAACCGAAGCCGAATGGTCGGTTGACGACGAGACCGTTGCGTCGGTAAAAAACGGCGAAGTAACGGGCATAAAAGGGGGCGAAACGATAATTCGCGTATCCTTTAATAACGGCGAAGGGGCTTGCACCGTAATCGTAAAAGAAAAAAGCGGACAAGAAGAAGAAAAAACTGCGGACGCTTACAATATTTCGATCAATAAAATAACGGATAAGATTTGCGCGGGTGAAACGGCGAATTTAAGTGCCGTCGTATACGTCAACGGTAATCCGATCGTTGCGGAAATAGTTTGGAGTTCGTCCGACGAAACCGTTGCCACCGTTACAAACGGACAGGTAACGGCAATAAACAACGGCAAGACCGATATAGTGGCGACTTATGAAAACGGTAATGTCGTTTTAACGGCAAAGTGCGAGATTACGGTATGTCCTTTTACCGTTTTATCCGCGGAAAAACAGGTAATTATCGACGGGCAGAGTGATTACAGCCTTAAAATAGACTGCTATATCGAAAACGTTATTTCGGAAGGCGAAAATTTCTCTTACGAGAGTTCGGATACCGACGTTGTAACCGTAGATGCAAGCGGAAAACTGTATTTTGTCAATAAAGGCGACGCTTTTATAACCGTTACGCACGAAAACAAAGCGAATATCGTTGTACAAGTAAAATGCGTGGAAAAAATCGTCAATATATCCCAACCGAGTGAATTTCTGGAAATCGACGGTGCCGACGCTAACAATTACTACGTTTTGACAAATGATATAGACCTGACCGATACGGAATTGACTTTTTTCCGAGACCGGGGCGCATACTATAACGACGAAACGAGAAAAGTTCATACTTATTCAAGTGGTGTAGGCGGCGTTTATTCGATAATTGACGAATTTAACGGCACGCTTGACGGTAACGGGCACAAGATAATTTTCAACAATTATTCGAGTTCGGAAACTAAATTCAACGTAATGGGGCTGTTTAATTATATTGCGGAAACGGCGACGATAAAGAATCTGTTTATCGACAGCATGGTAACGACTTACGCAAAACTCGGCGGCGCTGGCAATTTGCCATGCACGGGAACGGTGGCTTACGTCAACAAAGGCGTTATAGAAAACTGTTATTTGAAATCTACGCTTAATTTGAAAAATTTAGCGGCGGCAAAAACGCAGTTCGGCGACATTTATCAGGAAAGGATACGCGCCTCTATGATATTCGAACAACACGGCGTAATAAAAGACTGTATAGTTAAATTTAACGTTTACGACTTGCAGAACGCAAACGCGGTAGAAGGCGTAAGGGCGGTGTTTATCGGCGGCGTAGCGACGACTGTTTACGATAACGTAATAGTAATAACCGAAGGACAGAGATTTTTTGCCACGAGTTATCTGGCGGGTGCAACCACGACCGCCGCGCCTGTTTGCAGCGGTTACGTTTACGCTAATGTCAGCGATATGATAAACGGAATAAATGGTAAACAGTTCGTAAGCGGATCGGGCGGATCGAATTACAACAAGAAGGCGTATCTTGGATTCGGCACGGACGTCTGGACGTTTAACGAATATGAAGGAACGGCAATGTTTTATACGACGGTATGTTAAAAGTGCTAAAAACGTCTTGGCGGCGGACGATTAAAACGCCGTACGTAAAAATGGGAGGGAGTGTCTATGAAAGAAAGAAAGTTATACGGCAGCCCGTCGATAGATTTGCGGTTATTTGACGAGAAAGTTGACGTGTTGATGGCATCGGCGCAGGGCGTAGGCGGCAACGATCCGTTTAATTTAAGCGGATATGACGACGGCGATTTTATCTGATATTAAAGGTGTTTTATAAAGGATAAAATCGCAACCTTTCCGTCGCAAATATTTTTCGGCGGAAAAAAAGAGGTAGGAGAAAAGTTTATGAAAAAATTTTTAGCAATCGTTCTTGCGATTATTGCGGCGTTCTCTCTTGTCGCGTGCGGTGCGGCGGATAACGGTGACGGGGATAAAACTTCCGACACGAACACCCAACAACCCTTGGATGACGGGGGAGAAGGTAGTGGCGATGACGACGGAACAGGCGGAAACGGTGGCGACAGCGGCACGGGCAGTAATCCTGACGTCGTGCAACCGATTACCGACGGAGGCAGTTTCGACGGCGGTAATTACGACGATTAAGTAACGAAACCACACAAAGACCGTCATTGCGCGTTTATCGCGATGACAGAACCGAAAACCGTCGGGGAACGGACGGAAAAAACGTTCCGATAAAAAAATAAGGAGAAAAATTATGAAAAAATTGAGTTTAACCGTATTATCGGTTATATGCGCTATCTGTATGGCGTTCGGCATAATGCTTATGACGAACGTGAATACGGCAAGCGCTGACCCCGCGGTAACTTTATCCGCGACTAAGATAAAGACATCTACCGCGAAAGACAAATTGCTGCTTGTTACGGCGATTAAGAATTTCGAAGACGTATACGAAGTAGGTTATACGTTTACGGGTGAAGTAAACACGATAAGCGCCTTAAATAACAAGTATTACAGCGAGATAAGCACGGGCACCAAGACGTGGGACGCGGAAGACATATTCGGCGACGGATATGCGGGCGCAGGCCTTATTATCTGGGAAATAGAATACAGCCCCGCAAGCGCTTATACTTATCAGGCGTATGCTAAATACGGCACGAGAGACGGCGCAAATCTCATTAAAAACGATCCCGAAACTCAGATTACCGCAACCGAAAGGACGACGGGCGTAGAACAGTACACGGTAACCGTCGATATGGACGGCGGCGCGCTTTCGGACGGTGTGAACGACGATATAACCGAACTCACCGTTCCTTACGGCACGCAGGCAAGCGCACTCGCCGCTTATACGGCGACCAAAGCGGGATGCGAGTTCAGTAAGTGGCAGTATTTTAACGGCGAAAACTACGTCGATCTCCCCGCTGACGCGACGGTAACGACGGATATAACCATTAAAGCGGTTTGGATTACTATCGTAGAAATCGCAAACGCAAACGATTTTATGACGAATCTGGCGGCGGATCCCGCGGGTTATTATAAACTTACGGCGGACGTCGACCTGTCGGAAACCGAGCTTACAAGCCGTTCCGATGTAGCCGATAATATGGGTAACGATACTCCTAGTGCGGGTATCACTTATACCTATCTCGATACGTTCAGTGGTGTATTAGACGGTAACGGTCATAAAATAACTCTCGCTAATTCCACCTTATATACTGAATTAAAGAGTATAAAAGGGTTGTTTAACGAAATCGAAAGCGGTGCGGTCATCAAAAACGTGAATTTCGATATCGATATGATTTTACACGCAAGTAACGGCGGCGCCGGCTATCAAAATTACAACGCGGCACTTGCAAACGTCAACAGCGGTACGATAAAAGATTGTTTCATCAGTGCGACGCTGAACGTTCAGTTCTATAAGGCGAAAACGGCGGATGAAACGAGAACGCATATTATTGCCTGCAATAAAGGTCAGATCAAAGATACGCTTATCGAATTCAATTTGTACGGCGGCGTGTCGGGGACATCGGCGCACGGTACGAGATGCGTAATAATGGGTTCGCCTTTCGGAAGTGAAACTTCTACCGTTTTATACGATAACGTAATCGTCGTAAGCGCTACGCAGGAAGATATTTTCGCGGGATTCTCGTATGCCAACAATCAGATAAGAGGCACGAATTCGCCTAATGCGAAAGCGTATATTTTCTCTAATTACACCTATCTTATGGCGGGGCTTGGCAAAAAATTCGTTCAGTACACCGAAAACGGCGTTGAAACCGATGATGAACCTTTTGAAAATCTTTGCGCTTTGTTCACCGCGGAAAACGGACAGATCAAGTTCAATAACGTTCAGATAGGGGCGTACAGCGTTCTTGAAAAAATTTCAACGGCAAACGACTTTATGACGAAATTAGCGGATAATCCGACGGGGGATTATTTATTGACCGCGGATATCGATTTAACCAACGCCGATATGACTCAATATGTAGATTTGTCCAGTTGGAAAGATAATTACGGTTATTCCGCAAACAACCAGTTAAGCAAAGGCTACGTGTATTCGTATCTTGATTCTTTCGGCGGAACGCTTAACGGTCAGGGGCATAAGATAATCCTTAATAATAAGAAAGACGCGTCGGCTATAGTAAACGCTACGAGAGATAACATAAAGGGATTGTTCAACAAGATCGCGTCAGGCGCGGTAATCAGTAACGTGTATTTCGATATCGATATGTACGGATATTTATTAAGATCGGCTATAAGTTATCAAAGTTACAATTCTTTGATTGCCGGTATAAACTGCGGTACTATAATTAACTGCTACGTCGATGCTAAAATGACGGTGTTCGGACACTCGAATTACGGCGGCGAATTCGACGCGCAGCAACTCGGTAGTTATATTATAGGCGACCAGCAAGGTGTTGTAAGAGATACTTTGATCAACTATAATTTCTATCTGACGAGAGCGACGAACTTTACAAGCCCGACGTTACTCGAAATGAGAGCGGCGTTTGCGAATTTCCCCGGAACAGCAGCGTCGGCGGTTTACGAAAACGTAATTATCGTAAGCGCTTCGCAGACCGATTATTTCGGTACTTACAGATATGCAAACGGATTCAGGTATCTGAACCAAGGCACCGTAACTAATTGCTATATGTATGATTCCTTTGCGAATCTGATTGCTGCCAGCGGTAAATCCTGTGCAACGGGCGCTGAACAAGGAACCGCAGCGGCGGTAAACGCTTTTGCGAATCTTACGGATGGTTTATGGTCTTCCGAAACCGTGGCGGACGTTACTACGCTTTATTATAACGGTATCGCTTTAAACACTGTAAACTAATATCAAGTCTTTTGCGGGAAAGGGGTTTCCCCTTTCCCGCAAAAACAATTTTTATTAAGATGAAACACGGAATTATTTGGAAAGATGTTATAGGTAAATTTAATTTCTACGCTTGGCCGACCGTGGCAAAACTGCCCGACGGTAATCTTTGCGTTGTGAGTAGCGGTTACAGAATACGGCACGTTTGTCCTTTTGGTAAAGCGGTGATTCAATACTCGAAGGATAACGGTGAAACGTGGACGAACCCTATGCCTGTTATTGATACCCCGCACGACGATAGGGATGCGGGCGTTTGCGTATTCGGCAATAACGTTTTGGTAACGAGTTTTAACAATACGCCCGAAGTCCAAAGAAGCGCGATTAACAGTCGTTGGACTGATTATAGCGACAAACACGATATAAACAAGTTTGTTTTAAGTTACGTGGATCTTATTACTGAAGAAGAAGTTGAAAAGTACGTCGGCGCTACTTATGTAATAAGCAGGGACGGGGGGTACACTTTTTCAAAGCCGAAAAGACCTACGCATTGTTTAGGCACACCGCACGGCCCGACTCTGCTTGATAACGGCAAAATCATAATGTCGGGCAGGAAGTACGTTGACGGCGGCAGAAAATTAAGCACGGAAATATGCTACACGTTTTCCGACGACGGCGAAACCTGGGGAGAGTTGAAAACCCTGAACGTTCCGAGAACGGGGGACGTATTATACTGCGAACCGTATATGATTCAGGCGGCAAACGGCGTTATTATTTGTCATACACGCGTTGACAGTTACAACAGTAATTTTACGATATATCAAGCGATTTCAAAAGACGGCGGCGAAACTTTCGGGGAATTCGTGCCTTTAAGAGTTCTCGGTGCACCGCCGCATTTATTGCGCCATTCTTCTGGCGCGCTTATATGTTCTTTCGGCAGGCGCGTAAAACCTTTTGGTCAAAGGGCAATTATAAGTTTTGACCATGGAAAAACCTGGTCCCATGAGGTCATTTTGCGTGGCGACGGTTTTCATTCTGATTTAGGTTATGCGTCTTCTGTTGAACTTGACGATGGTAAAATTTTAACTGCTTATTATCATAATACAGAAGATTTTAATGTAGGCAGAAGCCTTGAATACACTGTTTGGGATTTAAGCGAAATCAAAAAAAGAAAAGACGAGGAAATATTTGAGACTTATTAAAGAGGTAGATATATGAAAAAAGTAAATATTGCGGTTATAGGTTGCGGAACTATTTCGAAGACGCATTTGCCTGTTCTTAAACGGAACGCAAAGGTAAACATCAAATACGTTGTCGATATTATTGAAGAAAGGGCTATTGAGGCTAAGGATAAATTCGGCGCGGAATTCGCGGAAACCGATTACAAAGTTGCTTTAAACGATAACGAAGTAAACGCGGTTTTCGTTTTAACGCCTAATTATTTGCATTATACTATCACTATGGACGCGTTAAATGCGGGTAAACACGTTTTCTGCGAAAAACCGATAACGGTAAATTACGAATTATCGAAAGAAATGTACGAGTTAGCCGAAAAGAAAAACCTTATATTGAATATCGGAGTGGTAAACAGATATAAAACTTCGGTCAATATTATAAAGAAAATGTACGAAGAAGGCAAACTCGGCGAAGTGTATCACGTTTATTGTTCGTTCAGGTCGTTCCGTTCTATTCCGGGACTCGGCGGTCCGTTTACTACGAAATCCATGGCGGGCGGTGGCGTTCTTATAGATTGGGGCGTTCATTTTCTAGATTTGATCCTGTACGTTTTGGATGCCGACGCGAAAACCGTTTCCGCAAAGGGTTACAATAAACTTGCGAAAAATATGGAAGATTATTTGTTCCACGGCGAAATGTGGGCGGGGCCGCCGAAATACGACGGCGTAAACGACGTCGAAGAAATGATTAGCGGGTTTATCAGAACGGATAAAGCGAGTATTACCTTTAACGGCGCTTGGGCGCAGAATATTAACGTTCCCGAAATGTATATCGACTTTATAGGCGATAAGGCAGGCGTAAGAATGATGTATAACGGCCCGTTTACCGTTTATAAAACCGAAAATAAAATGTTCGAGACCGTTTCGCCGGACTATGAAAACGCAGATATGTTCTACGAAGAAGACGACGCGTTTTTAGATTCCGTTTTAAGCGGAGAAAAAACGAGAAGTAATATAAAATTCGTATTAAAAAGCGCAAAACTTCTTGACGCTATATATAAGTCGAGTGATGAAAACAGGGAAATAGTTTTATGAAAAACATAGGTTTTATCGATTATTTTTTAAGTGAGTGGCACGCAAACAATTATCCCGATATGATAAAAAAATATTGTGAATCGTCGGGAAAAGATTACTGCGTTAAATACGCGTGGGCGGAAAAAGACGTTTCCCCTTACGACGGGGTAACGACTGACGCTTGGTGCGAAAAATTCGGCGTTTATAAATGTTCGTCTATTGAAGAACTTTGCGAAAAAAGTGACTGTATAGTTATTCTTTCTCCCGATAATCCCGAAAAACATTTAGAGTACGCTTTGAAGGTGTTCCCTTACAAAAAAACGACGTATATCGACAAAACATTTGCGCCCGACAAGGAAACTGCGGAAAAGATTTTCGACGTCGCGGAAAAGTATGGCGTAAAAATGTTCAGCACTTCCGCGTTAAGGTGTGCGAGCGAACTACAAAGGTTTAACGGGCACGCTTTCAGCGTAATAACTCAAAGCGCGGGCGGGCTTTTCGACGCCTATGCTATTCATCATATCGAAATGGTGGTTAAGTGTATGGGCGCAGACGCGAAAAGAGTTATGTGCCTGACTAATTCGAATCACGTTACGGTTAAAGTCGACTTCGATGAAGGGAGAAATGCTTTGATGATTTTTTCAAAGTTAAGCGGTATGCCGTTTTCCGTTGACGTCGAAAGCGATAAAAACGATCTAAATGGCGAATATATTCCGATAACGTCCGCTTTTTTCGATAATTTGATCGCGGATATAATCGAATTGTTTGAAAACGGTAAGATTATCGCAACCCGTGAAGAGACTTGCGCCGTTATGGCAATAAGACAAGCGGTCGTCAAGGCTGTTCAAGCGCCGATGCAATGGATAGAAATAAAATAAATAAAACAAGGAGACAATAAAATGAATTTAGTTAAATATCAAAAGAAATACCATGCGGAACTTTTTGACAACCTGATACCTTTCTGGCTTAAATACGGTATCGACAAAGAAAACGGTGGAATCTACACATGCCTTGACAAAACGGGAAATATTTACAGTACCGATAAAAGCGTATGGATGCAGGGAAGAACGGGCTATATGTTTTCTTTCGTATGCAACAATTACGGTAAAAACGAAGAGTATTTAAAGGTTGCGAAAAGTTGTATTGACTTTCTGAATAAATACTGTTTCGACAGCGACGGCAGAATGTATTTTACCGTTACTTACGACGGAAAACCGCTAAGAAAAAGGAGATACCATTTTAGTGAAACGTTTTACATAATGGCTAATGCCGAATATTATTTGGCGACGGGCGATAAAACCTGTTTGGAGAACGCTAAAAAAGTTTACGATTTCGTTTACGGTATTTATAGCGGGGAAATAGAAGATCCCTTTAAAATCACGCCTAAATTTTGCGAAGAAACACGTTCAACGAAAGCGTTAAACGAACCGATGATAATATTGAACGTAACGGACTTAATGATAAGGGCCGATAAAGAAAATGCCGAAAAGTATTTGAAAATTACGAGGAAACTTGTGGACGACATAATGCTTTTCAATAAAAAAGGCACTTATTTAATGCTTGAAACAAGGTCAACCGACGGTAAATACTTAAAAGATATTGCAACGATGCGTATCGTCAATCCTGGGCATACCATCGAACTTTCTTGGTTTTTGATGCAAGCGGCGGAAGTTTTAAAGGACGGAAGTCTCGTGCTGTTTGCGGAGAAAATTTTTAACGCTGCTTTTGAAATTGGCTGGGATAAAAAGTTCGGCGGTTTGTTTTCTTTTGTAGATTGCGAAGGCTTTCCTGTCGAAGCGCACGAATTTCACAATATGAAGTTCTGGTGGCCGCATACTGAAACGATAATAGCAAGTGTTATGCTTTATAAAAAAACGGGCAATAAAAAATACTTTAAAATTTTCGAAAAAGTCTCAAAATATATATTTAAATATTTCGTTGACGATAAAAACGGCGAGTGGTTCGGCTTTTTAAGCCGTCGCGGCGAACCTAATTTCCCCGAAAGCAAAGGCGCTACTTACAAAGGACCGTTTCACACTTTGCGCGGCGCGGGTATGGTCGATCTGATGTTACAAGAAATCATCGGGGGACAAAAATAATGAAAAAGAATATTCTGGTTCCGCTTATTACGCCGTTCAATAAGGACTATTCGGTCAATTATAAAGGGCTTAAAAATTTAATCGAATTCGACATTAAAAAGGGCGCGGACGGGTTTTACGTCGGCGGCAGTTCCGCGGAATGCTTTTTTTTGACTACTGAAGAAAGAAAAAAGATTTTGGAAACCGTCGTCGAAAATGCAAACGGAAAGTATGTTATTGCCCACGTAGGGGATATAGGCGTGGATAAATCCATATCCCTTGCAAAGCATGCGGAAGAAGTCGGCGCAAACGCTGTGGCATCCGTTCCGCCCTTTTACTATAATTATTCTTTCAACGAGATAAAAGGATATTTCGATTGCTTGGCAGGCGCTACGTCTTTACCGCTTACAATATATAATATTCCGTCGCGTACGGGCAACACTTTCACTATTGACGAAATGGTTAAACTTTTGGACAACGAAAAAATCGATTCCATTAAATTTACCGATACGAATTATTACGCGTTAGGTCAAATAAAAAAGACAAGCGGCAAGTTTGTTTATAGCGGGTGTGACGAATGCTTTATATCTGCGCTTGTTCAGGGGGCGGACGGTGCAATCGGCACTAACTTTAATTATATGATTGATAAGTTCGTTAAAGTATACGACGATTTCAAGGTTTGCAATTTGCAATCTGCAATGGACGAACAGGAAATAATAAACCGGATTATACGAGTAGTTTTGGATAACGGTTTGTTAGGTTGCGTTAAATATCTTACTTCTCTTTTCGTCGGAGATATGGGCAATCCCAGAAGGCCGTTTTTGCCGATAAGCAATCAAGCGAAAACAAAACTTGACGAAATCGCGAAAAAATATCTATAAATGGTCGTTTTATTTTAAATAATATACGGTTTATCCACTTATATCGTTTTTTGTCACAAGCGTCATATATTATTTGTGACAAAAAAGCAATACTTTATGACAACATTTTTATCAATTTACAGTTAGGCGTGTGCTTGGCTTTTAAACAAGTGGCGTCGCT
>DBVR01000051.1:21762-21986 GCA_002308755.1 Christensenella sp. UBA1259
CCAAGCCAAGCGCCCGCCTGACGACTTGACCGGTTAAATCAATTAAACAAATAAAAGCCCCGACGGGCAGTGAAAGGTCGCCGCTAACCCGCTTTTCGACTCTTTCACTTGCTCCGTCGGGGTGGTTTTTTATTATGGCTTTTAAATAGTAATCGCTATTTGTTGTTATTATTCGTAATTATACGTTTTCATTTGTCTTTATCCGTCCTTAATCCTATACTTTG
>DBVR01000009.1:0-663 GCA_002308755.1 Christensenella sp. UBA1259
ATAACCCACGGACTTTTGCCGTTTCTTATTGACGGTGGAGAGATACTGACCGTCGGCAGTATGTCGGGGGTTGCGCCCATGCCGTATTTCGCGCTGTATTCCGCCACAAAATCGTTTCTTGCGGACTTTTTTACCGCGCTCCGCTACGAACTGAAAAGCAGAAAGATAAAGGTTACCACGGTACTCCCCGGGGGAGTGCCCACCCGTCCCGACGTCGTGCAATCCATAAAGGAACAGGGACTTTGGGGCAGACTTTCGGCAAAGCCCGCCGACTTCGTCGCCGTAAAATCGCTGAAAGCGGCGAGAAAAAATAAGGCGATATACGTGCCGGGCGGATTCAATAAGTTTTTGTATTTCGTTATGAAGATAACGCCTAAACGCGTCGTTATGCGTTTTATAGCAAGGCGTTGGAAAAATCAAAGGAAAGACGCTTTTTAAGGGGGATAAGATGAGTTACGCCGATAAACTGTTCAAAGAAACGTGCAACGCTATATTAAAAGAAGGTGTGTGGGACACCGATTATCCCGTGCGCCCCAAATGGCTGGACGGCACGCCCGCGCACACGGTAAAAAAGTTCTGCGTCGTCAACAGGTACGATTTAAGCAAGGAATTTCCCATAATAACCCTGCGCAGGACGGCTTTTAAGTCGGCGATAGACGAAAT
>DBVR01000009.1:849-4594 GCA_002308755.1 Christensenella sp. UBA1259
AGAAGGATAATGACCAACATATATAATTTTCAGGATCTTCACGAAATGCACCTTTACCCCTGCGCGTATTCGGTAACTTTCAACGTATCGGGGAACGTTCTCAACGCCATACTGCACCAGCGCAGCAACGACGTGGCGGTGGCGAACAACTGGAACGTGGTCCAGTACGCCGTACTCGTGCATATGTTTGCGCAGGTGTCGGGCTTAAAGGTCGGCGAACTCGTGCACGTTATAGCCGACGCGCACATTTACGACAGGCATATCCCCGTCGTCGAAAAGATGTTGAATAGCGAAGAACACCCCGCCCCGCAGTTTATAATGAACAAGGACGTAAAGAATTTCTACGACTTTAAGGTGGAAGATTTTGCGCTTATAGGTTACGAATACAATAAAATAGACGAAAAATTCGAGGTGGCTGTCTGATGAAAAGTATCGTTGCGGTCGACGAAAAGTGGGGGATAGGCAAGAAGAACGGACTGCTTTTTTCCCTGCCCGAAGACATGAAATATTTTCGCGAAAAGACTTTAAACAAAGTAGTGGTGATGGGTTCTAACACCTTGAAGTCTTTTCCTGGCGGCAAGCCGCTTAAAAACCGCGTGAATATAGTGCTTTTCCCGGGCGGCGAAAAGCGGGAAGACTGTACGGTGGTGCAGGACTTAAAGGAACTTTCCGAAGTGCTTAAAAACTACGATACCAACGACGTGTTCGTAATAGGCGGGGCAATGTTTTATAAAACCATGCTGCCTTACTGCGATACAGCCTACGTTACCAAGGTGAAAGCCGACGGAAAAGCCGAAGTTTTCTACGAGAATTTAGACGCGCTTCCCGAGTGGAAGTGCGAAAAAGAAGGGGAAGAGATAGTTACCAACGGTTATACCGTAAGGTTTACGGTATACAAAAATTCCGCGCCGAAAAAGTTCTGATCATTTTTCCCCGTGAACGTTTACCTTTATCGAGTAACGCATGGAATTTAATATATCGTCTTTATAAACGCTGTACTTGCCGTAATGACGGCGGTACAGTTCTTTTTTTACGCCGAGAAAATCGCACCCGAGACTTTTGGAAACTTCTATCAAAGACTCTATATAGCCGTAGATATCGCTTTCGGCTTTTTCCTTTACGTTTACGGGCAGCGGCAGATTTTTAAGGTATTCCGAATCCGCGCCCGCCGAGTTGCGGTCGCTTACCTTTACGAAAAGGTCGAGTTCCACGTTGTAAACGGGGTCGCCGCCGACAAAGGTAAGATAGGTTTTAGAACGGCTTTTCAATACCGTTAAAAGGCAGTTGTCGTTTTCTTCCGTCAAAGGGGTGATATCGTCCACTTCCACGGTGGTGGAAGAAAAGTTTCCCGATATGGCGTTGAAAGCGAGCGTTTGTTTGTCGGATAGAAGCCCGACTTTTCTGCCCTTTAAAAATATCGCCGTAGTGTCGGCGTTGAATATATCCGTGCCTTTCACGCCGCCCTGCGCCTGCGAATCGCCCCCGCCCCCGCCGTTTTCGTTTTCGGAGTTTTCGCGCTTTTGGGAAACGACCTTTATATAGGGCATATACGACGATTCCGAGACCGAGTAGTAATTAAGACAGAAAGTCTTTACGTCGCAATGCGCTATATCGCGGTTAAGTCCCGCGTTTTTTAAAAGTATCTTTTGCAGGGCGAACGAAGAGATATGGTCGAGCGGTGTGGAAAGTTTAAGGATATCCGCGGCGTTTCCTTCCGACATAACGGTAAGTGCGGAATCCTGCATACGCAAAGTTTTGGAAAAGTAGTCCAGAACCTTTACAAGGTCGGTGTCCGCAAGGGTATTGCCGAGAATTATAAGGTTACAGAAAGCAAGTTGCGGGAACCACCCCGAAGTGTCGCCGATATTTTTTATCGCCGCGCCCACCGTTCCGCCCGTGCCGTATATCTGCGCGCGCTGGTTTTCGGCGTTGACGTCGGTGGCTTCGGGCACGGCTATCTGCGCCGTTACCTTGTAGCGGTCGCCGTCCTTATCCACGGCGACGGCGGTGATTATCGCCGTTTTCTCCACGTCGATAAGCCCGAAGTCGTTGGAGAAAAACAGCAAAAGCACGGCGGCAAGCAAAAATAAGAGTATTTTATACTTTTTGAGTTTCATTTTTTCTTCTCCGTATCATGGTAAGGGAAAGTATTATCGGGAACACGCTTCCGAAAAAGAGAAAATACCAGCCCGCCGTTCCCGTTACGAATCTTTCCACCGTAACGAAATATTCGCTTAAAAACAGGTGAAAGGCGGCGGCGCATATAGTAACCGCCGCGGCTACGATATTCACGCGTTTAACGCCTATCGTTTCCGCTATGAGCCTTACCGAAAAATAAAAGGGCAGAGAAAGGGAAAATATCGCGGTCAAAAGCAGGATAAACAGCGCGATATAGTCGAACCTTCCTATGTTGTTTATGACGGAAGTGTACTTGCTTATTTCGGTAAGGGCGAATCTCTGGCGGAAGGCGACGGAAGAGAACGTCCCGTAAAATATCACCGAAAATAGAAGCACGATAAGTCCCGCCGCGGCGAAAGAAAGCAGTATTTTAAGGGTGCTTTTCCCGCTTTTTTTATAGTTTCCGACGAGAAACAGAAAGTACGCCCCGTCGCCGAACCAGTTCTGCGACGCCTTTATCCCGCCGAAAACGCCGTTCATCCCGACCTTACCTATCGGTAAAAGTTCGTTGAAATCGACGTTCGGAACGGACAGGGCGAAAAGCAGCGCGTATCCGAAAAGGGCGATTATGAATATCCCGTCGGCAACCCGTCCCCATACGCGGAGTTTTTGCAGACACAGATAGAATATTATTATGAATACCGGCATAAAGGTAAGAACGTTGGGGTCGGTCATATAAAGGGTGTATTCGACGTAGTCTTTCTGTTCGTTGACGCAAAGGAAGGTTTTTAACAGAAAGAACGCGGCGTAAAACGCGGTAATCGCCCTATAGAACGCCGTTCCGTACCTTTTTTTCACCAGCGTGAAAAAGTCGCAGTTTTCGTCTTTTACCGTGAACATCACGGTAAAAACCGTAAGAAAGTCTATAAGGATATTAAAAAGTACCGCTATCCACATATCCCTGCCGCTATGCGTCGCCACGACGCTCGGCATCATGAAAAACTTTATAACGGGCAGAAAAATTATAAAAAACAGGCATACCTGTCGCGTTTTCAAGGCTTTATCCATCTTTTTCCCCCTTTTCTGCGATCCTTCTCCTGTTGGTTACTTTAAGGGACAGCGGGCGGATAGACTGTTCTATCATAAAGCCCTTATATACGCCGTCTTTAAGGTCTTTCGTTATAAGCGGTGAAAACGGCGCCATAAGCGGCGTGCCGTAATTTTCGAAGGATACGAGATATATTATAAGCCCCGCGGAAGCGATAAGCAGTCCGTAAACGCCCACCGAACCGCCTATAACGAGAAACAAAAGCCGTATTACCGAAAAGGTTTGTTCGAGTTCAGGCACGGTGTAAAGGCATATACCCGAAAGGGCGATTATCATAAGCGCGGGCGCGGAAATTATACCTGCGGTAACCGCCGTTTCGCCGAGCACGAGTCCGCCGACGATGGACACGACCATACCGACGTATCTGGGCATTCTCACGCTGGCTTCGTTTAGTATTTCGAATATTAAAAGTGTGAAAAACATTTCGTAACTCGGCGACAGCGGTATTCCTTTTATGCTGTTTACTATGGTGAGAAGAAAGGAAAGCGGGATAAGTTGCAGGTGAAAAAGTTCCGCCGA
>DBVR01000009.1:4626-6419 GCA_002308755.1 Christensenella sp. UBA1259
CCCCTTGCCACCGTCGCGCTGTAAGAAGAACTGTAATAGTCGCTGGGACTCTGAAAGTCTTCTACCAGAAGATACGGGATAGTAAGGGCGATGGGCGAGCCGTCGACCAAAACGGCGATACGGCCTTCCAGAATTTTCGCCGCGAGAATATCGGGTTTTTCGGTGTTTCCCATCTGTTTGAAAAGCGAAGTCTTGTGTTCGCCCAAAAACTTGGATATATAGGAAGAATCCAGCACGGCGTCTATGTTGATTTCTTTTATTTTCCGTTCCACGGCGGACAGAACTTCTTTGTCGGCGATCCCGTCTATATAGCAGAGCGCGACGGAAGTGTCGGAATATTTTCCCGCGGAAAGGTATTTGAATTTCAGTTTCGGCGTTTGCAGTTTTCTTCGCATAAGGCTTACGTTGACCTGCAAACTCTCGACGAACCCTTCTCTCGGACCTTTTATTACGGTGGAAGTAGGGGGTTCGGCGATGGCGCGCTTATCGTACTTTTTAAGCCCGAAGCAAAACGCCGTAGATACGCCGTCTATAATGAGCGCGGCGCTGCCCGACACTATTTTTTCGAGAACGTCGTCAATCTCCGTCGCCTTCTCTATTTCGGGGCTTAAAAAACTTTCTCCGAGAGTTTTTTCGTCCACCTTGCCCGTTAATTCCGACAAGGGGCGCATGATAAGCTGACCTATCACGGCTTTGTCCACGATATCCGAAATGAATATCAGCACGCCTTTTTTGTCTTTCGCCTTTACGTCGGTGAAGATAACGTCGTCGGACGACAGGGCGGTTTTTATTGCTTTCAGGTCTTTTTCGAGTTTTCCGGAAACGCGCATAGAATTAGTATTTTTACACTTCCGAAAAATATACCGAAAATTTCCGCCCGATATTTTCGGGCGGAAATTCACAGGAATTTTTTCAAATCTTCTTCGTATTTTTCTTCCGTTTCGAGAAGTTTTACTATAAGTTCCGCAACTTCTTCGTCGAGATTTTTCTTTTCGTTTACCATGGCGGTAAGTTCGGTAATTCCCGTAACCGTTCCTTTTATCATCATTTCGGCGATATTGTTAAGGCTTCCGTCGAATAATGTCTTCATTTTGACGCTGCTCCACAGCATCGCCTTTTTAAAAAAGTTTATATCCTGCGGCGTCAACCCTTTTCCCTTCATATACGCGGAAATTTCGGCTATTATTTTTTGGTAGCCTTTGGATTCTTTTTCGAGTTCCTTTTTCATTTTTTCGTCCCTGACTTCGGGAAGCAGGTCGGAAATACTCTGCAACGCTATGTGCGCGTTCTTGTAAGCGTCGTTTATCGCTTTTTCGTTATAACTTTCGCGGTCCATAAAATTCTCCTTTTTTATTAAAGTCCGCAAAAACAAAGGAAAATATACGGTTTTCAAAATATATTTAAAAACGTTTGACAAAGGCGGTAAAATAATGTAAAATGTTATTCGTGCCGCTCGATAGGGGTTTTATAAGCGAGCAATCCACCCCTAAATTCAAATCGGCGGGCTACGTTTCGGAGGTAAATATGTACGCTATAGTGGAAAACGGTTCCAAGCAGTACAAAGCGGAAGTCGGTTCCGTCATAAAGTTCGAAAAATTAGCGGGCGAAGTAGGCGCTAAGGTCGAACTCAACGTGTTGATGGTATCCGACGAAAACGGTATCAAGGTCGCGGAAGAAGCCAAGGCTTACAAAGCGGTCGGCGAGATCGTAGAACAGGGCAAAGGCAAGAAGATAACCGTCTTCAAATACAAGGCAAAGAAGAACGAAAGGAAGAAACAGGGACACAGACAGCC
>DBVR01000009.1:6506-33199 GCA_002308755.1 Christensenella sp. UBA1259
GGCGGCAGCACCAAGAACGGCAGAGACAGCAACGCGAAGCGTTTGGGAATAAAGAGAACGGACGGGCAGCAAGTGCTTGCGGGATCTATTCTCGTCCGTCAGCGCGGAACGGAGATCCACGCGGGCAATAACGTGGGGCTCGGCGGAGATTACACGCTTTTCGCTCTTATCGACGGCGTAGTCAAATACGAAAGACTCGGCAGAGACAAGAAGCAGGTAAGCGTTTACGCCAAAGAAAATTAACGAGGTAAAGCGGGTTGAATATCAACCCGCTTTTTTACAAATGGAAAAAATAGTTTACGAAAGCGAATTTTTCAGCGTTAAAGACACGCTTTTCTGCGGTCAGGTTTTCAGATTTAAGTTAAACCCCGTCCTTTCTAAAGCCCGCGGCGCGGAAAGTTACGACGTGTTTTCTGCGGATAAGCGGTGCTTAGCGTATAACGACGGCGCAAAAGCCGTTATCGAGTGCGAAGAAAAAGACGCCGACTATTTTTATAACTATTTCGATTTAAGAAGGGACTATTCCGCGATATTTAAGGCGGCGGAAAGTTTCGGCGGGGTAATAAAGGCTGCGGCGGAAGCGGGAAAAGGCATAAGGATACTGAATCAGGACGTAACCGAAACGCTGTTTTCCTTTATCGTTTCGCAGAACAACAATATCCCGAGAATAAAGGCGATAATAGAAAAACTCTGCGCGGGCGCGGGGGAAGAAAAAGAGTTTTCGGGAGAAAAGTATTTCGCTTTTCCGACGCCGTACGCCCTTTCTTTAAGGGACGAAGAGTTTTTCAAGGGCATAGGGCTCGGATATCGCGCCGCGTATATAAAAAATCTCGCCGACGGTTTCGACAAGACGATAAAAGCGGAAGAATTAAAACATCTTTCCGACGAAGAATTGAGAAAATATCTTCTTTCCATTTACGGCGTTGGAAGAAAAGTCGCCGACTGCGTGTCGCTTTTCGCCTTTCACCGTTCGGGAAGTTTTCCCGTCGATACCTGGATAGAAAAGATATATAAAGAAGATCTCGGCGGGACGCTTAACGATAGAGAAAAAGTAGCCTGCGAACTTGCGGAAAAGTTCGGGGAAAATTCGGGGTATTTCCAGCAATATCTGTTCCATTATAAAAGGGGCTTGAAAGACTAATATGTCAAAGTTAAAGGAAAACGCTTATAAAACGCCCGTTTACACCGCCGTAATAATATCGCTTATAACGGTGGCGGCGTTTTCTTTGCCGTTTTCTTTCGGGGACAAAACCTTTTCGGGAAAGGAAAACGCCGCGATCTTTTATTCCGTCCAGATAGGAATAAGGGTGTTGGCGTGCGTTTTATGCGTTATATATGCGCATATATGCGGTTTCGCGCTTTTTGATAAGCCAACGAAAAAAGCCGCGTTCTTATTTATCGCGGCGTTTATAGTCTGCGTCAACAACTTTCCGTTTATAGCGGTGTTTTCGGGCGCTGAAATAAGCGGGGAAACGACCGCCGTTTTATTGTTTGCGGCGTACTGTCTTGCGGTGGGGTTTTCCGAAGAATTCGTTTTCCGCGGCGTAGTGTTCCGCCTGTTCGAAGTAAAGTTCGAAGGAAGGGAATACAAGGGGTTTTTGACGGTGTTGTGTTCGGCGGCGGCGTTTTCGCTGTGCCACGCCGCCAACCTTTTCGGCGGTATGGGCATAGGCGCGGGACTGTTGCAGATAGGATACACCTTTTTGACCGGCGCAATGCTCGGCGCGGTGATGCTGTATTCCCAAAACGTCTTGCTTCCGTGCGTCCTGCACGCAGTTTACGATTTAGGCGGGCTTATTTTTAACGAAAGCGTTGGGATAGGCAGCGGAAACCCGTGGGATACGGCGACTGTGGTTATCACCGCCGTGCTGGGAGTTATGGCGGCGGTATATTTTACCGTTAAGACAGTAAAGTATCGCGATCAGTCGAAATAGCCCGAATATTTCACGGTGGGCGCGTCGGGGAAAGTGCGTTCGTAAAGGGCGATAAAAAAGTCGTCGGTCATGGAAGCGATAAAGTCCGCCACGATAACTTCCGGTTCTTCCTTTTCGTAGGGGAAAGACCGTTCGTAGTGCGACGCTTTGACGTAATTTAAGTGGTGAGTGAATATCGGCGAGTTTCGCCGATTTCCTTTTAAGTCGGAAAGAAGGGAACTAAAAAGCGCTTCCGTCATAGGTTTTAACGCCGATAAGTTTTTGCGGGTAACGGGGTTATCGTATATTGCCCCGTAATTTTCTTTTACGGCGGCTTTAAGACTCTCGAAATGTCCGTCGTCCAGCGCGATATAATTTTTGCCGTAAGAATTTTCGACGACGTTCACCGTAAGATTGTTTATTATCTCGGCGTTGAAACCGCCGAGTTTTTCGCCCGCGAACCCGCTTTCTTCTTTAAGTCCCGTTTTTTCGGCGTCCTGACGGTCCTTGCCGACGTAGGCGATAACGTCGGACAGCCTTACGACGCACCCTTCCAGCGTGGAAGGGTAAAGAGAACGCATGAATTCGCCGTCGTAATAAAGACGTTGAAGGGTTTTATCCAACTCGTCGAAAGTGTCCATAGGCTTAGGATAGCATACTTGTTCAAGCGTTTCGCCGTTGTGGGTCAGTATTCCGTTCAACGTCTGCAAAGAGACGTTGTAATTGAATATTTTGTCCAACGCCCGCACCGACTGAACGTTATGAAAGAACCGTCTTCCCGCATATTTAGAAAGTATTCCGTCGAGAATTTTTTCGCCCGCGTGACCGAAAGGTGTGTGCCCTATATCGTGTCCTAAGGCTATAGCCTCGATAAGTTCGGTGTTAAGAGCGAGCGCCTTACCGATATTTCTCGCTATGCGCGAAACCAACTGGACGTGGAGACTTCTTCTCGTTATGTCGTCGTTTCTGCGCAGGGAAAAGACCTGCGTTTTGTCGGCGTAGCGGGAAAAGTACGGGCAGTTCATTATTTTATCGGCGTCGCGCCAGAAAGCCGAGCGGAGAACCGAACTTTTGTCTCTTTCCTTCCGTCTTACGCAGGATTCGTCTTTGCAGGCAAAAGGAGAAAGAAAATTTTTCTTTTTATTTTCGCTTATTATTCGGGCGATATCGCGGGATAAATTTTCGTACATAACTAAATTATACACCGCGGCAAGGAAAAAATCAAGGAAGAATAGTCCCGTCTTTTTCAAAAAGCGGTCAAAAGTATTGACTTGTTTTTAAAATAATAATATAATATACGGAGAAAATAACGGAGAGTGAATAAAAATGGCAGACAAAATAACCGAAAACACCACGATATTCGACGCTATACAGTTAAACCCCAAGGCGGGCGAGATACTTATGAAATACGGCATGCACTGTTTGGGCTGCGCGCTTGCGCACGGCGAAACGGTGGGTGAAGCCGCCGACGTTCACGGCGCGGATCTCGAAAAGATGCTTAAAGAACTCAACGAAATCGAAGGATAGTTTATGGCGACCGAGATAAACGAGTTCGGGGAAGAAGAAGTAAAAGTTTCGACGGAAAGCGTAAAATGTTCCGCCTGCGGCGCGAACATGGTTTACGATCCCGACAGGCGCGCCCTTTACTGTCCGCATTGCGGCACGGAAAAAAAGTTTGAAGATTCTTCCGTGGCGAAAGAATTGGACTTCGCTTCGGGACTGTCCGCCGACGCGCAATGGAAAAAGGAAGACACTTCGGTGTTCCGTTGCGACAACTGCGGCGCGAAAGTGGTATTGACCGCAAAGGAAACGGCGAAAACCTGTCCTTTCTGCGGCACGGCGCACGTCCAGAAGATAGAAGAACTCGCGGGTTTAAAGCCCAACGGGGTATTGCCCTTTTCCTTCGGCGAAGAAAAGGCGTTGGAATACAGCAAGACCTGGGCAAAAAAGCGGTTTTTCGCACCCCGTAAGTTCAAAAAGAACTTGGAAAGCAAAAACGTGAACGGCGTTTACGCCCCGTGCTTTACCTTCGACAGTTCGACCTACTCGGTATATAAAGGCAGGATAGGCACTACTCACACCCGTACCGTCGGGAGCGGTAAGAACCAACGCACCGAAACTTACGTCGTCTGGCGCAACATAAGCGGGACGTACGCGCAAAATTTCGACGACGTGCTTATAACGGCGGGCAGTAAGTTCGGGCAGAAACAACTCGACAAGATACAGCCCTTCGACACCAACGCGTCGAAAGAGTATCGCGAAAAATACCTTTTGGGGTTCATGGCGTATCACTACGACTACGAACTTTCCGACTGTTGGGGACAAGCCAAGATAAAAATGGACGCCGCGATAAAAAGGGGCATCCTTTCCCAGTACACTTACGACAAGTTGGATTACATAAACGTTTCAACCAACCACGAAAGGGTAACCTACAAGTACAGTATGCTGCCCATCTACGTCGGTAATTTTACTTTCAAGCAGAAACTCTACAACTTCTTCGTAAACGGCACTACGGGAAAGACCTGGGGCAAATATCCGAAGTCCCCGCTTAAAGTAACTATCGCCACAATTTTGGGTATAGCGGCGGCGGCAGTGCTTATATATCTCTTCATACGGGGTTCGTAAGGGTAAAATCGCTCTTTTCGGCGGTAAAAACCCCGTAAGACAAGAAAATTTTCTTAAAAATCATTGACCGCATCGTCGGATTTGTTATATAATTCTATATGGCTCGGAAAATAACGATAAATTTTTCGGGCGGAGGCAAAAATGAAAAAGGGCTTATCAGTAACACTACTTTCCGTCGTCGCCGTGCTGACGGCGGTGTTGGCGTTTTTTACTTTCGTACGGTTTTCCGTGGGTATAAACCGCTATAATTCCATACTCGGCGCGGTGAATACGGATTACGATCTTTCGGGCGGCACGGCTTACACCTTAACGCTTGCGGACGACAATCTCGAAGAAGTCGCCGACGTAAACGAAGTCGTTAATACCTTAAAGACGAGACTTACGTCTTTGGGCTATCAGACCTTTTCGGTAAAGGCTTTATCCGACGCCGGACTTGACGAACACGCCGATTACGATATCAGGATAGAACTTCGCGGCAATATAAACGAATACGGCGAAGTGGATACTTCGGTTCTCGCTTCCGACGTGGCGGTCGCCGCCGCTTACGGCGAGATAAAATTTTACGGCGGCACGTCCGCTAACCCCACCGAAGAGATACTTACGGAGGGCAAGGCGGTTAAAAGCGCGGCTTATAAAGGCGTTTACGCCACGGTTTCGGGCGGCTCCGCGTACAGAGTGGACATAGAGTTTTCCGACTACGGCTATAAAACTCTTTCGGAACTTATGGGCGAATCTTCCTACTATCTCAAAATAACCTTGGGCGACACGGTGCTTATGTCGGGCGACGGCGCGATATCCAAGGCGTCTTTCAGCGGCAAGGCGATATCCATCACCACTTCTACGGAAAATTACGCAAGACAGGCGGCTCTCCAGATAGAATCGGGCGGGCTTGCGTATAAATACGATATCTCGGAAGGCGAAGAAGTGTCTTCGCCCTACGGCAAAAATCTCGGAACGGCAAGCGTTATAGGTATCCTTGCGATAGTCGTTATCTTTATAGCGTACGCTTTCGTTAAATATCACGGCTACGGATGTGCCTACGCGCTTTCGACGATACTGTTCGCGCTTTTATATATCGCGATGCTCGTCGCAGTCCCCGGCGTTAAAGTCGCCGTCGGCGGCGTGTTCGGCGTGATAGTAGCCCTTTTCCTTACCGTATTCGGTACGGAAAAGGTCGGTTCTTCGATAAAAGCGGAATACGCTAAAGGGAAAACGGTCAAATCCGCGGTGAAGGCGGGATTCGACGGCGCGCTCGCGCCCGTGCTGGTTTCCTGCGCGGTCGCACTCTTTGCGTCGCTTTTGCTTCTGGTATTTGCCGTAGGCACGCTTAAATCTTTCGCGGCGGTGTTGGCGATAGGATCGGTGCTTTCCGCGGTTACCACACTTATTCTGCACAGAGCGTTCTCTTCCTTACTGCTTTCCGCAACGGGGTACAAGGAAGGGTTTATGAACCTTAAAAGACAAGACGGCGCGTCCGCGGAAACGGAGGAGTGATCATGAAAATTTTAGGCAAGACGAAAATTTTTCTTATCGCGGGAATTATCGCGGTACTCTTCGGCATGGTGCTGTTGGGTATCTTCGGACTCAATAAGACCGTCGATTATAAAGAAAGTTACGAAATAAAAGTTTCCGTAAATCAGAACGTTCAGAATTCTTCGGAAGTTATAAAAGACGCCGCCGAAAAATATTTTTCGGAACAAGGCGTGAAATGCGTCGCCTACGGCACGCAGAGTATCGAAGAAGGTCAGGCGTTCATATACAAGACGAATAACAAAAAGGATATAAGCGCGGCTGACTTAAAAGCCGCTCTGCAAACCGCTCTCGACCAAAAGGCGGAAGCGACGGGACTCGTTGCCGACGCGTTCGTGTACAAGACTTCGGTAACGCCCTACTACAACGTGTTTAACGTCGTGATAGCGACGGTGATAGCCGTGGCGGTGGCGTTCGTCTTGGGATTCTTTACGGTGAAAACTGCGGGTGCGACGGCGGTTGCTTGCAGTGCCGTGATATCGGCGTTACTTTTCGTATCGCTCGTATCCTTGTTGCGCGTGCCCGCGGAACCCTTCTTTGCGGCGGGCTTGGCGATAGCGGTCATCCTTGCCGAAACCTTCTCGTTCGCGGAAGTTCACGCTATAAGAAAAGGACTTAAAGCGAGCGACAAGGCGGACTTTGCGGCGGTAAAAGACGGGGTTTTATGTAAATCGCTTAAACTTATAGCGGCGATAGCGATAGCCGCGGCGGTGTTCACCGTCGTCGCCCTGATATTCGGGAAAGCATATCTCGTGTTCGGCGGACTGCAACTGCTGATAGCGGTGATCGTTTCGGGGCTCACGTCTTTAATCGGTTCGCCGGTCGTGTTCGACGCGTTAAGGAAAAAACAGTAACGTAAGATTTATTTTGACTGTAAGGCGGACGAGTTCCGCCTTATTGTTTACAAAGGGGTTTTATGGTGATAAAATACGCAAGGGCTTTGTCGGAAAAAGAACTTGAAATAGCGGGGGAAATATCCGCGCGATGCGGCGTTTCGCCCGATACCGCAAGGCTGTTGCTTTACAGGGGTATAGACGACGCAAATAAGGCGCAAAGATTTTTATCGCCTTCCGCAAAGTATTTTTACGATCCGTTTTCGTTGGGCGGCGTAAAGGAAGCCGTCGAAAGGATAACGCTTGCGCGGGATAAAAACGAAAAAGCCCTCGTTTTCGGCGACTACGACGCCGACGGGATATGCGCCGCAACGGTGCTTTCCGCGTGTCTTGAAGAGTTCGGCGTGGAAACTTTCGCCGCCGTACCCGAAAGAGAGAACGGTTACGGGCTGAATACCGAAATAATAGACGGGATATTAAAGGAACGCAGGATAGACCTTATAATAACGGTGGACTGCGGCGTTTCCGACGCGGCGGTCATAGAAGAGATAAAGAAAAGGTATGCGGACGTGATAGTAACCGACCATCACGAACCGCCCGAAAACCTTCCCGACTGCATAACGATAGACCCCAAGATAAAGGGTGAAAAATACCCCTTCGACGGGCTTTGCGGCGCGGGCGTGGCGTATAAACTCGGGCGCGCCCTTATAGGGGATAAGGCGGATAAGTATCTGGATCTCGTCGCCACCGCCACCGTCGCCGACAGTATGGATCTTATCGACGAGAATCGGGACATAGTAAAGGAAGGGCTTAAACTTTTCAACGGCGGCAAGTTACGGCAGGCTTTTAAATATCTTATAGGCGACGGGGATAAGGAAATAACCGCGCAGACGTTGGCGTATTCCGTCGCGCCCAAGATAAACGCGGGCGGCAGACAAGGGGACGCGGGCTGTGCTTTAAGACTTTTTACTACGGAAGACGCGGGGGAGATATTCGACCTTGCGGTAAAACTCAACGCCTACAATATAGCGCGGCAGACCGACTGCGAAAACGTGTATCTTGCGGCGGACGAGAAGATTCGCGCCGAAAAACTGTACGAAGACGCCGTGATATCGGTAAAGGGCGACGACTGGAACGCGGGGGTTATCGGAATAGTTTCCGCAAAACTTTCGGAAAACTACGGCAAGCCCGTTATCGTATTCGCAAAATTCAAAGACGGTTATAAGGGTTCGGCAAGAAGCGTCGAAGGGATAAATATTTTCGACGCGCTTACCTTCGCGAAAGACCTGCTCGTCGAGTACGGCGGACACTCGCAGGCGGCGGGGATGACCGTGCTGCCCCAAAATTTTGAAAAATTAAGGCGGGCGTTGAACGAATTTGCGGCGAATTTTAAGGGACTTTCGGGCGAAAAGGAAATATTCGTGGAAGTAAAGGCCGATAAGCCCGTCGATATGCGCTTTATAAAAGAAATAGAACTGCTTGCGCCATTCGGGACGGGGAATCGCCGTCCGCTGTTTGCGACCGACGTGTTTTCGGTGGAGGCAAGACCGTTAAAGAACGGTTCGGCGCATTACGCTTTTGCGACCGACGCGTGCGAGATGTTGGATTTCAACGGCGGCGCGGACGTGGAACTTTTAAGTTATCCCGTAAAGAAGACGCTGGTATACGAAACGAATTATTCGGTGTTCCGCGGCAAGGAAAGCGCGAAAGGATTTCTGCGGGAAATAGTTTTCGACGAAAAGGAATTATACGACGATATGACGGATAAAATAAACGGCGGGGAAATTTCGGATATAAGTTCGTCCCGCGCGGAGTTCGTAAACGCATATAAAGTGCTTAAAGACAATAAAGATAAGCCGTTTATAAACGCCGTGAATTTTTACTTTTCGGTAAAGCCTGCGATAGGGTTAAAACAGTTTACGGCGTGTTTCAACGTGTTTTCGGAACTCGGTATCGTTACGGTAAAACAGGATAAACTTGCGTTTAAGGAAGATTGCAGATTCGATCTTGCGGATTCCGCGATTTATAGGAAAATAAAGGGTAGAAGGTTATGACGGATATTCTCGACAAAATAAAAGGCGCGTATGCGGGGAAAGATCTCGTGCTGTTGAATAAAGCCTACGAGTTCGCCGAAAAGGCGCACGAAAATCAGAAACGTGCGTCGGGCGAAGCCTATTTTATCCACCCCTGCACGGTGGCGGGGATACTCGTGGACCTTGGACTGGACGCCGAAACGGTCGCCGCGGCGTTTTTGCACGACGTTATAGAAGATACGCCCGTTTCCGAAGGGGATATCAAAAAAGAGTTCGGCGAAGAAGTGTTGGAACTCGTATTAGGGGTTACCAAACTCGACAAGATAGAGTTTACGTCGCTGGAAGAAGAGCAGGCGGAAAACTTCCGCAAACTTTTCGTCGCCATGGCGAAAGACATACGGGTGGTAATAATAAAACTCGCCGACAGACTGCATAATATGAGATCCTTAAACTTTCTTTCGGTGGAACGCCAACAGCGTATGGCGAGAGAAACGCTGGAAATTTACGCCCCGCTTGCGGGACGCTTGGGCATATCGCAGATAAAGTGCGAATTGGAAGACCTGTGCTTAAAATATCTCGAACCCGACTTTTACGAATATCTTTCGATAAACGTCGAAGAACGCGTAAAAGAAAACTACGGGTTTATCGATCAGGTGGTCGAAGAACTCGAAAATATGCTTAAAGATTCCAAGATAAAGGGCGAAGTTTTCGGCAGAAGAAAGCATCTTTACAGCATATACCGCAAGATGAAGGAAAAGGGCAGGACGCTGGATCAGATATTCGACGTGGTGGCTATCCGCGTTATCGTGGACACCGTCGACGAGTGTTACGAGATACTCGGGAAAATACACAACAGGTGGAAACCCGTTCCGGGGCGCATAAAGGACTATATCGCGACCCCGAAACCGAATATGTACAGATCCCTGCACACGACGGTGGTAACCAACTTCGGGCGGGTGTTTGAGATACAGATACGGACCTACGAGATGAATCACGCCGCCGAATACGGTATAGCGGCGCACTGGAAATACAAGGAAAAGAAGTCGGGCGACGAACTCGATTCCCGCCTTTCCTGGATAAGGGAAGTGATGGAGTGGCAGGGCGGTCTTAAAGACAGCATGGAGTTTTTAAACTCGTTAAAGGGCGACATATACAGTTCGGAAGTTCTGGTATTCACCCCGAAAGGCGACGTCATAAGACTGCCGAAAGACGCTACGCCCTTGGACTTTGCTTACGCGATACACTCCGCCGTGGGCAATAAATGCGTGGGGGCGAAAGTCAACTCAAAGATAGTTCCGCTTTCAAGTACGTTAAAAGTCGGCGACGTGGTGGAAATAATAACTTCCCAGAATTCCAAAGGTCCGTCCTGGGACTGGCTAAAAATAGTCAAAAGTTCCGGCGCGCGGGCGAAGATAAAGCAGTTTTTCAAAAAGGAGATGAAGGAAGAGAACGTAAAGACCGGCCGCGTGATGCTGGAAGCGGAAGCAAAGCACAGGGGCACGGTACTTTCCGAAATTCTCACCGAAGAATCCTTTTTGGTGCTTGCCGACAGGATGTCCTTTTCGAACCAGGAAGAAATGTTCGCTTCCGTCGGCTACGGCGCGGTAACGCCGAGTCAGGTCGTAGTAAAACTTCTGGAATTTTACCGTAAGAACCAGCCGACGGAACGGCTGATGACGGGCGTGGGCTTTAAGCGCAATAACGGCGGCGGCGTTACGGTAAAGGGAGTTCAGGGGCTTTTGGTACGCTTTGCGGGGTGCTGCAATCCCGTCCCCGGCGACGACATAGTGGGCTTTATTTCGCGGGGGCACGGGGTAACCGTGCACAGGCGGGACTGTTCTAACCTTAAAGGCATAGAAAACGAAAGGCTGATAGAAGTCGCCTGGGCGAATCAGGACGCCAACGTCTATAACGCCGAGATAAAGGTCATAGGCAACGCGCAGACCGAAATACTTTTCGCGGTCGCCGCGGCGGTCAAAGAACTGCAATTAGAGATAGTTTCCACCAACGGCAGGACGGAAAACAAGACGGGGCGTGTGATAGTTGATTTCAACATAAGGTTAAAAGGCAAGGACGCGCTCGATAGACTTATCAACAAACTCAAACAGGACAAAAAGATAGCGGACGTATTCAGGGCGACGGGAAATTGAAACTTTACTGTATAGAGACGGGAAGGCTTTCCGCCAACGCGTATTTCATTACCGACGGACTTTCCCGAAACGCGGTGTGTATAGACTGCGGAGAAGACGTAAACGCCGTAAGGGCGGCGGAAGAGAAATACGGGTTTAAAGTTACCGCCGTACTGCTTACGCACGGACATTTCGACCACGCGGGCGCGGCGAAAGACTTGCAGGACGGCGGCGCGAAGATATATATTTCCGAAAAGGATGCGGAAAAACTTCAAAGCGACCTTAATCTCGGCAAATACATGGGATATACCATGAAAAAACTCACCCCCGACTTTACTTTTAACGACGGGGACGAACTTATCTTCGGCGACCTTAAAATAAAGGCGGTGGGAACCGCGGGGCATACGTCGGGTTCGGCGTCGTTTATCGCGGAAGACGCGCTTTTTACGGGCGACACCTTATTTTGCGGTTCGTGGGGCAGGACGGATCTCGGCGACGGGAACTTTAACGACCTTATATCGTCGGTAAAGAAACTTTTTTCGTTAAAAGGCGACTATAAAGTCTTTCCCGGGCACGGGGAAAGGACGACCTTGCAAAGGGAAAGGGAGAGTAATCCCATTTCGGAGTTTTTGTAAATCATGACGGAAACCAACCTTATCAATATGAAAAGCGAACTGGAAGACGAAGAACGGGCGTTTTCGTCTTTTGGCGTTTTTAATATAAAGCACGAATATACCGAAAAAGAAGATACCGCCGTAAACAGCGTGGAAGTGAACGGCAGAAAGTTCGTCTTTACCGAAAAACTTACCTTTAAAGACGGGGTGTTAAAAAAACGTCTTATAAAGCGGTTTGCGAAACTCGCCGTGTATAAGGCGATATCGGAAACGTGCGGTAAAAGTCTGCCGTGGGGTTCTCTTACCGGCGTAAGACCCACGAAACTCGCCTACACCCTTTTATCCGAACGCGGGGAGTTTACCGATTACTTTAAAAACGTGCTTTCAGTCAGCGAAAAAAAGACCGACCTTACGGCGGCGGTCATAGAATCGCAGAAAGGCATTTACGAAGAAAATTGCGACGGTTCGGACTTTTTCGTGTTTATACCTTTCTGCCCGTCGCGATGCGCTTACTGTTCCTTTATAAGCCACGATTTAAAATTTGCGTATAAGTACGAAGACGCGTACGTCGACGCGCTGGTAAAAGAAATAGAGTATTCCGCGCGGTACGTAAAGAAGTTACGCAGTATCTACGTCGGCGGCGGCACGCCCGTCGCTATAAAAAACGAAAATCTCGAAAAGATACTTTCGGCGATAGGTAAAATAAATTGCGGCGCGGAATTTACCGTGGAAGCGGGAAGACCCGACGCCATAAGAAAAGACAATCTCGATATATTGAAGGCGCACGGGGTAACGAGAATATGCGTAAACCCGCAGACTTTTTCCGATAAAACGCTTAAAATAATAGGCAGAAACCACACGGCGGAAGATATTTTCCGCGCTTACGACCTAGCGAGAAACGATTTTTCCGTTAATATGGATATCATAGCGGGACTGCCGGAAGAAAGGTTTTCCGACTTCGAAAACACCCTTAACACCGCGCTTTCTTTATCTCCCGACGATATAACCGTGCATACGTTGTGTTTAAAAAGGGGTTCCGCCCTTATGGAAAAGGGAAGCGGCGCGGTGGTCGGCGAAACGCGTAAAATGGTGGACTTTGCGGAAGAAACGCTGGTAAAGAACGGATATTTCCCGTACTATCTGTACCGCCAGAAGTATATGTCCGACAATCTCGAAAACGTGGGGTACTGCAAAAAGGATAAGCGTTGCGTTTTCAATATAGACACTATGGAAGAGATATGCAGTACGGTGGCGTGCGGGGCTTTCGCCGTGAATAAAAGGGTGTTTAACGGCGGCGACAGGATAGAAAGATACGGCAATCCCAAGGACGTAAAGACCTACCTTAACAATTTTTCGCAGGTTTCAGAAAAAAAAGACGCGTTATTTTGCGAATAACGGGGCGTATATATAAAATATTTGCATAAAACAGTTTACAAAGAAAATTTTTTTTGGTATACTAATTCAGTACTTTGCGCAAGGTTTGCGGATTCTCCACCCAAAACTTTGTACAGAGCGTATAATTATCCTACGGAGGTAAAATAAAATGGATAAAGCGAAAAAGCAGGAGATCATAGCGAAGTTCGCCCGTCACGAAGGCGATACCGGTTCGGCGGAAGTGCAGATAGCGCTTCTCACGGAAAGGATCAACCACTTAAACGAACATCTCGTGGCGAATAAGAACGACAACCATTCCCGTCGCGGACTCATGAAGATGGTCGGGGAAAGGAGAAGTCTTTTAAAATACCTGCAGGAAGTCGATATCGAAAGATACAGAAAGATAATCGCCGACTTATCGTTAAGAAAATAAGAAATCGCAATAGGGGGTGGCATTTTTGCCACCCTTATTACGAGTAAGCGGGGAATAAGTAAGAATATTAAATGGACGGCAAGGGTTTTGCCGTTTAGGGTAATAGAAGTAAAGAGAAGAACAGGAGAAAGAGAAAAAATGACACAAAACTACAAAGAATTCAGAACGTTGATAGGCGGGAGAGAAGTTATTATCGAAACCGGCAAATACGCCGAACAGACCAACGGCGCGTGCGTCGTGCGTTCGGGCGAAACGGCGGTAATGGTAACCGTTTGTATGTCTCCGGAACCGAGAGAAGGCATGGACTTTTTCCCGTTGCAGGTAGATTACGACGAAAAGATGTATTCCGTCGGCAGGATACCCGGGGGGTTTAAGAAGAGAGAAGGGAGAGCCAGCGACAAGGCGATACTTACGTCGAGACTTATCGACCGTCCGCTTCGTCCGTTGTTCCCGAAAGGGCTTTACAACGACGTAGTGGTGATCGCGCAGGCGTTATCGGTAGAACCCGATATCCAGCCCGAACCTTTGGCGATGGTAGGCAGTTCGGTCGCGCTGGCGATATCCGATATTCCGTGGGCGGGTCCCACCGGTTCGGTCGTAGTGGGTATGGTAGACGGCAAATACGTCATAAACCCCGACCTTAAAGAAAGACAGGCGTCGGCGATACACTTAAATCTTGCCGGCACGGAAGACGCTATCCTTATGATAGAAGCGGGCGCGAACGAAGTAAAGAACGAAGAAATGGTCGGCGCGATAATGTTCGGGCACGAAGAGATAAAGAAGATATGCAAATTCATCTCGGAAGAGATAGTTCCCGCGGTGGGCAAACCCAAAAAAGAAATGGAACTTTATCACGTTCCCGAAGAACTCGATAAAGCGGTAAGGGAATTTGCGAGCGACAAACTCGACGCCGCGCTCGATACCTTCGACAGAGCCGTCCGTCAGGCGGGGCAGGACAAGGTCGAAAAGGAAACGTTGGAGCATTTCGCGGAAATTTATCCCGACGGCGAAAAGGATATAAAGGACAGCCTTTACTATCTTACCAAGGAAAAGATAAGGGCGAAGATATTCGACAAGGGTATCCGTCCCGACGGCAGGGGTTTAAAGGACGTCCGTCCGATATGGTGCGAAAGGCGCGTTCTTCCCCGCGTTCACGGTTCGGCGGTATTCACGAGAGGTCAAACGCAGACTCTTACCACCTGTACTCTCGGTATGCTCGACGAAGCGCAGAAATTAGAAGGACTCGACGAAGAAGACAGCAAGAGATATATGCACCAGTATAACTTCCCGGGCTACTGCACCGGCGAAGCGAAGGCTTTAAGATCGCCCGGCAGGCGCGAGATAGGGCACGGCGCTCTTGCGGAGCGCGCGCTTATCCCCGTGCTTCCGTCGGAAGAAGAGTTCCCCTATTCCATAAGGGTAGTGAACGATATAATGTCGTCCAACGGTTCGTCGTCTATGGCGTCGGTATGCGGTTCGACGATGGCGCTTATGGACGCGGGCGTTCCGATAAAAGCGCCGGTGGCGGGCGTCGCCATGGGGCTTATAAAGAATCAGGAAACGGGCGAATTCAGAGTTCTTACCGATATTCAGGGTTTAGAAGACTTTTTGGGCGATATGGACTTTAAGGTCGCGGGTACTCAAAAGGGTATCACGGCGATACAGATGGATATAAAGATAAAGGGCATTTCCGAAGAGATAATGCACACGGCGATAGATCAGGCGAACGAAGGCAGAGAGTTCATCTTGAAGAAGATGCTGGAATGCGTGCCGGAAGTCGCCCCCGCGCTCTCGGAATACGCGCCGAAGATAATTTCGTTTGCTATCCCCGTGGATAAGATAGGCGACGTTGTCGGTAAGCAAGGCAAGGTCATCAACAAGATAATAGAAGAAACGGGCGTCAAGATAGATATCGAAGAAGACGGCACGGTGCATATAGCGACTTTCGGCGAAATGGCGCAGGCGGAAAGGGCGAAGAACATAGTTCTTTCCATCGCCAAAGACCCCGAAGTGGGCGATATGTTCATAAGCGAAGTCGTAAGGATATTGCCGAAAGTCGGCGCGTTCTGCGAACTTGCGCCGGGTAAAGACGGGCTTATCCATATATCGAAGATGAGTGATAAGCGCATAAACAACGTGGAAGAAGTCTTAAATATAGGCGACAAGGTAAAGGTCGAAATAATACGTATCGGGGATAAGGGCATAGACCTTAAACTTCTCGAAAAGGTGGAAGACTGAACCGGTAAAAACGGTTCCGATACCGTGATTTTTTCGGCGCAGCGACATCGCTACGCCGAAACTGTCTTTTCCGTAATTTTGCCGCCGCTCTCCGCATAAAATATTTAGGCGGAGGCAGAATATGAGAAAAAAAAGACGTATCGCGTTTATAACCAACGCCGTGATGCTGGCGGCGTTGTCGGCGGTGTTCGCGCTGTCGTTCACTACCTTTTCCGCCGTGCCCATATACGGCGGGGAAGAGATAAAGGCGATATACGGCGGCAACAGTACCGACGGGGTATCTCTTACTTTCAACGTGTACGAAAACAGGTCGGCTGTGGAAAGGATCGTGGATATTCTCGACGAGTATAACGCCAAAGCGACGTTTTTCGTGGGCGGGTGCTGGGCGGACGACAACAAGGAAACGCTTGATAAAATAATAAAAAGCGGGCACGAACTCGGCAATCACGGATATTTTCACAAAGACCACGCAAAATTAAGTTACGAAGACAACAGACAGGAAATATATCTGACGGGCGTCGTCGTGAACGCACTCTGCGGTTACCAACCGAAACTTTTCGCCCCGCCGTCGGGCAGTTTTTCGTACGACACGTTAAAGGCGGCGGACGATTTGGGCTACAAGGTAATAATGTGGACGAAGGATACTATCGACTGGCGGGATTCCGACGCGAAAAAGCTTGTAAAACGCGCCACGGATAACCTTAAAGGCGGGGACGTGATACTTATGCACCCCAAAGACCATACGGTAAAAGTCCTGCCCGAGATACTCGGTAAGATCGCCGAAAAGGGTTTTCGCGCCGTTACGGTCGGGGAGAATATAGGCGGATAAAAAGGGGAAAGAAATGATATACACCAAAAGATTTAAAAACGGACTGCGCCTTATAGTTGCGGAAACGCCGGGGGCGTTTTCGGTGTCCTGCGGGGTGCTGGTAAAGACGGGGAGCGTCAACGAGACCGCCGAAGAGAACGGCATTTCGCACTTTATAGAGCACACGGTTTTTAAGGGCACGGAAAAGCGCACGGCTTACGAGATATCGGACTTTGCCGACGGGATAGGCGCGCAGATAAACGCCTACACCGCGAAAGAACTCACCTGTTACTATATGAAATCGACGGCGGAGCATCTTAAAGACTCCTTCGAACTGTTGTCGGATATTTTCTTTTCCGCCACCTTTTCGCGGAAAGATCTGGAACGGGAAAAGAGCGTTGTTATAGAAGAGATAAATATGACCGAAGATTCGCCCGAAGATATATGCTTAGACCTTTTATCTGAAAGTTATTACGGGAAAGAAGGGCTGGGGAGGACTATTCTCGGCAGCAAGAAGAACGTACGGTCGTTTTGCCGAAGAGATATACTTGCTTATATGGACAAGTATTACACGGCGGATAACGTCGTTATCTCGGTTGCGGGAAACGTTAAGGGTAAAGACGCCGAAAGGCTTTGCGAAGAGTATTTTGCCGACAGGTTCGTAAGGGAAAAGTCGGCAAGCCAGTGGGAAGGGATCGTTCCCGCCCCGAGACATTTAAACAAGGTAAAGAAGACGGAGCAATCGCATATAGGTATAAGCATGCCGTCGGTATCGCTTAACGACGAGCGCATAGACGCGCTTTCCATCGCCAACGTGATACTCGGCGGCGGTATGAGCAGCAGACTGTTTCAGCGTGTAAGGGAAGAACTGGGACTTTGCTACACCGTGTATTCCTACGTTTCGGCGTATAAAAGCGGCGGCGTGGCGGAAATATACGCGGGAGTCAACACCAAGAGCCGAGACCTTGCCGCGGAAGCTATATGCGACGCCCTTAAAAAGTTCAAAAAAGACGGCGTTACGGAACAGGAATTTCTGCGCGGCAAGGAACAGATAAAAAGCGCGTTCATATTCGGGCAGGAAAGCAACTCCGCGCTTATGCAACTGTACGGCAGAAGGTTTCTCTTTACCGATAAAGCCGAAGACGTTACTTCGCGTATAGAAAAGATAAGCGGCGTTACCGAAAAACAGGTCGCGGCGGCGATAGAAGAGTTTTTCGATTTAAGTAAAGCGTCAACGGCGACGGTAGGACCGAAACGCACCCCCATCACGCTGTAAAGCGCGTAAAACGAATATAAACGGTAAAAAGACTTTCTTTCGGGAAAGTCTTTTTTTTGCGCACGCGCAATATAATTTTGTATGGCGTTAAGAAGAATAATACCTTTTATTTTAATTCTTTCGAGCGCGGTGTTCACGGCGTTTATAGGGCGTTACGGCATAGCGGCAGGGGGAATAGACCTTTCTCCCGCCGAATACGTAGGGATAATAAAACTGTGGCATATAGATACCTTCGAAGGGGGAGTGGGCAGCAGAAAGCAGTTTCTTTTATCGGTTGCGGCGGCGTACGAAAAGGCGCATAAAGGCACTCTTATAATGGTGGTATCCCACACCGCGGACAGCGCGAAAACGGCGATGGAAGAAGGCGTTTTCCCCGATATGATATCCTACGGCGCGGGGGTAACCCTTCCCGAACTTTCGGAATTACCGACGTCGTCTTTCGGCGGCGGCAGAGTGGGGGAAAAGAACTACGCCGCCCCTTGGTGCAGGGGCGGGTACGTTATTATCGAAAACCCCGCGTATAAGGAAAGCAAGAAAAGAAAAGATCCCGAAGCGGTGTTTTCGGTAGGTCGGTTCAACGATTCGTTGACGGCGGGAGCACTCTGCGGCAACGTTTTTAACGGGATTGCCGAAAAAGCCCCGCTTGCCGCATATACCGAGTTCGTTTCGGGGCGGTGCAGGTTTTTATTCGGCACGCAAAGGGATATACACAGACTTAAAGGAAGGGGTATGGATCATGCCGCGACGGTCATAGAAGAGTATAACGACCTTTACCAGTATATTTCGGTGTGCGCACAAGAAAATAAACTTGCCGCGGCAAGGGAGTTTGCGGAGTTTTTATTGTCCGAAAATGTGCAGAAAAAACTTTCCGATATAGGTATGTTTTCCTGCTTTTACGACGTGGAATACGACGATATAACCCTTAAAGCCATGCAAAACGCAAAATTCGAGTACACGGTGTCGGCGTTTTCTTCCGAAGAGTTTATAGAAAGTCTTAAAGGACTGTCCGCTAATTTTTACGGGGGAGACGGCGGCGCGGTCATAAAAATTAAAAAATTGCTCACTTTATCTTGAAAAAAGAATAAATATATAGTAAAATATAAAAGGAGTTTTATGGGCTTTACCGAACTTATCCGTTCTCTTCCAAACGTCCACTTCAAAGAAAATTACGATATAGGTCAGCATACCGGTCTTGCGGTAGGCGGCAAAGCGAAATATTTTATCGCGCCGGAAACGGTCAACACCGTGCAAAACGCCGTGCGGATAGCGCAAGAACACGGCGTAGAATTCAAAGCGATAGGCAACGGCACTAATCTTCTGGTTTCAGACTTCGGTTTCGACGGGCTTTTGATATCGTCTAAAAACCTTACCATGAAACTTCTGGATAAGGGAGACGTTATCACGCTCGGCGGGGCGCAACTTTCGTCGTTTATAAGGTTTTCCGTGGGCAACGGCTTTACGGGTATGGAAGGGCTTTACGGTATTCCCGCTACGGTAGGCGGCGCGGTGTGTCAGAACGCGGGGGCTTTCGGCTATACCGTTTCCGACTATATTACCGAAGTCGTCGCGATACAAAACGGCGTGTTAAAGCGTTTCAATAAATCGGAGTGCGGGTTCGGTTACAGGGAAAGCGCGTTTTCTTCGGGCGGGAGTTTTATAGTTTCCGCAAGGTTCAAATTTCCGAAGAGAAAGACGGCGGCAAAAAGGCAGGAGTATTACGCCTACCGTTTAATGCGGAACGGCGTTCAGCCGAGTGGGAGAAGCTGCGGTTCGGTTTTCAAAAACCCGAAAGGCGACTACGCGGCGCGGCTTATAGAAGGCGCGGGGATGAAAGGTTTCCGTATCGGCGGGGCTTTCGTTTCCGATATGCACGCGAACTTTATCCTAACCGACAAGGGCGCGTCCGCGAAAGACGTTTATTCGGTGATATCCGAAATAAAGAAAAGAGTTTACGAAAAATACGGCGTAACGCTCGACGAAGAAGTGGAGTTTTTAGGGGTTTTCAAATGATTTTAACTGCCGATTATCATACTCATACGGTATTTTCTCACGGCAAAGGCGAAATAAAAGATAACGCGTTAGCGGCAAAGAACAAAGGGCTTAAAGAACTCGGCATAACCGACCACGGTTTTGCGCACCCCGTTTTCGGGTTGAGTAAAAGGAAAATACCTAAAATGAAAGCCCTTTGCGAAGAAGCGCAAAAAGAGTACGGCGTTAAGATCCTTCTCGGGATAGAATCCAACGTAACGGGCGACGACGGTACGGTAGATCTGACCCCCGGATTTTACGACGGGTTCGACCTGTTTTTAGCGGGGTTTCACAAGTTCGTAAAGTTTAAGTTCGGCACGTTTTTCAGGCTTTTTACGCCGAATATGTTCACCGCGTACCTTAAAAAGGACAAGCCGTCGGAATCGCTTATAAAAGAGAACACGAAAACGTTTATCAACGTGATAGAGCGCAACCCCGTGGACGTTATAACGCACCTTAATTTTTTTTGTTTTACGGACGTTGCGGAAGTCGCAAAATGCGCGGCGGATAACGGCACGTACATAGAGTTAAACGCCAAAAAAACGCATTTTACCGACGAAGAACTTACCGCCGTCGACAAAACGGGGGTAAGGTATATAATAAGTTCCGACGCGCACTCGCCGAAAAGAGTGGGAGAAATCTCGCTCGTGGAAGAACTACTTAAAAGGGTTGATATAGATAAAAGCAGGATAGACAATATCGACGGCAGGATCCCGTCTTTCAGGTTCGACGCCTATAAAAAGGGAAAGAGATGAACTTCGGCGAAGAGATAAAAAACGAAATATTTTCGAAGACGCTGAAAGACCGTAAGGAGAAAACGGCGTTTCTTTCGGGGCTTATACGCGCGACGGGCGTGCTTTTCGAAGAAGACGAAAGGCTCGGGCTGTATTTTACCGTGGCGGGGGAAGACCGCGCTTTTACGGCGTCTTCGCTTCTCGAAAGGCTGTTCGGGTATCAGGTAAGGGAAATAGACGTCAAAGAAGATCGGCTTAACAGAAAGGACAGGTTCGAGATGGTTATATCGGGGGACGGTGCAAAAGAAGTGCTTTCTTCTCTCGGCATAATCTCGGTATCGGGCGGCGAAACGGCGGTGGAGTACGATTTTTACGGCAAAGCCGTAAACGACGCCGAAACTTTCAAAGCCTTTATCCGCGGGCTTTTCGCGGGGGTGGGCGGCTGTACCGTGCCCGACGGATCTTCCGAAAAGGGGACGGGGTATCACCTTGAAATGGTGTTTTCGCACGACGTAACGGCGGAAAACGTGTCTTCGAGACTGTCGGAATACGGTATAAACGGCAGAATAATACGGCGCAGGGACAATTTCGTGCTGTATTTTAAGAGCGCGGAAACGATAAAGGATCTACTCGCGTTTCTTGCGCTACCGAAATGCGTTCTTAAATTCACCGAAATAATGGTAATGAGAGAGTTCATAAACGACGTCAACCGCAAGAAAAACTGCGATCTCGGCAACGTTTCGCGGCAGGTCAGCGCGTCGATAAAGATAAACGAAGCGGTGGAGATACTGAAAGAGAAAGGTCTTTTCGACGGATTGAAAGCGGAACTTAAAGAAACGGCGGAAAAGAAGATCGCTTTTCCCGACGACAGTTACGGGGAACTCGCCGCAAAACTTAACGTCACCAAGAGTTGTTTGAATCACAGATTCAGGAAATTACAGGAACTCGCCGAAAAGGCGAAAGGATAAAGGGTTATGCCGCAATTCGTACATTTACATCTTCACACCGAATACAGTTTGTTGGACGGGCTGGCGACTATTCCGCTCGCCATAGAAAAGGCGGCGAAACTCGGTATGCCCGCAATCGCAATGACCGATCACGGCAATATGTACGGCGCGGTGGAGTTTTACGACGCCTGCAACGCCTTCAACGGCACGGCGAAAGACAAGGGTTTAGCGCCGATAAAGCCTATTTTCGGCACGGAATTTTACGTCTGCGACGACCTTAACGTAAAGGCGAAAAGCGTAAATTCCGACGACGAGAGCGAAAGAAGACACCTTATACTTCTCGTAAAGAACGAGCAGGGGTACAGGAATATATCCATGCTTAACTCCATAGCGTTCCGCGACGGGTTTTACTATAAACCGAGAATAGACTTAAACACCCTTGAAAAATACAGCGAAGGGCTTATCTGTCTTTCGGCGTGCATAGCGGGGGATATACCGCAGGCGATACTTCACCGCAACTACGAAAAGGCGGAAGAACTGATAAGGCGCTTTAAGGGTGTGTTCGGCGAAGATTTTTATCTCGAAATGCAAAATCACGGGCTTAAAGAAGAAGCCGAAGTCAATAAATACCTTAAAGTTTATTCGGAAAAGTACGGGGTAAAGACCGTGGTTACCAACGACGTTCACTACGTCGAAAAAGAAGACGCGCTTCCGCACGACGTACTTTTGTGCGTGCAGACGGGCAGAAACTACAACGACCCCGCCCGTATGAAGTTTTCTTCCGACGACTATTACCTTAAAAGTTACGAAGAAATGGCGGAACTTTTCCCCGACGACGTTTCGGCACTCGAAACGACGGTGGAGATAGCCGAAAAGTGTAATTTCGAGTTCACCTACGGACATTATATGTTCCCGAGATACGTTCCCGACACGGGTGAAGAACCGATAACGTTCATAAGGAAACTCGTGGATAAGGGAGTAAAGGAAAAGTACGGCGAAGAAACGCAGGAGATAAGAGACAGGATAGAAAACGAACTTTCCGTCATAGAAAAGCAAGGTTTCATAGAATACTTCCTTATAGTGTGGGACTACATACACGCCGCGCGGAATATGGGTATTTCAGTTGGACCGGGGCGCGGCAGCGGCGCGGGTTCTATCGTGGCGTATCTTATAGGGATAACCGATATAGATCCCATTAAGTACGAACTTTATTTCGAGAGATTTCTAAATACCGAAAGGGTGTCCGCGCCTGATTTCGACGTGGACTTCGAAGATTGCAGGCGCGAAGAAGTCATAGACTACGTCCGCAAAAAGTACGGCGACGACAGGGTTTGCAGAATAATCACTTTCGGCACGATGGCGGCGAAGAACGCCATAAAGGACGTCGGCAGGGTTTTGGGCGTTTCGTATTCCGAGTGCGACAGGATAACCAAGGCTATCCCCATGAAACAGACGAAACTCGGCAAAGACGTGGAGATAAAACGCCCGCATATCCTTCAAAAGGTATTCGGGTTCTACGAGCCCGACGCAAAGGAGAAAGAAAGCGGACTGACGACCGAGCATTTCGCCGTAAACGAACTCGTGGAGATGTACAACCTTAATTCCGACGTAAAGCGCGTCGTGGACATAGCCATGAGACTGGAAGACACGCCGAGACAGAGCAGTACCCACGCCTGCGGCGTTATAATCGGGCACGACGTTTTAGATCGTCATATGCCGCTTTCCCGCAACGACGAAGACATAACCAGCCAGTACACGGGGGTACAACTCGAAAAGTTAGGGTTTCTGAAAATGGACTTTTTAGGACTTCGAAACCTTTCGGATATAAAAAACTGTATAGAATACGTCAAAGAAAACTACGGGGTAACGGTGGATTTTTCCGACGGGAAATACGACGACAAAAAGGTTTACGACCTTATTTCCGACGGCAATACCGACGCCATATTCCAGCTTGAATCCGCGGGGTTCAAAAAATTCCTGAAAGACTTGAAACCGAACTGTCTCGAAGACATAATCGCGGCGGTGTCTCTGTACCGTCCCGGACCTATGGATTCTATCCCGAGATTCGTGCAGAACAAACACAATCCCGACAAAATAACCTATCTTCACCCGCTGTTAAAGCCGATATTAGAGCAGACTTACGGCTGTATCGTGTATCAGGAACAGGTCATGAGAATAGTTCAGACGCTTGCGGGCTACACCTTGGGAAGAGCCGATTCCATACGCCGTATGATGGGCAAAAAGAAAGTCAAGGAAATGGAAAAGGAAGAAAAGGTGTTCATAAACGGCAAGGAAGAGACGGTCGACGGGCACGGCAAAGTTTCCCCAGCGGTGGACGGCTGTATAAAACGCGGCGTGCCGAAAGAAGTGGCGAAGAAGGTTTGGTCGGAGATGAAAGACTTCGCAAAATACGCCTTTAACAAGTCGCACGCGGCGGCGTATTCTGTCATTACCTATGAAACGGCGTACCTTAAAGCGCACTACGAACCGGAGTTTCTCACGGCATTTTTGAATAACCGTATCACCGACGCCGACGCCGTAAAACAATACACTTCTTACGCAAAGAGCGAAGGGATAGAAGTGTTGCCGCCCGATATCAACGAGTCCGACGGGGCGTTCAGGGTGAAAAACGGCAAGATACGGTATGGGCTCGCGGCGGTGAAAAACGTCGGCATGGGCACGATAGAGCAGATAACCGCCGAAAGAAAGGAAGGCGGAAAGTTTATTTCCTTCGAAGATTTTATCGACAGATGCGCACGTTACAATATGAACAAGCGTATGCTGGAAAATCTTATTTACGCGGGGGCGTTCGACTGTTTTAAGAAACGCCGTTCGCAACTCGTGGCGGTGTACGCGGAACTGCTGGACCGTGCGGTGGACAGGCACAGAAACGCCGGCGGCGCGCAGGTTTCGCTGTTTGAAACCTTCCTTAAAGACGACGACAAACTTTCGGTAAAGTACCCCGATATAGACGAATACGACTCGAAGTACAAACTTTTGAAGGAAAAGGAAGCCTGCGGAACGTATCTTTCGGGACACCCGTTGTCGGATTTTAAGGACAAGATGAATAAGTTTACTTTCAACACGGGGATGCTCTCTTCTTTCGAAGAAGAACCGTCGTTCGACGACGAAGAAGAAAGGGTAAGAGTCTACACCGACGTAAACGAAAACGACAGGGTAACTTTTGGCGGGATAATAACTTCCGCGGAAAGGATAATGACCAAGGGCGGGACGTATATGTGTTTTATCACGGTGGAAGACCTTTACGGATCGATAGAGTGCACGTTATTCCCCAAGACTTATTCCGAAGCGCGAGATATAGCGGTTGCGGACGAATTCGTGCAGATAACGGGGCGTATACATATAAAGGACAATAAAGTTTCGGTCAACGTCGATAAAATATCCAAGATGGAGACGGAAGGCGGCGTAATAGGCGACGAAGACCGCGAATATCTGGCGCTTTTAATGGGAGAGCACGACGAGAAAAAGATAGACGCCGTACTGAACGTTTTAGCGGGATATCCGGGGGATATTCCCGTGTATATGGCGATAGGCGAAAAGAAATACGACGCGCATTTTTCGGTGCGAAAGGCTGAAGGGCTTATTATGGAACTGAAAGCCGTTCTGCCGGAAGAAAACGTGGTGTTTTTTAAGAAAAAAAGTCAAAACGGGCGTTAAAAGAATAGCAATTTTTCAGGCAATGTGATAAAATACGTAATGAACGAAAATTTCGCGGGTGAGTTATGAAAAGGATAGCGGTTTTAACCAGCGGCGGGGATTCGCCGGGCATGAACGCCTGCATCAGGGCGGTAGTGAGAACGGCTCTCAACTACAATATGGATATATACGGGATAGAGCGCGGGTACGCGGGGCTTATAAAGGGCGAAATGTCGCGTCTCGGCACGCGTTCCGTTTCCGATATGATACACAAGGGCGGCACTTTCTTAAAGACGGCGAGATGTCCCGAATTCAAGGATAAAGAAGTCCAGAAAGACGCGGTGGAAGCACTTTCCGCCTACGGGATAGAAGGACTCGTTGCCATCGGCGGCGACGGGACTTTCAGGGGCGCGAAGGATCTCTGCGACAATTTCGGGGTACGGGTAATAGGAATTCCCGGGACTATCGACAACGACCTTGCGTACACCGATTACACACTCGGCTTCGACACGGCGGTCAACACCGTGCTGTGGGCTATAAACAATTTAAGAGACACTATGCACTCCCACGACAGAGTCTGTCTTCTGGAAGTTATGGGGCGCGAGTGCGGCGATATCGCGCTTTACGCGGGGATATCGGGCGGCGCGGAATACGTTCTCGTTCCCGAAATACCCTACGACCTCGACCAGATAGCCGCTTCGATAAAGAAGAGTTATCTGCGCGGCAAGACTTCCAACATGATAATTTTGGCGGAAGGCGCGGGCAACCGCGACGAAATAGCGGCGTATATAAAGGAAAAGAGCGGGATAAGCGTTAAAGTTACCAACTTCGGGTATATCCAGCGCGGCGGTTCGCCGAATATGCAGGACAGACTTCTCGCCGCCCGTTTCGGTTATAAAGCGGTAGAACTTCTCTTAAACGACGCGGAATCCTGCGCCGTCGGAATAAAGAACAACAAGATAATAACCGTGCCGTTTTCGGAAGTGAACGTCGGCAGTAAGTTCGACAAAGACCTGTACGAGATAGCGCACATTTTAAGCCTGTAAAATATTTAAAAGCGGATAAAATTTCAAGGAGACACTATATGAAAGGACTAAAAGGCGCGCTTATGTTCGCGCAGTCGGGCGGACCTACTTCCGTCATCAATTCCAGCGCGGCGGGAGTATTCTTAGAAGGATTGAAGTCCGACGCGATAACCGCCGTTTACGGCGCGGCGCACGGCATCAGGGGTATTCTCAACGAAGAGTTCTACGATATCGGCAAAGAAGACGAAAAAGAACTTATGCTTCTTAAAAACACTCCGTCTTCCGCGCTCGGCTCGGTAAGGTATAAACTTAAAGACGCCGCCGTGGACGATACCGATTACAGAAGACTTCTCGAAGTATTCAAAAAATACGACGTTAGATATTTCTTCTATAACGGCGGCAACGACAGTATGGACACGTGCAACAAAATAAGCAAGTATATGGCTAAATCGGGCTACGAGATCAACGTTATCGGCGTTCCGAAGACCATCGACAA
>DBVR01000034.1:0-11522 GCA_002308755.1 Christensenella sp. UBA1259
CGAGCTCCGTCTTGCCGACGCCCGTGGGTCCCGCGAATATGAAGGACACGGGCTTTCTCTTGTAGGAGACGCCGGTCCTTGCCCTGCGGACCGCCCGGGCCACTGCGGACACCGCCTCGTCCTGCCCCACAAGTCTCTCCTTTATCCTGGACTCCAGGCCTTCGAGCCTCTCGTAGTCGCTGGCCGCGATGGTGGAGGCGGGGATGCCGGTCCAGATCTCGATGACGTCCGCGAGATCGCTGTCCTGCATGGTCACCTTCTCGCAGAGCTCGTCCAGTTCCGCCAGCCTGCTGTCTATCCTCAACTCCTCAGCCTTCAGCTCGGAAAGGTTCCTGTACCTTTCCTCCACCTGGGCGGACGTGAGCTTGGAGGTGTCCTGGCTGTTTATCTGGGCCTCCAGCTCGTTCATGGCCTTTTCTATGACCACCTTCCTGTCGGCCAGGGAGTGGCGCTCGTTGATCTCCGGCGAGTGCACGGAGATATGGGAGGCCGCCTCGTCCATAAGGTCTATGGCCTTGTCCGGCAGATATCTGTCCATAATATACCTGTCGGAAAGCTCAACTGCCGCCTTTATCGCCTCGTCGGTTATGTGCACCTTGTGATGCGCCTCATATCTGTCCCTTAAACCGAAAAGTATCTTAACAGCCTCGTCCCTGGTGGGCTCGCCCACCGTCACCGGGGCGAAGCGGCGTTCCAGCGCCGCGTCCTTTTCTATATACTTCCTGTACTCGTCTATGGTCGTCGCGCCGATAGTCTGCAATTCGCCGCGCGAAAGCATGGGCTTTAAAATGTTCGCCGCGTCCATATTGCCTTCTCCCGACGCACCTGCGCCCACTATCATGTGTATTTCGTCTATAAAAAGTATGATATTGCCTTTTTCTTTTACCACTTCCACGGCTTTTTTAAGGCGTTCTTCGAAATCGCCCCTGTACCTTGCGCCCGCTATCATGCCCGAAAGGTCAAGTGAGAAAACTATCTTGTCGGCGAGAATCTCCGGAACGTTGCCTTTTACTATCGCCTGTGCAAGTCCTTCCACCACCGCGCTCTTTCCGACTCCCGGTTCGCCTATCAGAACGGGGTTGTTTTTGGTTCTTCTCGATAATATCTGTATTACCCTGTCTATCTCGTTTTTTCTGCCGATAACGGGGTCGAGTTTGCCGTCCGCCGCCTGTTTGTTAAGGTTCACGCCGAATTTGCCGAGATCGCCTAAATCTTCGCCGTCCTTACGGTAACCGCCTTTCTGCTCCTGTTTTTCGGCGCTTCTGCCGCCGAAAGCACCGCTGAAAACGCTTTCTTCTTCCTCTTCGGGCTCTTCTTCGTCCGCGCCCATAAGCGACTCGTATATCTCTTCCGCCATCGCGTCTACGTCCACCTGCATGGTCTTCAATATCGCCACCGCAACGCACGACGTGTCGAACAAAAGCGCGAGAAGTAAATGTTCCGTACCGACGAATCCCGAGTGGGCGCGAAGCGAAAAATCCACCGCCCTTTCGAATATCCTTTTCGTCGTGCCAGTAAACATATTACCCGGCAATATAGCCGTATTGTCCACCGTCTTTTTGAAATAGTAAAGGTATCTGTCGTTATCCACTTCGGCTTCCCGAAGTATCGCCGCCGCCCTGCCGTCTTCGGCGTTCATAAGCCCGAACAGTATGTGTTCGCTGCCGATGTATCTGCAACCGAAACGCTTGGCAAGTTGCGTCGCTATCTCTATGACTTCATTCACGTTGCGCGAGAAAGTATCGTAATACATTCTAAATCTCCCTTAATTTCAATAACTTTTTGCTTACCACTTCCGCCCTGAAAAGATCTCTGTCGAAAGCTGACAGATCCTTTCCGTACTGCACGCAAAGGTTTGCGGGACGCACCTTTACCGTAAGGTCGTTCAACGCTTCCAAATCCTGTATATCTACCATACCGAACATCGCGCCGATTTTCACTTCCGCGATAAGCGATAAGAACTCTTCGTAACTTAAAAGCACGGCGTTGGTCAGCACCCCGAAAGCGCGCTTTGCCCTGTCCATAGTCTTTATTTCCTTACTTGCATACAGTTTCTTCGCGAGTTCCCTTTCCGTCATGCAGATATCCAGCACCGCTTCTTCCACACTCTTTAAAATATCGTATTCCGATATACCGAGCGTTACTTCATTGCTTATCTGGTAAATACTGCCCTCGGCTACGCTGCCTTCGCCGTACACGCCCCTGACGGTAAGTCCCGCTTTACGCGCTTCTTCCGCCACTTTGCGTATCTTTCCGCTCTCCGAAAGCGCGGGAAGAAACAGCATCACCGACGCTCTCATACCCGTGCCGAGATTTGTAGGGCAAGTCGTCAGATATCCCCAACGCGGGTGAAAGGCTATGTCCACGTTTTTCGCAAGTTCGTCGTCTAATCCGTCCAGCCGTTCGTACGCTTCTTTAAGCCGAAGACCCTTCATAAAGCACTGTTCCCTTATGACGTCTTCTTCGTTTATCATGACCGAAAGACTTTCGTCGGCGTTTATAAGCGCAGCGCCGCCCACGGCGTTTTCGGTAAGGTACTTGCTTATGAGATTGCGTTCCTTCATGGCTTCGAGAACCGTTGTGCTTACGTTCGCGACGTAGTAAAGATTGAAAGTATCGCACTTTATAAGGGCGCGGTTCACTTTCTTTACTATCTCGCGCGAAGTCTTTTCGTCGTTGCCGCAGAATCTGTAACCCGAAATATTACGGGCAAGGCGTATTCTCGTCTTTATTATATTGCCGGAAAAAAGATCCGGTGATACCGATTCCATACGCGCCCCCTAAATAAGCCCCTTTTCTTCGAGTTTTTCTTTTAAGGCGATAAGTTCTTCCGATATAGCCCTTACGTCCGAAAACCGCCCTTCCATAACGGCGTTCTCTTTTTCCTTAAACAGCCTTTCGTACCTTATAAGAAGCGATTTTTCTTCCGAAGAAAACGGCGGGACTTTGCCCGTGTGCATGTCCCCAAACTGTATTTCCTTTACGGCGTTTTCTATTTCGTCCTTAAAAACTTCGTAACACTTCTCGCACCCGACGAGTCCCGTTTCGTAAAAATCCGAAAGATAAGTTCCGCAGTTCTTACACACTTTATCGTACATTTTACGCCTTTATTCTCTCCGCAAGTTCGATAACGTAATTCTTTATCTCTTCCCCGATTTCGGGGCTCTTTAACGCCGTTTCGACGTTAGCCTTGATATATCCCGCCTTGTCGCCCACGTCGTAACGGTAATCTTCTGTGGTGCAGGCAAGCAGTTCTCCGCGTTTTGCAAGTTCGTCTAAACTGTCGGTAAGATATATTTCGTTGTTGCGGGGTTTAAGCGTTTTTAGCATGGAAAATATCTTGCCGTCCAAAACGTACCTGCCGATTATCGCGTTATTCGAAAGCGCGTCTGAAAGTGCGGGTTTTTCCACGATTGCGCCTACTTCCATAACGCCGTCATTTTCGTTTTTTATACCTATGTTGCCGTATTTACTGACGTCGTCGCCGAACACTTCCATAGTGGCGATAACGCTTTTACCCGTGGATTCGTATATATTTTTAAGCGCGCTTATGCAACCTTTGCCGCCTTCCTTCGGAATAAGCAGTTCGTCGCCGAGAAGAAGCGCGAAAGGCTCGTCGCCGATATATTTCTCGGCGCAGAGTATCGCTCCCGCAAGACCGTTCGCCACCTTTTGTTCGACGAACTTTACTTTAAAGGAACAGGTTTCCCGCGCTATATCGTAAAGTTCTGTCTTGCCGTCGGCAATAAGCCTTTTTTCAAGTTCCTGCGCGGCGGAAAAATGCCGCTCAATTATCTCCGATCCCGGGCTTACGACGATGATAACGTCGTCTATTCCCGCGTTTTTCAGTTCTTCCATTATGTACTGCACCGTGGGTTTATCCAGAACGGGCAGCATAGGTTTCGGCAAAGCCTTGGTGATCGGCAAAAATCTCGTCCCAAGCCCGGCGGCGGGAATTATTGCCTTGGTTACTTTTTTCATTTACGTCCTCTTAGTTTTATTTGAAATTTCTTTCTTCCAGTGCTTTTATCTTGTCGACGCGTCTTATATGCCTTTCACCGCCGCTGAAATCGGTGAATAAAAACGCGTCCACTATCTCCGTCATAAGCCCCGCGCCTATTACCCTTTCGCCGAAAGACAGCACGTTGGCGTCGTTGTGAAGTCTGGTCATTTTGGCGGAAAACACGTCGTGGCAATGCCCGCAGCGTATCCCCTTTATCTTGTTGGCGACGATGCTCATACCTATCCCCGTACCGCAGACGAGAATCCCCAGATCGCACTCTCCGTTTACCACCGCCTTGCACGCCGCTTCGGCGTAATCGTTGTAGTCCACGGAATCTTTGGTATAAGTCCCGAAATCTTCGTATTCCACGCCTTTTTCTTTCAGATGCGCTAAAAGCGCGTCTTTGAGATTTATGCCGCCGTGGTCGCAACCTATCGCTACTTTCATGACAGTATCTCCTTACCGATAATTTTGTCTATTATAACGTTACAGGCGTCTTCTATTTTGTGCGACGCCTTTATATACGTCGTAAGATCCCCGCCGTAAGGGTCGGGAATATCTTCCCCCGCCACTTCTTTCATAGAATAAACGTTGGGAAAATTTTTTATATAATTTTTGTGTTCTTCGGTCATACAGATAGTCATATCGCTTTTTAGAAGCAACACGGCGGATACTCTTTGCGCTTTGAACCCGTAGGGTTTATACCCCATTTTTTTAAGCGCGGTCGCGGAATTTTTACTCATTTTATGCCCGTCCGTGGCGTCCAGCCCCGCACTCTTTACCCTTATCCCTGATATCCCCGCAAGTTTTATCTTGGACTTCAATATTATTTCAGCCATAGGACTCCGACAGGTATTGCCGGTGCAAACGAATAATATCCTTTTCATACTCATCCGCAGGATTTCCTTAATCTGTTCATTATTCCGAGATACACCCCGTCTTCCCTGTTGAAAGACACGGCTATCACGATATCCGCTTTCTTTTCCCCCTCTAAAAGCCTGTCGTAAAGATTGAAAGCTATCTCTTTATCGGTCTTTCCCAGATTCAGAACGTTATATCCCGTAAGACTTTGCGCGATCTCGTCGTCGCACATTATATACGGCGTTCTCCCCGCCGCTTTTTCCTTTTCGTAAAGCGAAACGGCTTCCGCCGCCGTGTTTACCAGCGCTGTTTCGCAATTAGGACGGTAATGTCTGTATTTTACCCCCGGGGATCTTACTTTATCCCCGTCTTTATGCTGCGCTATCTCGCACTTTCCGACGGCGTCTTCTATCATTTCTTTCGTTATAAGCCCCGCGCGGAGTATTCTCGGCACGCTGCCCGTAACGTCCAAAACGGTGCTTTCTATCCCACCGCCGCATTTTCCGCCATCTAAAATCAGCGGTATTTTCCCGTTAAGATCAGCGTAAACATGCTGTGCGGTAACGGGACTCGTGTGCTTTGAAAGATTCGCGCTCGGCGCGACGAGAGGAACGTTTACCGCGCGCAGAAGTTTCTGACAGCCTTCGTGAGAAGGTATTCTCACCGCAAGAGTATCCCCGCCGCACACCGCTTCTTCGCAAACGACGTTTTTGCTCCTGAAAACCATAGTAAACGGTCCCGGCATAAAACGGCGTTTGAGTTCGTAAACGTAGTCGTTATCTATATAAACGAGAGTTTCCAAAGGAAAATCTTTATGGACGTGCGCTATAAGCGGATTGTCTATCGGTCTTCCCTTTACTTCGAATATCTTTTTTACGGCATCTTTATCAGTTGCCACCGCCGCAAGCCCGTAAACGGTCTCCGTCGGCATCGCCACGATTTCGCCAGAGAGTAAAAGGTATTTGGCTTTTAAAACGCTTTCGTCGTTTATTCCGAGAATTTCCGTAAACATTTTGTAATAATCAGAAATCCAGATCTTCGGAAGGATTTTCCGAAGGAACTTCGGCGCCTTTTTCTATCTCCACCGACGGGGCGGCTTTCTTACCGTCTTCGCCGTAAGACTCCGGCTCGCCCGTGTCTTCGTTGATATTCAAAAACTTGGTACACTCGCCTTTAAAGTACAGTTTCACCAGTCCCGTCGCGCCGTTGCGGTGCTTGGATATTATCAATTCGGCGACGTTCTTCTGAACCTTACCCGCGGCTATATCTTTTTCCGCGGCTTTGCCCATGTCGGGACGGTGTATGAACATTACTATATCGGCGTCCTGCTCTATCGCACCCGATTCGCGAAGATCCGAAAGCTGCGGACGGCGTTTTTCCGATTCCACGGCACGGGAAAGCTGGGAAAGCGCAAGCACGGGCACGTTTATTTCCTTGGCGAGTATTTTTAACTTTCTCGATATGGTGCTTATTTCCTGCTGACGGTTCTCTTCCCTTTTATTCTTGCTTTCCATAAGTTGGATATAGTCTATCATGACGAAATCCAAGCCGTATTTTCTCTTTATGCGCCTGCACTTAGACAGTATTTCTTCGGGCGAAATCATAGAAGATTCGTCTATGTATATCGCCGCGTTGTTGAGCATTTCTCTTGCCTTTGCGACTTTCAGCCACTCGCTTTTCTGCATTTTGCCCTTTACCATATTTTCCATATTGACGCCGGCTACCGAACAAAGCATCCTTTGTACCAACTGCTCTTTGCTCATTTCCAACGAGAATACGGCGCAGGAATAACCTTTAAGGGCTATATTCTCCACTATGTTCATAGCGAGCGAAGTCTTACCGACGGCGGGACGCGCCGCGAGTATCATAAGATCGCTGCCGTGAAAACCGTTCAATATCCTGTCAAGCCCGAAATATCCCGTCTTTATACCGTGGAATTTCGACTTGTCTTTGGTAAGTTCGTCCAATCTCGTCATAACTGCGGGAAGCACCGAACTTATTTTATAAACTTCGCTGGTGTCCGCGGTGTCGGATACGTCGTAAATTATCTTTTCCGCTACGGCGAGAGAATTTTTTTCGTCGGTGCTCTTTCTGCACTCTTCTATTATCTCCGCCGAACCCGCTATGAGTTTGCGCAGCATGGCGTCCCTTTTCACTATGTCGTAATATGTGCGGTACTGCGCCGAAGACGGCATCACGTTTGTGAGTTCCGTTATGTAGCCGATATCACCCGCGTTGCGAAGGTTTCCCTGTTTTTCCAACAGGTCGGTAAGCGTAACTATATCCACCGTCTTATTCGCCCTTAAAAGTTCCGTCATTGCGGCAAAAATATATTTGTGTGATTCGGTGAAAAAGTCTTCTTCTTCCAAAAATCCGCCGAGTTCCACCTGAATTTTGGGATCTATCATAAGACATCCCAAAAGCGAACGTTCCGCTTCCAGACTGTGCGGCATATCTCTTATTACGTTTTTATCTGCCATGGTATTTCCCTACCGTTATAATTTTTTGAACTCTTCGAGTGCGTCTTCGAACACTTTGAAGGCGTTTACGAAAGGCTTTTCGGTCGTAAGGTCCACGCCCGCGATTTTCAGAAGTTCCACAGGTCCCGCGGAAGAACCCGAAGACAGGAAAGCGAAATATTCTTTTACCGCCTTATCTCCTTCCGTCAGTATCCTGTCCGCTATTGAAAGCGCGCTTATTATGCCCGTAGCGTACTTATAAACGTAGAACGCCGTGTAAAAATGCGGTATTCTCGCCCACTCGTACTTTATCTCCGAAGAAGACGTAAGCGCCTTGCCGTAATACTTTCTGTGCAATTTAAGGTAATACTTGCACATATTCTCCACGGTAAGCGGCATACCCTTTTCCACCGAAGCGTGGGCGTATTCTTCGAATTCGGCGAACTTGGTCTGGCGGAACAAGGTCGTCCTTATCATTTCCATAAGATACGAAAGAAGATACTTTTTCATCTTCACGTCTTTTTCTTCTTTCAGAAGATATTTTATGAGCAACACTTCGTTGACGGTGCTCGCCACTTCCGCCACGAATATCTTGTAGTCGGCTTTGGGGTAAGGCTGGGTATTCTGTGAAAAATAACTGTGTATGCTGTGCCCCATTTCGTGCGCTATCGTAAATACGTCGTGCGTGGTCTTCTGATAATTTAACAGAACGTACGGATGGGAATCGTACACCCCCGTGCTGTAAGCCCCGCTGCGCTTTCCGTCGCTCTCGTAAACGTCGAGCCATCTTTCGTCGTGCGCCTTTTTAAGTAACTTTCCGTACTCTTTGCCGAGCGGAGAAAGCCCCTTTATAACCAGTTCGTAGGCGTCGTCGTATTCCATTTTGAGTTCCGCGTCGGCAACGGTCGGAACGTATATGTCGTAGCAATACATCTTGTCGTAATTTAGACAAGACTTCTTTTCCTTCATATATTCGTGGAGTACGGGCAGCGCCTTATGCACCGATTTTATGAGATTTTTGTACACCGAAACGGGCACGTCTTCCCTTGCCACGGCGGCAGCAAGCGCCGAAGGATACTTTTTCGCCTTGGCGTAGAAAGCGTCCTTTTTAACGTTGCCGTAATAAGTTGCCGATATGACGTTGATAAGCGAAGTGTACGCCTTGTAATACGTTTTGAACGCCTTCTTCCTTAAATTTCTGTCGGAATCGTGCATATACACTCCGTAATAGCCGTGGGATAACGGATAAGTCTTTCCGTTGTAGCGGAAACTTTTAAGCGGCAGGTCGGCGTTGTCTATCTTGGAAAAAATATCCTGAAAGGAAGATAACGCTTCGGAACTGAAAGAAAGCAGTTTTTCTTCCGATTCCGAAAGGACGTGCGGTTTGTCTTTCAGTATGCACTTTAATGCGTAGTCGTAGTCTTTTAACTCTTCGTCTTCTATGTAACTTTTCAGAACGCTCTCGTCGAGAGAGGTAAGTTCCGGAACGACGAAGGATGTTTCGCTTTCGAACTTGACGAAAACCGACATTACCCTGTTCAGCATGGAGTCGAAAAGGGAATCTTTGGTGTTTTCGTCGTGGCGCATATGCGCGAAAAGGTAAAGTTTTTCCAACGCTCTCGACACTTTTTCGCTCGCCGAAAGGTACTCTTTCAACGAATTTTTATCGCCGAGTTTACCTTTGTACGCCGAAAAATCGAGTTTTCCCGCGACCGCTTTGAAATCTTTTTCCCAGTCTTCGCAGGTCTTATACAGGTCTTCCGTTGCCCATTTGAATCTTAAATCTTTTTCCATTTTCCGCTCCTTTAATTTTTGTTGCTGTGTATCGGTGCGGATATCCTGCCGCCCCGTCCTATAAATCCCGAACAGTCATACGGGCTTACCTTCATTATCGGCGCTTCGCCCAAAAGCCCGCCGAATTTCACCGTATCCCCGACCTTTTTATCGGGAACGGGTATCACCCTTACCGCCGTCGTCTTGTTGTTTATCATACCGATAGCCGCTTCGTCGGCGATTATGCCCGATATAGTGGTCTCGGGCGTGTCGCCCGCTATCGCCACCATATCTATACCCACGCTGCAAACGGCGGTCATCGCTTCTAATTTGTTTATATCTATCGCGCCGATATTCGCGGCGTTTATCATGCCGATATCTTCGCTTACGGGAATAAACGCACCGGAAAGCCCGCCCACCGACGAACTTGCCATAACGCCGCCCTTTTTGACCGCGTCGTTAAGTAGCGCCAAAGCCGCGGTAGTGCCGTGCGCCCCGACCGACATTAAGCCCATTTCTTCGAGAATATGCGCTACGGAATCGCCCATAACGGGCGTGGGCGCTAACGAAAGATCGACTATGCCGAACTCCGCGCCTAACCGTTCCGCCGCTTCGCGGGCTATAAGCGCGCCCGCGCGGGTGATCTTAAACGCCGTCTTTTTTATTATCTCGGATATTTCGTCTATCGTGGCGTCTTTTCTGTTCTTTAATGCGTAATGCACTACTCCCGGTCCCGAAACGCCGACGTTTATCACCGTTTCGCCTTCCCCTATACCGTGGAACGCACCCGCCATGAAAGGATTATCTTCCACCGCGTTACAGAATACCACAAGTTTAGCAGCCCCCAGACCGTCTTTATTTCGGGTAAGATACGCCGCCCGTTTTACTATTTTGCCCATAAGCGCAACGGCGTTCATATTGATACCGCTCTTCGACGATCCGACGTTGACGGAAGAACAAAGCCTGTCCGTAGCCGCAAGCGCTTCCGGTATGCTTTCTATAAAACTCTTTTCCGCGGACGTCATGCCCTTGTGAACGAGGGCGGAATACCCGCCGAGAAAATCCACGCCGCACTCTTTCGCCGCATCGTCAAGCGCCTTTGCAAGCACCGTTTCTTCTCCGCAAAAAGCCGCCGTCAAAAGACTTGCGGGCGTTACCGATACCCGTTTATTGATTATGGGTATCCCGTAAATCTTACTTAATTCTTCCGATACCTTTACTATGTTCTGCGCTCTACCGCATATCTTGTCGTAGCAAAGTCTCGCCGTTTCCTTTGCCGAACCCCTTGCGCACGACAAAAGGGATATCCCCATGGTAACCGTGCGGATATCCAGATGTTCGCGATCCACCATGTCTATGGTTTCCATTATCTCGTTTTTGCTTATCATAGGTCGATCCTTAAATCTTGTGCATCGCGTTAAAGATGTCTTCGTGCTGAACGTGTACCGAAACGCCTATTTTTTCGCCCGATACCGACATGTCTTCCGCAAGTTCCGACACCGAAAGGTTTTCGGGCAGTTTACACAGCATTATCATGGTGAAATTGCCCTGCACCACCGTTTGACTTATGTCTTCTATATTGACCGCTCTTTCCGCAAGGTCGGCGGCCACTCTCGCAATTATCCCCGGTTTGTCCTTGCCTATTACCGTTACTATCGCTTTCATTTACGCTCCTTTCAGTCTAATATTTCGTACGAAACGAGAACGTTGCCCTGCGTTACGTATCTCACCGTCGTTTTTTCCTTAAATTCCGGAAACGGACTTTCGTAAAATACCAGAACCTTTCTTTCGAAATAATCGTTTTTATATTTGTTCCACTCGATAAATACCAGCGATTTCATATCGACGCCGTCTTTGTCGTGTATGCTTTCGTCGTACTCCAAAAAACTGCCCGTAGAAGTTTCTCTTAGCCCGATTTTTAAGTTAAAGCACAGCTTGTAGTATCTGTTCGCCCGCCTGTATTTTATTCCCAGAAAAATAAAACTGAATACGACGAATATCCCCGTTAACGAATAATGCACCGCTTTCAGCGCCGCGATTTTAGACGCGGTGTCACGATATCCGGAGTACGGAAAAGTCCTATAATAGACGATACACAGTACGCTGAATACAAAAAACACGGCGAGAACCACGAAATACACCGTAAGCGTGCGGTTTTTCTGTTTTTTGGCGCGGTCTAACCGACTTTCTTCAAAATATTCCGTCATATCCTACTTTCTGTCTTCCCTTATTTTTATTAGTTTCCCGTCGCTAATCACGTACAGTTCGTATCTGTCGCCGTATTCCGCCATATAGTAGCCTTCTCTGCCCTTAACCGCGTAATAGACGGGCTTGTCTTCCGCTTTTTCCGCACTCTCGGTCGGCGTTTCCGCTTTCTTTACCTGTTCCGACTGCGGCTCGTCAGCCGCTATCAGGTTACGTTTTTT
>DBVR01000034.1:11528-16205 GCA_002308755.1 Christensenella sp. UBA1259
CACCGTCAGGATTATCGCCAGCACGACGGAAAATATAAGACACGCGTAAAAGATTACGAGTACCGCCCCGCTTTTGTCGAACACTCCCGTTAAAAACAAAATAAGCCCGACGGCCGCAAAAAGCACCGTAAGTTGCAGATTTAAAAAACTTACGACGGCGTATATTCCCGAAAACAGGGCTTTAAAAAACTTCCTGATAAAACCCCACACTATTCCGCTCTTCAAAAACATCATTTGTTCACGCCCCGAATATCCGCGATATGCCCTCCGACAGCCGCACGGTAAATTTATATACCGCCGTATTGAAACCTTTGCACTTTACAGACCACTCGGTAACTACTCCCACTATCTGGCTTTTATTACAGTTTTTAAATTCGCTTCGGCTGTCCTTACTGAACTTTCTGTTATCGCCGAGATAAAATATCTCGTTTTCGCCGACTTCGTAGATTTCTTTATTGCTCGTCGTTACACCCTGCTCCGTAAGGTATTCTTCGGGAAGTTTTTTAAACTCCGTCTCCCCCGATTTTTTAAGATAGACGTAGCCGCCCGATATTTTCACGGTATCGCCGCCCATACCTATCACGCGTTTGACTATCCAGGAACTTTCTTCGCCGGAAATAATGACGATGTCGCCGTAGTTTACCCTGCGGTATTTGGCGGCGTACACGATGTCCTTATCTTTAAGCGTCGGGTACATGGACGTCCTGTTCACTTCTATACGCAGAAGGAAAAACCCGTTCGCCACGATTATGAAGAGAAATATCGAAAGCAGCACGGAAAAAACCGTTCCGAAAACGACGGCGTGTTTAAGTTCCGAAGCGCGTCTGACGTAAAGCGTTTTAGCCATCAATCTCTCCTTTATCCGCAGGATAACGGACCGCGACTATTCTTTCGGCGTCAGGTACGGAAAGAAACACTATTCTGCCGCAAGTTGCGCATTTCAGTTTGACGTCCGCACCCGTGCGCATAATTTCCCACTCTTTGCCGCCGCAAGCATGAGGTTTTTTGGCTTTTATCCTGTCGCCCACCTTTAAGACCATCTATCACACCCAGAGAAAATTGTTTATGAGAAATTCGCCGTCTGCGGAAAACTCAACCGCCTGTATCTTATCGTAACTCTTTATCCCCATGCCGTCTTTTGTCTTGAAATTATTGAGTTCTAGTTTTACGTTCTGCCATATATCCCCGCCGAATATCTTTACTGCGGCGACGTATTCCGTCTTGTTGCCGAAATAATCGGTAACGAGTTTCACGTAAAAACTTTCGCCCGACCTTACGCATACGTCGAACATGAACATAGATCCGTCCGCGGGCTTGTATTTTTTCTCGTTTATCTTGAAAGTCAGAGTACCGTAACGCACGCAAAGCCCGTGCATATCCATAGGGCCGCTGCCTACCGACACGTCTTTCCCTTTTTCCGAACGCAGTCCGAATATTTCCCCGCGTCCTTCTTCCGCCTGATAAAACGCCGTAACGTCTTCCGAAAGTTGAGAAGAAAACAGCACTCGTTCTTTTCCGTTGTTTTCCGTCTCCGTGTCCGTAAAGTTTCTACAAAGCACGACGGAAGACACCGCCGAACCGTTTTCGTACAGCGCACGGGCAAAAACGAAGGCTTTGCCCGACCTGCAATACGGCTTGTAAGAAAACGAATAAACGCCGCCCTTACCGCCGCCCGCTTCGCCTATTTTTTCCCAAGCCCTTAAATAAGGCCTTACTTCTTCTTCGGCAACGAAAGCCGATACGGTTTTAAGATTTCTGACGTCTGCGGTAACTTCCAGAATGATCATGCCGTCCTTTACGGCGCATTTTACCGTCGGGGTTTTGGGAAGAGAACTTCCGTCCCCTTTCTTTATCAAAAACTCTTCCAGAAAATTCATGCAACCGTTAAAGCAGTGAAAATCCGCTTCGTTTCTCCCGCCCACCGAATAATCGAGTGCGGAATATAATTTGTCGTTTATTCTCGAAACGGTGTCCGACGCGCGATCCATATCATATTCGTAACTGTTTGTCGGCGACAAAATAAGCGCGGGACATTTGACGTGCGTGGCGTAAGCCTGCGCGTCTATCCCCGCCAGAAATTTAAGCGCGCTGTCGCTGAACTGAGGTTCGGGCGTGTCGTCGAATTTCCATATACCCCTGTATCCTTGCCAGCCCGCGTTGCCGACGAATACGGCGCATTTAAGATCTTCCGCCTCGGCGGCGTACCACAGATAATTACAGGCGCCGAAAACGCCCACCGCGCCTATATCCGAAACTATTTTCTGCCCCCGTAAAAAGGCTATCGCATACCTTAAAGCCACGCCGCGCTCGTACCAGCGCGTACCCGTAACTTCACCCTTGATTTTGGTCTTATTTTCTTCCGCCGCGTTGAAATTCGCATACTCCACGTCTTCGGGATAGACGGTATAGCGCGGCTTTTTCAAGTCGTCATCGGAAAGTTTGCCGCCGAGATCTACCGACAGTGCGACGTACCCCTCGCCCGCAAGTTTTACGGCGAAGTTCCTGTCCGCACCCATCTTGAGATCGGACGCGACTATAACGGCGGGAGACACGTCCGTCTTCGCCTTTCTCGCCCAAACGCAGTGTATCTTCACCTGCCCGCTTTCGGTCTTTCTGCCGTGGATATATATTTCCGATACGAGTATTCCCCTCGCTTTCTTTTCTTCTATTATCTCGAAAGTGGGGGTGTGTTCTATCCGAAAACCTTTCCATAACGCCAGAGGCGTCAAAATTTTCCCTGCCATTTATACGTCCTTTCGCTTGTATGTGCCCGAAATAAAAATTTTTTACAGGCAGTTGCTTTTTGCGTCGTTATGTTATATAATATATGTCAACTGTCGGGGATACGGCTACGCAAAAGCCTTTCCGTCTTGTTAACTGTTATAATATTATATAACATTATCGGCTGTTACGCAAGTAAATTTTCGGAACTCGCACAATTTTACGGACAGAAATATGATCTGTACTTATTCCAAGGAATTTACCAGAGAAGGCGTTACGGGTATCGAAAACGCCTTTATATCGCAGTACTTGCCCTTATCTTCGGGCGATGCCGTCAAGGTTTACCTTTACGGCCTTTATGCGTGCGGCAACGTTGCCGCAAATCAGGACCTTACGGCCTTTGCGAAAGCTCTTAACTGCCCCGAAGAAACGGTAAAATCCGCTTTTTCTTTCTGGGAAGAATTCGGACTCGTTACCGTGATATCGGAAGACCCTTACGTCGTAAAATACCACTCCGTCGCGGAAGCGGGTTACAACAAACCCAGAAAATTCAAGGCGGAAAAGTTCGGCGATTTTTCCAAGGGCGCGCAGTCGCTTATTTCGGGAAGAATGATATCCACCAACGAGTACGCCGAATATTTCACGATAATAGAAACCTATTCTTTGAGCGTCGACGCCATGCTTATGATAATAAAATACTGCGTGGACCTTAAAGGCAACGATATAGGCTACAAATACGTCGTACAGGTCGCGAAAGATTTCGCCGCCCGCGGTATAACCACTGTCGAAAAGGTGGAAAAAGAACTCTCTTCCTACGTTTTAAGGACGGGAGAACTCGAAAAGATACTTAAAGCGATTTCGGTAAAGAAAAGACCCGATATCGAAGATCTTAACTACTACAAAAAATGGACGCAGGAACTTTCTTTCGAACCGGAAAGCGTGCTTTTCGTCGCCAAACTCTTAAAAAAGAGCACTATGGCGAAGTTGGACGCCTTTATTCTCGAACTGTATTCCACAAAGAGTTTCTCCCCCGCGGAGATAGAAAACTACGCGATGGAAAAACGCCGCGTTTACGACCTTGCGGTAAAATTCAACAAGGCGCTCTCCGTTTACGTCGAAGTTTTAGACACCGAAGTGGACGAATATATCAAAAAATGGCTGTCTTACGGCTTTACCGAACCGACGCTTCTTATTCTTGCCAACAGGCTCTTTAAAGACGGCAAAAATTCCCTTAAAGCCGCCGACGCTATGATAGAAGATCTGCGGCTTAAAGGCGTCATAGATATTTCCAGTGTAACCGATTATTTCGAACGGGAAAAAGCGACGGAAGAATTCCTTAAAAAGATGCTTCTAACCTGCGGTATAAACCGCCGCCCCACCCCGTGGGACAAGGAAAATCTCGCGCTGTGGAAAAGTTGGAACTTCTCCGAAGAAATGATTCTGGAAGCGGCGAAAATGTCCGCGGGAAAAGGTTCGCCTACGGCGTACATGAGCGGGATACTTTCCAACTGGAAAAACAGGGAAATATTCGACCTTGCCGCCGTTACCGAAGACGAAAAGACTGGTTCTTCCGAACAGGAAGAGTATAACAGAGAATACGAAAGAAGAAGGACTTTGGCTGCTACGAGAGCGCAGAAAAATCTCGAAAAAGCGAGAAGTTCCGAAGAGTTTTCAAAGATATACGAAAGACTGTTCGGCATAGAAAAAGATATGGCGTTCGCCGAGATAGCAAAAGACGAAAAGACCCTTTTATCTCTCGAAAACGAAAAGAAAGACCTTACCGCGAAAGGACAAGCGATTCTCTCTTCAATGGGACTTGACTTTAACGATCTTTCCCCGAAATACGCCTGCGACAAGTGTAACGACACGGGCTACGTCGGTTCTCACCGTTGCGACTGCTACGGTAAACTCGTCAAGTAAAAATTTTTAAGTTTAAAATATTCGCGGCGCAGACAA
>DBVR01000023.1:0-6851 GCA_002308755.1 Christensenella sp. UBA1259
AGCAAAAAGGAGATGACGATTATGAAAACAATAGGTATTGATTTAGGAACGACTAACTCCTGCGTAGCCGTAATGGAAAACGGTGAGCCGGTAGTAATAGCCAACGCGGAAGGTTCGAGAACGACCCCGTCGGTCGTCGCTTTTCAGAAAGACGGCGAAAGACTTGTCGGTCAGGTGGCGAAACGTCAGGCGGTAAGTAACCCCGACAGGACGGTGTCTTCCATAAAAAGACACATGGGTTCGGACTACAAGGTGAGTATCGACAATAAGAGTTACACGCCGCAGGAAATTTCCGCAATGATNNAAAAAGGACGCGGAAGCGTATCTCGGCGGCACGGTTACCGACGCCGTTATAACCTGCCCCGCGTACTTTACCGACAGCCAGCGTCAGGCGACCAAGGACGCAGGTAAGATCGCGGGACTCAACGTTCTGCGTATCATCAACGAACCGACTGCCGCCGCGCTTTCTTACGGACTCGATAAGGAAGGCAAAACGCAGAAGGTCATAATTTACGATCTGGGCGGCGGCACGTTCGACGTTTCCATAATGGAAATAGGCGACGGCGTGTTCGAAGTCTTGGCAACCAGCGGCAACAACATGTTGGGCGGCGACGATTTCGATAAGCGCATTATGGACTATCTCGTTTCGGAATTCAAGGCAAAGGAAGGGATAGATCTTTCCGGCGACAAACTCGCCATGCAAAGGTTAAAAGAAGCGGCGGAAAAGGCGAAGATAGAACTTTCCGGTATGGGAAAGACCAACGTAAACCTTCCCTTTATAACCGCCGACGCAACGGGACCCAAACATTTGGACGTCGATATAACTAAGCAGAAATTCGACGCGCTGACCGCAGACCTCGTGGAAGCCACCGTCGTTCCGCTAAAAAAGGCTATGGCGGACGCGAAACTTTCCTATTCCGATATAGACAAGGTGATTTTGGTCGGCGGTTCGACGAGAATTCCCGCCGTTATCGACGAAGTGAGAAAGATAACGGGCAAAGAACCCTTTAAGGGCATCAACCCCGACGAGTGCGTGGCGATAGGCGCGGCTATACAGGGCGGCGTTTTATCCGGCGAAGTCAAAGACGTGCTTCTTCTCGACGTAACGCCGTTATCTCTCGGCATTGAAACGCTGGGCGGCGTATGCACCAAACTTATCGAGAGAAACACCACCATCCCCGTAAAGAAATCGCAGGTATTCTCGACGGCGGCGGACAATCAGACGCAGGTGGATATCCACATTTTGCAGGGCGAAAGAGAATTCGCCAAAGACAACAAGACTTTGGGAAGATTCGAACTCGTAGGCATCGCGCCCGCGCCCCGCGGCGTTCCGCAGATAGAAGTTACCTTCGATATAGACGCAAACGGCATAGTAAACGTTTCGGCGAAAGATCTGGGCACGGGCAAGTCGCAGAACATCACGATAACCGCGTCCAGCAACTTATCCGAAGCGGATATCAATAAAGCGGTCAACGAAGCCAAGCAGTACGAAGAAGAAGACAAGAAGAGAAAAGAAACGGTGGATTCGCACAACAAACTCGACGGTATGATATTCACGGTGGAAAAGACCTTGAAGGATTTAGGCGAAAACCCCGCGCTTACCGCCGAAGACAAGGCGAAACTCGAAGAAGAGATAAAAGAAGCGAAGGCAGAACTCGAAACCAACGACAAGGAAAAGATGGACGCTGCGTTCAATAAACTTTCCGAAGCGTCGCAAGGGGTGTTCGCGAAGATATATCAACAGCAATCCCCAAACGGCGGGCAAGATCCTAACGCGGGCGGCGACACCGAATTCCACCAGGGCGGCGCGCAGTAAAACTTAAAAAAACCGATAAAAACTTCCCGAAACTGAAAGGCGGATTCCGCCTTTCAGTTTCGGGGTAAATAGGGAATTATGGCTAAAAATTATTACGAGATACTGGGCGTGGACAAAAAAGCCACGCAGGACGACATAAAAAAAGCGTACAGGAATCTCGTCAAAAAATATCACCCCGACCTTCACCCCGGCGACGCCGCCGCGGCGGAAAGGTTCAAAGAAATAAACGAAGCCAACGAGATTTTATCCGACGAAAACAAGAGAAAGCAGTACGATTTTCAGCAGGAACACCCCAACATGGGCGGGTTCGGCGGTTCGGGCGGCGCAGGTTTTTCGGGATTTTCGGGTTTCGAGGACATTTTCGGCGATATTTTCGGCGGGTTCGGGGGCGGAAGACGCCGCACGCAGACGAAAGTCAAGGGCGAAGATATCACTCTCGAACTCACCCTTTCCTTTCTCGACGCGGCGAAAGGTTGCGTGAGAGAAATTACTTATAACCGCAGCGAACCGTGCAGGGCGTGTAAAGGCACGGGCGCAAAGGGCGGCACGGCGTATAAAACCTGCGAAAAGTGCGGCGGCACGGGGCAAGTGGAGTACGCGTCGCAGAACGGATTTTTCCGTTCGGTTTCGGTGCGGCCTTGTCCCGATTGCGGCGGCACCGGTAAAAAGATACTCGAAGTATGCCCCGACTGTAAGGGCAAAGGTTCGGTCAAAGCGGCAACAAAAGTTACCCTTAATATCCCCGCGGGCGCGGATAACGGCAGTTACCTGAAAAAGAGCGGGTTCGGGGAAGCGTCTAAAAACGGCGGGGAAGCGGGCGATCTTATAGTCGTTATAAAGGTGGAACCCAGCAGGATTTTCCGCCGCAAGAATTTCGATCTCTACGTTACCGTACCCGTTTCGCTGTCTACCGCGGCTTTGGGCGGCAAGGTGAAGATACCGCTTATAGACGAAACCATAGAATACACTATCCCCGAAGGCACGCAAAGCGGCAAAGTGTTCTTTATAAGGGGCAAAGGAATAAAAACGGCGCGGGGTACGGGCGACCTTTACGTCGAAACGGTGGTGGAAGTGCCGTCTAAACTTACCCGCGAGCAAAAACGGCTGTTTCAGGATTTAGACGCCGCTACCGACGTAAAACAGTGCGCCGCCATGAAACGCTATAAAGACGATATGGAAACGATGTACGGCAAAGATCCGTACGCAAAGTAGTATGAAACTTTTTTCGGAAATAACCGTAAAAACCACTCACGAAGGCGCGGAACTCGTCGCCGACATACTGTCTTCCTATTCTGCGGAAGGCGTTTTCATAGAAGACGCCGAAGACGTTAAGTTTCTGGAAAAGACGGGAAAGACGTGGGACTATATGGAAGACGCCGTTATACTAAACGACGCCGCGGTTACCGTAAAGGGTTACGCCGAAAAAGAACGGGAAAAAGCCGTGTTAGAAGACCTTTCCGAAAGGCTGAAAACGTTGAAAGAAAACTGTCCTTTCGATTTGGGAAGTCTTAAAGTTACCGTTTCCGACACCGACGGCGACTTATGGAAAGAGAAGTGGAAGGAAAACTTTAAGCCCATACGTTTCGGTAAAATAACCGTCGTGCCGGCGTGGATGGAGTGTGAACTTTCCGAAAACGAACTACCCGTGTATATAGGTTCCAATATGGCGTTCGGCACGGGCGAGCACGAAACGACGGGGCTTTGCATAGAAAAACTGCAAAAATACGTTAAGCCGAACAGTACGGTTTTAGACGTGGGCACGGGCAGCGGTATTTTGGGTATAGCCGCGGCGAAACTCGGCGCGAAGTCGGTGATTATGACCGATATAGACGAGTGCGCCGTTACCGCCGCGAAAGAAAACCTTGAAATAAACGGCGTTAAAAACGCCGAAGTATACTTAAAAAACCTTCTCGAAGACAATACCGTAAAGGGGGATATAATAGTCGCCAACATAATGGCGGAAGTGCTTATTTCCTTTGCGGAAGGCATAAAAAACAACTTAAACGACGGCGCGACGGTGATTTTAAGCGGGATACTCGTTGACAGAAAGGAAAATGTCGTGGCGGCGTATGAAAAACAGGGCTTTACCCTTTCCGAAACGGAAGATCGCGGCGAGTGGTCGGTAGTAGTGCTTAAATGGAACAAAAAATGAAAGCGGTAGTTTTTACTTTGGGCTGTAAGGTCAACGAGAGCGAAAGCGAAGCGCTTATCGCGGGGCTTGCCGAAAGGGGTTACGAAGTTTCGGACAAACTCGTTCCCGCGGATATATATATAGTGAACACCTGCGCCGTTACGAAAGAAGCCGAAAAGAAATCGCGCCAGACGGCGAGTAGGATAAGGCGGCTGAATAAAGACGCCAAGATAATATTTACCGGTTGCGCCGTGCAGAACGATTGCAAGGCGTTTGCCGAAAAGGGCGAAAACGTGCTGGCAACGGGGGTGTTCGGCAAAGACAGGATACTTTCCATGCTGGACGAAGTCGGGGCGAATATCTTTCCCGCAACCAAAGAGTACGAAGAACTGCCCGAAGTAAAAACCCTTAAAACCCGCACCTACATAAAGGTTCAGGACGGTTGCGATAAGTTTTGTTCTTACTGTCTTATACCGTACTTGCGCGGCAGAAGCAGGGGGCGCGACCCCGAAAAAATTATCGCCGAGATAAACGCCGTGCGCCCGAAAGAAGCGGTGATAAACGGGATAGACCTTTCTTCCTATAACTATAAAGGCATAACACTTACGGGACTTATGCAAAGGTTAAAGGGCGCGGACACCCGAATACGGCTCGGTTCTTTGGAAGCGGGGGTTATCGACGAAGAGTTTTTGTCGGCGTTAAAGGAATTGAAGGATTTCGCACCGCATTTTCACCTTTCCTTGCAGTCGGGAAGCGACGAAGTTTTAAAGAAGATGAACCGCCGCTACACGGCGGAAGAGTTTTACGGGAAAGTCCTTATGATAAGGCGGTACTTTAAGGACGCGGGGATAACCACCGACGTTATCGCGGGTTTTCCGACGGAAACGGAAGAAGACTTTATTAAGACCGTCGAGTTTATAAAAAAGGCGGAGTTTTCCGATATCCACCCCTTTACTTACAGTCCGAGAAAGGGAACGGTCGCCTATAAAATGAAAGACCTTCCTTTTGCGGTCAAAAAGGCGCGCACCGACGAACTTTTAAAGGTGAAAGCCGAGTTAAAGAAAAATTTTGCCGAAAACATGGCGGGGAAGACTTTGACCCTTATCGTCGAAGAGTATAAGGACGGCTATACCGTAGGGTATTCCGAAAACTATTTAAGGCTGTATATAAAGGGCGAAGAAAAAGCGGAAACGGTAAAAGCAAAGGTAATAAAGCCGTATCTCGACGGCGCACTTGCCGAAAAGATAGGGACGTTTTAAAACAAAAAAGGAGAAAATTATGGACGATTGTATTTTCTGTAAGATAATAAAGGGCGAGATACCGTCTTCGAAAGTTTACGAAGACGACGATATGGTGATTTTTAAGGATATCGATCCGAAAGCCAAAAATCATTTTCTGTGCGTTCCGAAAAGCCATTTTAAATTGCTTTCGGAAATGAACGGAAAACAGGCGGAAATGCTCTTAAAATGCTTTAAAAAGATCCCCGAACTGAAAGAAGAACTGGGACTAAAAAACGGGTACAGGCTGATAATAAATCAGGGCGACGACGCGGGGCAGACGGTTTTTCACCTGCATATACATATCCTGTCGGGACAGAAAATGGGCTGGACGCCCGCTTAAAATACGGCTGGCGNNCGGCTGCCGAAAGGCGGCCTTATTTATTGACTTTTTTCGCGGTTTATGGTATCATAAGTGCGTATGGGCGAAAAAAGGGTAACCGCCGCCGGTTTCGGCGGGGCATTGTTTCTCATAGCGACGTTCGCGCTTATTTTGCTTGTTTTGCTTGCTTTTACGCTGTCCTTTATATTCGGGCTCGTAAAAGCCGACGCTGATTCGACGGTTTATTATATCCTTAACTATTCGCTCTCTCCGATAGCGTTATTCGGAACGCTTTTTTTTGCGACCAAGATGTCAAACGGTCGCTTTTTTACTCTCACCGCGGTAAAAAAATTCGATCCCGCCTACCTTATTCCCGCCGTGATTCTGCCCTTTTCGGTGCTGTTCGGGTTCGGAACGTTAAACGAACTCATAGAAGATCTGGGGCTTAAAATAGGACTCAACGTGCCCGAAAGGCACCTTCCTTTAAACGGCGTAACGGAATACCTTTTGTTTACCTTTTTTATCTGCGTTCTTCCCGCGGTGGCGGAAGAACTCTTTTTCAGGGGCGCGCTTACTACCTATCTTTCGAGATGCGCGCCGCTTGTCGCGGCGTTTATATCCGAACTGTGCTTCGCGCTGTACCATTTAAGCCTGTTTTCCTTCGTCTATCAGTTTATTTTCGGCGTGATACTCGCGATTTTAAGGTGGAGAGCGAAAAGCGTTATCCCCTGCGTTCTGGCGCATTTTTTGAATAACTTTGTCAACCTTTCGATAATTTACTTCGGTATTGCGGTAAACTTTTACTCTCCGCTTCTGATAATTTCGGGCGTCGCCGTTACCTTGGGGATAATTATATTTATAGCCCTTTATAAAAAGGAAACTCCGGAAAAACCCACGGAAAAGGCGAAAGATTTTCTTATTCCGTACGGGCTTTTCGCGATGCTTATCGCGATAGCGGTGTCGGTAGTCAGCGCGGTGGTAAAATGATAAAGATAAACCTTATATGCGTGGGAAAGGTAAAGGAAGAATATTTCAGGGCGGCGGTGGCGGAGTACGCCAAAAGGCTGTCGAGATTCTGCGACTTTAAGATAACGGAAGTTTCCGAAGAAAACCTTAAAGACCCCGCCGCGGGGGATATAGAAAGGATATTGAAAAAAGAAAGCGAAAATATCCTGCCGAAACTTAACGGCAAGATATACGCCCTTGCGATAGAAGGCGAAAAACTTTCCAGCGAAAAGTTCGCGCAACTTTTAAGTAAGGAAAAACAGGCGGGTACGGGTGAGATTACCTTCGTTATCGGCGGGT
>DBVR01000023.1:6891-36523 GCA_002308755.1 Christensenella sp. UBA1259
TTTCCTTTTCCGATATGACCTTTCCGCACACCCTTTTCAGGGTGATGTTTACCGAGCAACTGTACAGGGCGTTCTGCATAGCGGAAGGCACGGCGTATCACAAATGATTCATACAATATCGTATGGATCTATCGTCTTCGCTTTACGGCTTTTACGACGGTTGGAAAAAGGATAAGGGGTTTATAGGAACTACCCAAAAAGGCGCGCTTATACCCTTTTTCGCGGTGAGAAAGACGGAATATCCCGTAATTTTGGCGCAGGGCGCTATCCACGCGAGAGAATATATAACGGCGTACCTTTTAATGCTTTTGGCACGGCATTTCGACGCGTTCGGAAGGTTCGGCACGGCGTATTTTATTCCCGCCGTAAATTTAGACGGCGTAAAGATAGCGGAGCGTTTCGACGGAAGTTACAAAGCCAACGCCAACGGCGTGGATCTAAACGTCAATTTCCCCGCACGGTTCGGGAGCGGGGCTAAAAACGTTACTTTTCGCGGCAAAGAAAATTATATCGGTAAACGCCCCTTTTCGGAGCGGGAAACGGAAGCGTTACGTGATTTTACCCTGTCGGTACGCCCCGACGTTACTTTAAGTTACCACAGCAAGGGCGAAGAGATATACTGGGATTTTCACCAGACGGGAAAAAGAAGAGAAAAAGACCTTAAATTAGCGGGGATAATAGCGGATAAAACGGGGTATAAAATAAGACCTTCGGGACTTTCTTCCGGCGGGTACAAGGACTGGTGCATAGAAAGTCTTTCTATTCCCGCTTTCACGATAGAAGTGGGGGACGACGGGCTTTCGCACCCGATAGAACGGAAAGAAGTTTATTCCGTGTTTCTGAAAAACCGTGAAGTTATTCCCGCCGTTACGGAGTATTTATGGACGCAAAATTTATGGAACTCGCGATAAAGGAGGCAAAAAAAGCCTTAAAGCGCGACGAAGTGCCGATAGGCGCGGTGATAGTTTCAGGCGGCAAGGTGATAGCGAAAGGGCATAACCTTACCGAAAGCAAGAAGATCGCCACACGCCACGCCGAGATGATTGCGATAGAGAAAGCAAGCAGGAGACTTAAAAGTTGGCGGCTTGACGGTGCGGAAATATACGTTACGTTAGAACCCTGCGCCATGTGTGCGGGGGCGATAGTAAACGCAAGGATAAAAAAGGTGTATTTCGGGGCGTACGAAAAAAAGAGCGGGTGCGCGGAAAGCAAGTACCCCGTTCTCACCGACGCAGGGCTAAATCACAGCGCGGAATTCGTCGGCGGCGTGGAAGAAGAAAGGTGTTCGGCGCTCATAAAAAACTATTTCGCGGCGAAAAGAAAAGAAGCGAAAAAAATATCGGAAATTCAACCCTAAAAAAACCGAAAACCCTTGACTATTAGGGACAAGTGTCCTACAATAATATAGGTACTATATGTACAGAAAGTTACATTAGGAGAAAGTTATATGATAACGCACGGCAACCAGATAGACGTAATTTCAGGTAACGCTAACCGCCCGCTTGCGGAAGCGGTGGCAAAGGAATTAGGGACTTCCCTTTACGAAGCGGAAGTCGGCAAATTTTCCGACGGGGAAATAAGCATCACGCTTCCATTTTCGGTGAGAGGACACGACGTATTTATAATACAGTCCACTTCTTCACCCGTAAACGACAATCTTATGGAACTTCTTATCCTGATAGACGCCTGCAAACGCGCATCCGCGGGCAGGATAACGGCGGTGATACCCTATTTCGGGTACGCCCGTCAGGACAGAAAGGCAAGGCCGAGAGACCCCATCACGGCGAAACTCGTCGCCGATATCATAACGGTGGCGGGCGCGGACAGGGTAATGACCATGGATCTTCACGCGGCGCAGATACAGGGCTTTTTCGAGATACCGGTGGATCACCTTTACGGCGCGCCGCTGCTCGCGAAAAGTTTCAAAAAGCGTATGGACGAAGACTGGGTGGTGGTATCGCCCGACGTCGGCAGCGTTGCGAGAGCGAGAAACTTCGCGTCCAGAGTCAACGCGTCGCTGGCGATAGTCGATAAACGCCGTCCCAAAGCCAACGCCATAGAAGTTATGAACGTCATAGGCGACGTGGAAGGCAAAAAGTGCCTTATGGTGGACGACATGATAGACACCGCCGGCACGATTGTTCAGGGGGCGGAAGCGCTTATGAAAAACGGCGCGAAGGAAGTTTACGCCTGCTGTACTCACGGGGTACTTTCGGGTCCCGCGCTCGACAGACTTACGGCGTCGCCCATAAAGGAGATAGCGGTATTAGATACCATAAATATTCCCGAACGCATAAGAGAAAATCCCAAGATAAAAATTATTTCGACGGCAAAACTGATAGCGAAAGCCATAAACACGATATACGAAGACTCTTCGCTTTCCGCTATATACGAAGATTAAAGAGAAAAGCCGTTTCAAAACGGCTTTTCGTTTTCGGTTATTAAGATGAAACTCGTAGTAGGGCTCGGCAATTTCGGAAAAGAATACGAAAAGACTTTCCACAATCTCGGCTTCGCGGCGATAGACCGCGTAGCCGAAATTCTGGGTTTTAAATTTTCCAGGAAAAAATGCGACGCGAAGATAGCGGAAGGAAATATCGGTAAAGAAAAGGTCGTTTTAGCAAAACCTTTAACCTATATGAACCTTTCGGGGCTTGCGGTCAAAGCCCTTACCGATTTTTACAAGGTCGATTTTAAGGATCTTCTTATAATTTACGACGACTACGACTTAAAAGAAGGGCATATACGGGTGAGAGAAAACGGTTCTTCGGGCACGCACAACGGTATGCGCAATATAGTCGAAACGACGGGAAGATCCGACTTTCCGAGAGTAAGGATAGGCTTTAAGCCCGAAGAAGAACCGAAAATCCCGCTTATAAACTTCGTTTTAAGCAGGATCCCGAAAGAAAAGGAAGAACTTTTCGTAAAATCGGAAACTTCTGCGGCGAACGCCGCGGCGGCGTTTATAAGGGGCGCAAAAATCCCCGATATAATGGCTGAATACAACGGCGAACCGAGATAATCTGCGTTTAAGATTTGCCGTAGGGAATTTATGCTTGAACAACTTAAAAACTTAAAAAACTCCGAAAATTCCGTCGCGGAATTTTGCGAAGCGATCCGCCAAGGCATGCCTTCGGCGGCGTTCGGCGTTACGGAAAGCTTTAAATATTTTCTCGCCGCAAATATAGAAAGTCCCGTTCTATACGTCGTTAAAGACGCGTTTTCGGTAAACGCGGCGGTAACTTCGCTTTCCGAAATATCCCGCAAAAAGACGGTGGGGATATTCCCGAAGGAAGAAACGCTGCTTTCGGTAAAAGCCTTTTCGAAGGACGTTACCTATTCGAGAATAAAGGCGGCTTACGAAATAGACGAGGCAAAAATAATCGTAACTTCCGTGGACGCACTTATGCAGCCTTTCCCGAAGAAGATATCGGCTTTCACCGTTAAAAAGGGCGAAGAGACGGGGCAGGATAAACTGATAGGGTTTTTGGCGGCGACGGGTTACGAAAGAACCGATTTTTCGGAAGCGAAAGGCACTTTCGCGGTGCGGGGCGACGTGGTGGACGTGTTCCCCGTAAACTGCGAACTGCCGATACGGATAGACTTTTTCGGCGACGAGATCGAGTCGGTAAAGACTTTCGATCCGCAAACGCGCAAGACGGTGTCGTTTTCGGATTCGGCAACTATCTTGCAGGCGGCAGAGTTTTTGTTTTCCGCAGAAGATATAAATAGCGTAAAACAAGCGTTACGTGAAGAGTTATCCAAGGCGAACGCCGAAAATTACGATAAAATAAAGACCTTATGCGAAGACGCCATCGCCGCGGCGGAAGCGGGCGGCGTTTCGGAAATAACGCAGGCGATACCGTTATCGTCCTTTTTCGGGGACGTTTTTTCGAGACTTCCCGAAGACTGCGTGATAGTTTTCGACGAACCCAAGCGCGCTTACGATACGGCGACGTTTTCGGAAAAAGAGTTTAACGAACGGTTTTCGTCACTCTATCTTGCGGGCGCGACTTTAAGTTTCGCGAAGAAAAATCATACGGGCGTGGACGCGTTAAAGGCGAAACTTAAAGATTACAGGCTTTGCGCCTTGCAGACGACTTCCGCCGACGTGCGGTTTTTCAACCCCCTTAAAATAATAAACCCCAAAGTCTCGGGGGTAGCCGATTACTTTCACGATTTAAAGGAGTTTTACGCCGACGTTAAAAACTGGACGTTCGGCGGCTATAAAGTGTATATCTTCGCGGGCAGTCTTTCCCGCGCCGAAAAGACGGGGCAGTTTCTCGCCGAAAACGGCGTGGATTTCAACCGTCCCGACAAAAAGGTGAAGATTTTCGCCGACAAACTTTCCGCGGGATTTATATTCCACGAAGAAAAAACAGCCGTCATAGGCTGTAAAAACCTGTATACCGCCCCGCCTGCGGTAAGACACAAAACCCCAAAACAGAGTTTTTTCACCGCGCCCGAAACGGGGGATTTCTGCGTGCACGAAGTCCACGGCGTCGGAAAGGTTCTCGGCACGAAAAAGATAACGACTTTAGACGGCACTAAAGACTACGTCGCCGTGCAGTACGCCGGCGGGGACGTTTTGTACGTTCCCGTCGAACAGATGGATATATTAACGCGGTATTTAGGGAGCGAGAAAAAGCCGAAACTTTCTAAAATAGGCGGGCAGGACTTCGACAGAATAAAACGTTCGGTAAAAGCGGGCATAAAAAAGATGTCCTTCGACTTGAAGAAACTTTACGGCGAGAGAAAGGAGAAAAAGGGGTTCGTTTTCCACGCCGATAATGAACTCGAAAGCGCCTTTGACGCGGCTTTTCCGTTTGAAGAAACCGCCGACCAGATATCCGCCGACAACGATATAAGAAAGGATATGACGTCGGATAAGGTCATGGATAGGCTTATCTGCGGAGACGTGGGGTTCGGAAAGACCGAAGTGGCGTTCCGCGCCGTGTTCCGCGCCGCGATAAACGGAAAACAGGCGGCTATGCTTGCACCGACCACAATCCTTACCGAACAGCATTACGCGACGGCGAAGGAAAGATTCGAAGGTTTCGGGGTAAGGGTAGCGGTGTTGAACCGTTTCAGGACGGCGGCGGAACAGAAAAATATATTAAAACGGCTTGCCGCGGGAGAAATAGATTTTATAATCGGCACGCACAGGCTTTTAAGCAGAGACGTGATTTTTAGGGACTTGGGGCTTCTTATTCTCGACGAAGAACAGCGGTTCGGCGTGGAGCATAAGGAAAAGATAAAACTCTTAAAAAGCAACGTGGATACCCTTACGCTTACGGCGACGCCGATACCGAGAACCTTGCATATGTCGCTTGCGGGGATACGGGATATAAGCGTAATAAACACCCCGCCGAAAAAAAGACTGCCCGTGCAGACTTTCGTTACCGAAGAGTCGGACGCGCTGATTTCCGACGCCGTAAAAAGGGAAATAAACAGGGGCGGGCAGGCTTTTATACTCTACAACAGGGTGGAAAGCATAAACTCCTTCGCGGCGAAAGTGCAAGCCCTTCTTCCCGACGTAAGGATAACGGTGTGCCACGGCAGGATGGACGAATCGGCGATAGAAAACGGCGTGATGAAATTCTACGGCGGGGAATCGGATCTTCTTATTTCCACCACCATAATAGAAAACGGAATAGATATGCCGAGGGCAAACACGCTTATAGTGATAGACGCCGACAGGCTTGGGCTGTCCACGCTTTATCAACTTAAAGGAAGAGTCGGAAGAAGCGACAGGCTTGCCTATGCCTATTTTACTTTCAAGAGGGAAAAGGTCTTGTCCGGCGCGTCTTTCGAGAGACTTAACGCCATAATAGAGTTTACCGAAATGGGCAGCGGCATAAAAATAGCCATGCGGGACTTGGAAATACGGGGGGCGGGCAACGTTCTTGGCGCGCAGCAGCACGGGCATATGGATAAAATAGGCTACGAACTGTATTCCAAACTTTTAAGGGAAGAACTTTCGGGAAAGGAAGAAAAAGTCCCCGATCTCGACGTGCGGCTTTCGGCGTATATACCCGAAACGTATATAGAAAGCGACGTCGCAAGGATGGGCGCGTATAAAGAAATAGCGGAAATAAATTCCGAAGAGTCTGAAAAAGACTTTATTTCGTGGGCGGAATCGTCTTACGGACCTATCCCGCAGGAAGTTAAAAATCTCATAGATATCGCCGTCGTGAAATTTACGGCGATGAAGATTTCGGCGGCATGCGTTACCTTAAAGCGGGGCGAAAACTCCATCGGGTTCGACGGCGTCAAACCGCTCGACAACCCCACGCTTTTATCTGCGCTTGAAAAATACAAGGGCATAGCCCGTATAACGGTTTCCGCAAATCCGAAAATAGAGTTCGCGGAAGACGCGCTGGGGAAAAGCGCGACGCTTAAAAATATGCGTGAATTTCTCGCGCTCGCGACGGCGTAAAAGCCGAACGTGGGCGTTTCATGCGGGAAAATCCCGTAAAATAATTGCGTAAAATAATTGCGTTTTTCGTCAGGATAATATATAATGGATAGGTATAATCGATAAGTTTACTCTTGTCAGGGAGAAAAACATGAAAAAAAGACTCATAAAAATTTTAACCCTTGCGTTTGCGGTAATAATGTGTTTTTCCGCGTCTTTCGGCTGTAATCTCGTTACGAAAGACAACTTAAAGGATATGGAACAGGTCGTCGCGACGGTGAATATCAACAAGGAAGACAACGTCTATAAAAGAGACGTGGTCATGGCGTATATCAACTACGGGTATATCTACGTGCAGTATTACGGATATTCGCAGGAAAGGACGATGCAGATGATACTCGACGGACTTATCGAGTCGCATATCATGGTTCAGGAAGCGATGAACGTCTTTGAAAACGACGCGAATTTCGTTAAAGACGACGCGTATCCCGCGTACACCGCCGAAAGGTATCTTTCGGAAGAAGACAGACTTTCCGCGCTTTACGACACTTACGTTACGATAAACGATCTTTTGGACAGGTATTCGGACGAAGAAAAACCCGCCGAAAACAAAGACGACTTGAACGAAACGGTAAGGACCGTTCCGACCGACGCAAAGAACGCCGAAAAGGACGTGGACAAACAGGCGTATATCGACGAAGGTTTCGACGTAGACAGCAACGAATACAGGGTAAACACCCTTGCGAAAGTCGTTAAGATGTTAAAGTCCAACGGACTTTTGGGTGACGCGTATCAGGGCGATATAAAGGACACCGACTATTTCGCGCAGATAAAAAAGGCAAACATGGAACAGAAAGTAGTCGATAACTACGAAGAAAAATTGCTGAACGAAGTGCGTTCGGAACTCACTTACGACAGGCTTTCCGCGGCGTACCTTGATAAAAAGACCGAACAGGAGAACTGGTCCAACGCGGAATTCGTTTCCGCACTCTCTTCGGCTACCGCCGAAAAGCCCGTTCTTTACAGCAAGCAGGGTACTTACGGTTACGTCTACAACCTGCTTTTGGGAGTAAACGACTACCAGAGCAAGGAAATTTCCGATCTTAACGCCGAAAGCAATCTTTCCGATGTGGAGCGCGCCGCCCGCCGTGCGGAAATACTTAATTCCACGACGGTAAAGGATCTGCGTTCTACCTGGATACTTTCGGGCTATGATTTCGACGGCGAAAAGTTCACCGGCGACTACACCTTTGCGAAAGATCCCGCAAACAGCCTTCCCTTTAAGGGCGAAGTAAATCTCCTGAAAGACGCGACGGAAGAAGATCCCGCAGTCTACGGCGTGGAAGACGTCTATACCTACGGACTCAACGATTTCGTTTCCATGATGAACGAGTACGTGTACGGTAATGCGGACGTCGGCGAAAACGACGCGGACGTATCCGTCTATAAAAAATATAACTGCGCCGTTAAACCCGCGGAATACGAAAACAAGATAAACGAATTGCTGTTCGCGTTTTCCACCGACGGCGGTTCGCTCAATACCTATAAAGGTTACGTTATAAAACCCGCGGTCGACGGTGCGAATACCGAAGAGTACGTTAAGACTTTCGGCGACGCGGGGAGAACTCTTCTCACCATGGGTGAAGCAAGTTATATAATAGTCGCGTCGGACTACGGCTATCACGTGATATTCTTCTCTCTTGCCTTTAACGCCGATTACGGTTACGCTACTTTGGACGAGTATCTCGACAGTCTCGATATCGATATAGGCGGGTACGCGACTTACGAAGAATACTTTAACGCCATGCTCGGCGACTGGGAAGAGTTCGGAAAGAGCGACAACTACCTGTATTTCCTTGCGAACGAACTTATTTCCGGCAAGACGACTAACGTCGTGTCGGCAAAGCGCACGGAAATAGTCAACAGATACGTTAGGGAAACCGACGGCGCGGTCAAAGTTTACGAAAACAGGATGAAAGACTTATTCGGAAATTAAACGTTTTAGCGGAGTGGACAGGGGGCAAGATTTTTGCCCCCTGTAATTTTTAATCGGGAACGCATATGATAATTTTTTTCGATACCGAAACTTCGGGGCTTTATCCCGGGCAGATATGCCAACTTTCCTATGTCTCGGAAGGGGCGGAAGGGATAAGTGCCAAGAACTTTTATTTTTCCGTCGATTCCGTGGAATACGGGGCGTACAGGGTACACGGGCTTTCCAAAGAAAAACTCGAAATACTTTCGGAAGGCAGGCGTTTTTGCGACTTTGCGGAAGAAATATACGCGGACTTTACCGCGGCGGATATAATAGTCGCGCACAACGCACCCTTCGATATATCCTTTTTAGACGCGGAATTCAAAAGGGCGGGCTATGATTTTAAGCCCAAGGAAACCTTCTGTTCAATGCGCAAGACGGCAAAGTTCTGCAAGATACCGAGAAGCTGTTCGCAAGGGTATAAGTATCCCAAACTTTCGGAGATGTGTTCGCATTACGGTGTTTCGGACGTGGACGTGTATTTCGAAACGCAGGATCTTTTCGGGTACGCCGGCGGATTTCACGACGCCAGATTCGATACCGTGGCCATGTATCTTGCCGTTAAAAGGGCGATGAAAGAAGGCGACGTAGTAAAATTAAAGGAGTTCTTATGATAAAACTTGAAACGCATTGCCATACGCCGGGCGCAAGCCCCTGCGCCGACTGTGATTTCGACCTTGCGGTAAAAAAATACGCCGCGGCGGGTTACGGCGGGGTGGTCATCACAAACCACCTTTCGGAATACAGTTACGCGCGCCTCTCGGGAGATTCTCACAGAGAAAAGACGGACTCGTATTTCGGTTGTTATCACTCGGCGAAGGAAAAACTCGAAAAGGCGGGACTTAAAGCCTTTTGGGGCGTGGAAGTAAGGGCGTATTGCCAAAACGGTGATTTTTCGGAATATATGCTGTACGGACTTACGGAAAGGGACATGTACGACAGTCCACCGTTTTACACTTTCACGCAGGAAGAACTTTTCCGCTTTGCCGAAAAGAAAAACGCCTTTATGTATCAGCCGCACCCGTTCAGGACGGGGGTGGCTTGCGGTAACCCGACGTTTTTGCACGGGGCGGAAGCCTTTAACGGACACAGCACGCATTTTAATTACAACGCGCTGGCAAACGATTTCTGCGAGAAAAATCATATTATAAAGATGTCGGGAACGGATTATCACCACGATTTCCAGCCCGTTATCGGCGGAATATTCGTGCCCGACGGGATATCGGACGAAAAGGCGCTTACGGAATTTCTGAAAAATAACGCGTTCGATATTATCCGCGACGAAACTTTCTACGAAAGAGAACTTAAAAAGAACAAGGAGTAAACCCGTTGAATTTTGAAAACGTACTGATAACGGTCGTAGCGCTTCTTTTGCTTGCCGTGCCGGGGTTCATATTCGCGAAACTCAAAATGTTTCCCGAAGGCGCAAGCAAGGCGTTTTCCGTTATGGTGCTGTACGGCTGTCAGCCGGTAATGATAATAGTCTGCTTTCAGAAGACCGCTTTCGATCCCGCGCTGGGACTCAATATGCTGTACGTCTTTCTGCTTGCCGTAGCGGTACACGCCGCTATGTTCGCGCTGCTTTTTCTGTGCTTTAGAAAAGCCCCGAAAGACGATAAGACCAAGATAATAAAGTACGCGGGTTCGTTTTCCAACTGCGGGTTTATGGGCGTACCGTTTTTGCAGGCGTTATTCGACGGGAACGCGGCGCAGGGCGAAATACTTATCTACGGCGCGATAGTTATCGCCGTGTTCAACGTTTTCAACTGGACGGTGGGCGTGTTTATGATGACGGGGGATATAAAACAGGTGTCTTTAAAGAAGATCGCCCTTAACCCCGTTATAATATCCGTCGTAATAGGGTTTTTACTCTTCGTACTTATAGGAAAGCCGATAGTTTCCCTTGCGGAAGAAGGCACGACCATGCACACCGTACTTTCTCGGTTTATGCAGACGTTAAATATAATTTCCGAAGCGGTAACGCCGTTATCTCTTACCGTTATCGGTATAAAACTTGCGGGCGTGAACTTAAAGAAACTGTTTTTGGACTTAAAGGCTTACCTTGCGGTGTTTTTCAAGAATATCGTCATGCCGCTTATCGCTATGTTCGCGACGGCGTTTTTGCCCGTCGACTCTACGGTGAAATACGCGGTGTTTTTCCTTCTTTCAATGCCCGCGGCGACGGGCACTACGCTTTTCGCGGTGAAATTCGGCGCGGACGCAGACTTTGCGTCGGTGTGCGTTATTTTAAGCACCGCCTTATCGGTCGTTTCGGTGCCGCTACTGTTCCTTTTAATGAACGGCGGGCTTGGCGTGGCGATATAAAAACATTACGCGGGTTTTCGGCGTATAATGTGTTATGCCCGTAAAAGCCGTTATAGATTTAAGGAACATAGTCAAAAACGCCGAAAGGGTGAAAGCCCTTCTCCCCGAAAACACCAAACTTTGCGCCGTGGTAAAAGCCGACGCCTACGGGCACGGCGGACAGGAAGTCGCCGCGGCTCTTTACAGGATCGCCGATTGCTTTGCCGTAGCCACGGTGGAAGAAGGGATAAGTTTAAGGCTTTCGGGCATAGATAAAGAGATACTCGTTTTAACTAAGGCGTTTCATAGCGACGTATTAAAAGCGGTCATATACCGCCTTACCCTTACCGCCGAAAGCGGAAAAGATTTAAAAATCTACCTAAACGCCGCTAAAAGACTTAAAACCCGCCTTTTTATCCACTTAAAATACGATACGGGTATGCGTAGGCAGGGGTTTTCGGGGTTAGAAGAATTAAAAGACGCTTTCGAATTCTGCAAAGGGCGAAAGTATATCGCGGTAACGGGGCTTTATACCCATTACGCCGCCCCCGAAAGGAAAAGTTCTGTTGCGGCGGCGACGGATAAATTTTCTGTTGCAATAAATCTTGCCAGGGGTTATAATAAAGATATAATCTGCCACGCTTCGGCAAGCGGCGGGTTTTTGGCGGGCAAGTTTTTCGATATGGTAAGGATAGGTATACTTCTTTACGGATACACCCCCTTTAAGACCGATAAAATAAAGGTAAGCCCCGCCATGAAAGTCTTTGCGCCCGTCGTAAGAGTTCGCACGCTTAAAAAGGGCGAATCCGCACTTTACGGCGAAAAGGCGGCGAAAAAAGACGTTTGCCTTACGCTGGTGCGGTACGGCTACGCCGACGGACTTTTCCGAAAGGAAATAAAAGGGCAGTTCAACAACCGCTGTATGGACGTTACGGCGGTAACGGGAAAGGCGCGTAAAAACTTCGTCGCGGTTATGGATAACGCCGAAAAACTTGCGAAAGAGTACGGTACGATCCCTTATGAAATTCTGGTAAAATGCGCTTTGCGCGCCGAAAAAATATATTTAAGGTAGACTATGGTAAAATATTACATCAAACGGGCGGGTTTGCCGTTTTTGTATCTTCTTTTCATGATAATGCCGGCTCTCGGCATCCTTGCGATAGGCGACAACCTTTTATGGCTTAAAATAATTCTCGGGGTTCTTTGCGTCGCGCTTTACTGCGTCGTCGTGGCGATGGTTTGCTACAAGGAAGGACAGGACGCCGTAAAGGTGCGCGCCGCCAACGATCTTGAACGCATGGTGATAGTAAGGACGGGCGAAAACCGACCTTTGAAAATTCACGAAGAGTACAAGCCCTATAAAGGGTTTATCATGGGGCTTTTCACCGTGATACCGCTTTTGTTTTTAGCCGCTCTTCACACACTCTTGTACCTGACCGCGGAAGTCAGGTGGGCAGGGGCTGCGATGGTGCTTTTGTATCTCGTGTTTTTCGAATTCTTTATGATGGACGCGGTAGTCGGCGACGGGGCGACGGAAAGCGTTTCGGAAACGCCCTGGTACGAGATGTACGGCGCGCTTATCGCCGTGCCGATAATAATTCTCGTTTCGGGGATAAGCTATATTTTAGGCGCGAGAAAGATACTGCGCCAGCAAGAGATGATTAAGGCTAAACAGCGCGAAATATACGGAGAATAGAGTTGAGAATAGTCGGGGGAACTTTAAGGGGCAGAAAACTCAATACCTTTAAGGGAAACGACATCCGCCCCACGGCGGATAACGTAAGGGAAAGTCTTTTCAATATTTTGGGCGAAAAGACGAAAAATTCCCGTTTTCTCGACCTTTTCTGCGGCACGGGCGCGGTGGGGATAGAAGCATTGTCCCGCGGCGCGAAAAGCGTTACTTTCAACGATTTAAATAAAGAAAGCGTAAGCCTTACGGAAAAAAACCTTATTTCTCTCGGCGTATCGGGGCGTTTATCGCAAAATGACGGCGTGAGTGTTCTTGAAAACACTTCGGAAAAGTTCGATATCGTATATATAGATCCGCCGTACAAAAGCGGCGTTAAGATACTTGCGCTTAACAAGGTTTCGGGCGTGCTTAAAAGCGGCGGTATCGCCGTAATGGAAGACGAATCGCCCTTTATCGGCACGGCGGACGGGCTTATCCTTACCGACGTAAGAAAATACGGCAGGGTGTATCTTAACTTTTTCGAGAAAAAAGAAGACGGCGCGGCGGTGTTCGCGGGGACTTTCGACCCCGTGACGGCGGGGCNNCCCGTGACGGAAGGGCATTTTGCCGCCGTAAATAAAGCGGTGCGCGCCTTCGGGAAAGTGTTTGCGGTGCTCGGCGTAAACCCCGAAAAGACGCCGTTTTTCACCCGCGAAGAAAGAAAAGAGTTCCTTGCCGAAACCTTTAAGGACGTAAAAGAAGTGGAAGTTCTCGACTTTACGGACTTTAAGGACATAGAAGAATACGCAAAGCACCTTAAAGACGTCGGCGTAAAGTATTACGTCAGGGGAATAAGGGACGAAAAAGACTTTGCTTACGAGAAAAAAGCCGAAAGAAAAAATCTTGCCCTGTACGACGGCATAAAGACGGCGTATATATTATGCGGTAAGGAGTTTTCGGGCATTTCCGCAAGCAAGGTAAAAAAGAATATGTTGTCCGGCAAAGAATATAAAAGTTTTCTGCCGCAAAGCGCGAAAGAGACGATTGCGCGGGCATTCGAAAATAAAGGTAAAACGACGGGGGAAGAAGGGTAAATGGACCTTTTCGACGTGGCGAATAACGCGAAAAACAACGTTCCGCTTGCCGAGCGTATGCGGGCGAACACCATTTCCGAATTTTTAGGGCAAAAGCATCTCGTTTCCGAAACGGGGCTTTTGTTCCGCGCCATACGCACCGACAGGCTGGGAAGTTGTATCTTCTGGGGTCCGCCGGGGTGCGGTAAGACCACGCTTGCCAACGTTATCGCCAACAATACCGACGGCAATTTCGTGCGCTTAAACGCCGTGTCGAGCGGCGTTTCCGACGTAAAGAAAGTCATAGACGAAGCGAGAGAAAACGCCAGACTCTACGGCAAAAAAACCTACCTTCTCTTGGACGAGTGCCACCGTTTCAACAAGGCACAAAGCGACAGTTTACTGCCCGCTATCGAGAAAGGCGATATAATATTTATCGGTTCTACGACGGAAAATCCTTACGCGTCGATGACGCCCGCTATCGTTTCGAGATGCAGGGTGTTCGAACTTAAAAGACTTTCGGAAGACGATATCGTTTTCGCACTTAAAAAAGCGTTAAAGGACAAGGAACGGGGTTTCGGGAACCTGTCCGTTACGGTGGACGACGACGCGATATTCCATATTGCGAATATCGCCGCGGGCGATTTAAGGGTGGCGTACAACGCGCTTGAACTTGCGGTTTTGACCTCTTCGCAGGATAAGGACGGGAAAATCAGGGTAACCCTTAAAGACGCCGAAGAATCCATACAGCAAAAAGCCCTTTCTTTCGACGAACAGATGTATTACGACATGCTGTCGGCGTTTTGCAAGAGTTTACGGGGCAGCGATGCCAACGCCGCGCTTTACTATATGCAACGCCTTATTCAGGGCGGGTGCGATCCGTTACTTATCGCCCGCAGGGTGATAGCCCACTCGGCGGAAGACGTGGGAATGGCGGATCCCAACGCGCTCGTTATAGCGACCAACGCGCTTTTGGCGTACGAAAGGATGGGACTTCCCGAAGGGCTTTTGCCGCTTACGGAAGCGGTAATATACGTCTGCGAAGCGGAAAAGTCCAACTCGGTGGTGATAGCAATGGATTCTTCCGCCAAAGACGCAAGGGAGATAAAGGACGACAACGTTCCGCCGTGGGTCAAAAACGCCGTGTACGGAAGTAAGGAAGACAAGGCGATGGCAAAGCAGTATAAATACCCGCACGATTACGGCGGGTACGTGGAACAGCAATACCTTCCCGACGGCGTAAAGGACAGGGTGTATTACGTTCCCAAAGACAACGGCTACGAAAAGACCGTAAAAGAAATAAGAAAGAGAAAAGGCAAGAAAAAATAATAAACAAAAAAATCGTGGCGGGCATTTGAGAATNNGAGAATGCCCGCCACGAACTTTATTTTTCTTTGCCGTCAACTTTTCTTTCTTAAAACGAAATAGGTTATAGTGCCGCAAATACAGGCAAACAAGGCAAGGATAGCAAGTACGTTCCTTACCGTTACGTTGGGTTCGTTGACGAGATATTTCACTTCGACGTAGCCTTCTTTAACGCCGTCAGCCGTATCGAAAGATATATAAAGGCTGTCGGCGTGCTTTTTTATAAGCCGTACTTCCGTCGTTTCCGTAAACTCGGCGATAATATCGGTAAGTTCGGGGTCGGAGTACACCGTGCATGGCTTTATCCTTTCTATCGTGTAGTTTACGGTGTCCGCGTCTTCGTAACGCTTATCGGTGGTGAAGTTTGCGGGTACGTACACCGCAACATCTTCGCCGCCCGCTTTAACGCTGCCGAAAAGATATTCCGTGCCGAGCGCGGTAAAGTAATATTCGGCGGTTATCTTAACGCCTTTTTCAAGCCGCAAAACTTCGTTTTCCCCGTCTTTTAAGGTAAATATATCGGTTTTGGTCATGACCGGCAGAATATATGCCGAAACTTTGGTCGTAACGTACACCGTCTTTTGGGAAACGGTCTTTACGACGTCCTTTTCTTCCGCCGCGGCGGCGGGAACCAAAACCACGCCGCTATCCGTTGCCAGCGCGTAATAGTCAAGCGAAGAATACGGGGAGTTTATATCGATTTCCCCTATAAGCGCGTATTCTTCCCGCTTTTCCGCAAAGTCATTGAAAACGAACGCCCCGTCCGTATAGTCCACACCGTAAACGGGGTAGCCGTCTTTCACCGTATAGATTTTAAGTTCGGCGGGAACGTTGTCGTCGAGAGCGAAGTCGCCGTCTTTTTCGCAAGCGCCGAAGTCGGCGTTGCCGAGAGTGTCGGTCTTATAGATAAAGTCGCTGCCCGCAACCGAGTACGCGACGTCTTTACCGTCGAAAGAAAGCGCGTAAGCCGTTATATCCCCGTAGGGGGATACGAAAGCCGCAGTAAAACCTTCGCCGTCGAACCTATATATCTTGCCGTCTTTTAAGGCGAAGATATTGCCCGCAAGATCGAAAGAAAACTGCGAAGTAAGTTGCCTTTCGCACAGCACGGTTTCTTTAACGTTTTTATAGACGTAAAGGTCGTCGGCAAAATAAAGGTTGTCCGCGCAGTCGGTAAACACGGCGTTCGCCGTTACGCCCACCACCGTCTTTTCGGAAAGAGAAAGGTCTTTTTCGTTCACCGTGATTATCGTGGTGTTCGCGCCGTTGTTGGAGAGAACGTAAAACTTACCGCCCGAATAGAAGACGTCCTTTACGGTGGATATCGTCCTTAAAGTCTGCGGCGTTTCGTCGCCGTAGTGGAAAACGCTTATCACGTTGTCCGAAGAATAAACCACCGCGGTTTTCCCCGCCGCGAAATAGTCGGGTGCGTCGTCTATGAACCTGTTGTCGAAATACTCTTGCCCATACCCGTCGAACCCGTCCGTTAACGATAATACCGTCATTTTATTCGCGTCGGTAACGACCAGTCCGTCCCCGAATTTCTTTATAAGTCGTATGCCGTTCAACCTGTTGTAGGCGGTCTTGCCGTCGGCTATCGCAAAGCCCGTAAATTTAAGGATATCGCCTTCCACCTTGAATTCCTGCACGCAGTTGCCTTCGCTGTCGGTAACGAGAAGATTTTCGCCCTTAAAGGAAAGCCCTTCGGGACGCAGGATTTTACCGAGATCGAAAGGCGACGGCTCGGTAGACAGAACGACGTCCTGCTTGCTTTCGAGATCCACTTTGCGGATAGCGCCTTCCTTTATGTAGTAAAGGTAGTCGTCGCTCGCTATCATCGCCGAAGGATTGACTTCCGAAAGTACCGTTTCGGGTTCGGCAAGCATGTCCGAAAGCAAAGTCCTGTATATCTTGTTGCCTTTAACGTAGAACACCGAGTCGGAGTTTATCGCCACGGGAGTCAACTGCTGTATGCCTTCCACCGTACTTTGCGTCGCGCCGTATATCTGCATCGCGGAAGAAAACGCCGTGATAAGATACGTTCCGTTATAGTCGAAATAACTTCCGCCTATCCCCGCCGCTATAACGTCTTTCGCGTCGGTAACTTCGCCCGTCGAAAGGGAATAGATATAAATACTCCCGTTATCGGAAAATATAAGCGAGTCGCTTTTGTATCTTTTTACCTGATTTAAGGACGTCCTGCCGTCGAGAACTCTCGTTTCGCCGTTGTAAAACACGATAAGACGGTTGCTTTCGGTAACGGCGGTAACGTCGTCGTCGCAGTAGGCGTTCAAGGGGGAGTTGAGTCCGTAATATTCGTATTCCCTTGCGGGAAGGATAACGTTCGCGTTGTCGGCGAAGGCGTTATGCGTCGCCGATAACGCCACCCAAAGAATCGCACATATTATCGCCGCCGTAAAAACGGCGACCTTTTTTGCGGTCAAAATTTTCATAATATCATTTTAACACATAAATCTTTTTTTGTCATTAGTATTCGACAATTTATTTCTTCAATCGCCAAACTCTTTATTTTTATGCCAAACTTCCCCTTTCTTTTCGATTTTTTATTTTTCTAATATGACCGAAAGTGTCAGTATTCAATGTTATCATGGAATAAAAGCGAACAAATGTTCGTAAATTAAGCCCGTAATTATACGGTGGGAGCGGGCGTTGTCAATAGTCTTACGGCGTCGAAAAATATATAAAAATTTATTCGTAAAGGGGCGGTCATACCGCTATTGACAGGGCGTTTCCGCGATATATAATCGGGCGTAAAGAAAAACCGCAGGGAGAGTTCTATGAAAGAAATCTATGCAAAAGTCATGCTGTATTCTTACAGGCATTTACCGAAGATCGCCGATCAGATAGACGAGTTGGTCGAAAAAAAGGCGCTGTCATCCATTTCCGACTGTTCGCCGGCTATGGCGCAGTACCGAAAAATCGTCGATCTTACATACCAGAAACAAATCGTTCTGTCGCTTTTGCTTAACGTGAAAACCGTACTCGGTAAGTTTTCGGAAGCCGAAAGGGAATATTTCGAGTATAAATATTTCAGGGGCGTAAGTTCCGCGAAAAACTATTCTTTCGACCCGTCTTCGAGAAATTATTTCAGGGTGCAGAACAGGCTTATAAAAAAATTCGCCAAGTTCGCGGAAAAGATAGGATACGGCGACGAACGCGTGGAAAAAGAATTGCTTTCCGTGGAATTTTTCAGGGAAATGTTGAAGCGCGCCGAAGAAAAGGAAAACGCCGACAGAAAACACGCCGAAGTGCTTTTGGCGTTCAACAGGGAAAAAAGAGCGAAAACGGCGTAACCGCTACTCGTAGTCGTTTTCGTCGTAATAACTTGCCGCCGCGTGGGCTTTCGGCTTACCCTTAACGGCGACGAACAGGGCAAGAAGCCCCGCAAACGCAAGACACCCGATTATAACTATACGCAAAACGTCGGTGTTTTCTTCGGCGGATTCGGGGGTTTCGGCGGGTTCGGACGGAGCGTCCGGTTCTTCGGGGATAAAGGTCAAAGGGTTTGGGTGGATATTTATCGTGAACGGCATAACGTCCGATTCCCTGACGTACCCCAAACGGTCGTTGTAACCCGTAAAGTACAGTTTTTCGCCGTTTACGGGAAGTTCCCCGTAATAGCAAAGCGTGCGGTTTTCAAAGACGTATCGGAGAATTTCCGTTTGTTCCGCGGTCTTGTAAAACGCCGTCGAGCCCGCCGTTACCACGTTTATTTCGGGATACGCCGAAGTTACGGAAAGTCCGTCGTAAAAAAGTTTTTCCGTCGGAACGTAACCGTCTATCGCCGCGCCGTTTTCGGGATCTATCTCGACGTGGGTAAAGTACGTTCCCGAATCCAGCGCTTTTACGTAGTAGGTGTAAGGCAGGTAAAACAAAAGGTCGTGCCCGCCGGAATCGGCGAAAAACGGCGCATCTTCGGTTATTACCCGCAGATAACCGCTTTGTTCGGCGGCGGCGGGAACTGCGGTTGCGGAAAATAAAAACGGCATAATAAAGGTCAGCGCGATAAACGGAAGTTTCGATAGTTTCATAACAGGTTCCTTGTATAAAGTGTTGTAACGAAAATTATACCGCAAAAAAACGCCCGCCGCGGGGGATATTATTATCGTAAAAGAAATTTTAATGTAAAAAAAAGCCGTTTTAACCAAGCGGCAAGATAGCGGGCAAGTGTTAAAAAACGCGAAAAATGCGTACACTATTACGGTGAGCGGATTTTACGGCGAGAAAAACTTTCGCCTTGCGTATAAGATTATCGGCATATTTTTAGCCGTGGTTTGGGCAGGGTGTTTCATTGCCCTTACCGTAAGAACGGTGGAAAGGAAGATAATATATCCCTTAAAATACAAAGAAGAGATTCTGGAAGTTTCTGAAAAACACGGCGTTGACGCCGCGTTCGTTTTTGCCGTAGCGAATACCGAAAGCGGGTTCGACCCGCTTTCGGTAAGCGAAAAGGGCGCGGTCGGGATAATGCAGATACGGGCGGAAACCGCGGCGTATATAGCGGAGTTAAGGGGAATAACCGAGTACGATATAAAAAACGAAAAGACGAATCTCGATTTCGGAGCGTATTATCTTAAATATTTGAGCGGCAAGTTTTACGGAATAAGGGAGATTTCCGCGGCGTACAACGCGGGGGAAGGTAAGGTAAAAGAGTGGCTTAAAAATGCGGAGTACAGTAAGGACGGAAAGGAACTGTATAAGATACCGTATGCGGAAACTTCCGCCTACGTCGATAAAATTTTAAGGGCGACGGACAAATATAAAAAATTGTACGGAAAACTTCTTGACAAATAAAAGAATTTTGGGTAATATAATAAGAGCAAAACGTGAGGGTGGCGGAACTGGCAGACGCGTACGTTTGAGGGGCGTATGGTTATCCGTGTGGGTTCAAGTCCCATCCTTCACACCAAGTGTGTAGGTCGAAAAGTCTTTTGTCTTTTCGACCTATTTTTTGCGTTTTTTAGGCAAAAATGGGCTATTTTCGCATTTTTTTGAGATCTTGAGTTTTCAAGGTCTTTTTTTTATTCCCGAAAAACCAAAAAAACACCCTAAAAACACACTTAAGTGTGTAGGTCAAAAAGTGTGCGGTGGGGGGATTTGAACCTATAAACAACATCTAAAAACATTAAAAAGTTAGATAAAATCTAGTGTTTTTTAGTGTGAGGCTGTTTTTTAACATTAAGGCTTAAAATAAGAAATTGCCGTAAAATGGGGGTTCAAATCCCGTCTCCTCACCATTTTTCACTTTTTAGCATATCAAAAAATGAAAAGTGCATTTTTTGTTGCTATATAAACGGCAGAATTGAAATCTATTAGCAACTTGAAAAATAAGGCTAAAAGTGATATAATTTAGTTGTTATGAGATGGATTTACGAAAGAGACAGTGGAAATAATAATCGCTACGCACTAGGGCAGATTTTTGAAGAAAACGGCAGGACCTTAATTTGCTTTGGAATTAACCCAAGCACCGCTAGCCCAGAGCAACTAGACAAAACAATAAATAAAGTTATAAAAATAGCGAGATTTAATGGATATAGCAACTGGATAATGCTAAACATTTATCCGCAGAGAGCCACAAATCCCGACGATCTACATATGACCGCTAACGAACAAATAGTAAAGCAAAATATAGAAACTATTTCCCAAATATTAGATACATACCAAGACTGTGATATTTTGTTTGCATATGGAAATTTAATATCTAAACGGTCATTCTTACGCCCTTGTCTAGAACAAATATCAAAATTACTTAAACTAAAAAATAAGACGATAAAAGTAATAAAACTAACAAAAGAAGGCAATCCAGTTCATCCATTATATCAAAAAAATTACGCTGAGTTAAAAGATTTAAAATATATGAAGGAGTATGTTTAGAAAAAATGATGAGTGACAAACAAAAGATACCGCCATATAGTTATGGCTACGCTAAGGCTACTTATGAAAGCCTTGAACAATATGAAACAACTACAACCATTCCACAAATTAAAGAAGACGAATGCTTAATTGTAAGACTTGACGGCAAAGGAGTCACATCAAGATTTAAGGATAATAAAGAATTATTTTTATCTGATTTTCATTTAGCAATGAAACGGGTTTTAGAAAATATAAAAAAATATTGTTCTTTTGTGTTGTTTGCCTACTCTTTTAAAGATGAAATATCTTTTCTTTTGAATAAGGATTTTATACAACAGGATAAAGACTACGAAAATCGTATAGAAAAGATTTTACCTATTATATCAGGCTATGTTTCGGCAATGTTTTCTCAATACATATCGAAGAAACTAAAAAACTTTTCAACGGAAGCGTTTGCTTTTGACGCGAGAATAATTGTTTTACCTAAAAATAAATTAAAAGATTATTTTCACTCTCGTCAAGCCTTTGCAATGGCAGCATTTATGGATAGGGTTTGTTCTTTTTATCATCTTGAGGTTGAGAAAAGAACAGTGGCTTATGTTAAGACGGTCTTAAAGGGAAAAGGAATGAATTGGAATGAGTTCCCGCAGTATGTTTGCAGTGGTTATGTTGGTCTTGAAAAAGGAAAGTGGGAAGTAGAAACAGCAAGTGACTTTTACCAAAAATGGGAAAAATATAGAGATATAGAAATGTTATAATTATTTTAAAATTAATTAAAAAATTAGGGTTAAGAGAGTTTTTAACCCTTTTTATTCAGCAAAGTTTATATATGGTTTCTTTTTACGAATCGCATAATCTAAAGTTTTTCTAGCCCCGCCCCAAGAATATTTTACATAAGCAATGAGCAGGTCGCAACTATCAACCATCCACTCGTTACGCTTTAATATTGCAAATTTCTTTGGTACTGTTTCTAGCGGGGGATATAGGGTGCTATCGTATATTTCATTTGCAATTTGTAATTTACTATATGATGAATCCAGGTATGGAGAAATAAAAACGAGTTCAATATTTGGAAAATCTTTTTTAATTTTTCTCAATATAGAAAAAATAAGGCTATCAAAACCACCATACCCGCCAAGGTAAAATTTCGCATTAGGATATTGTTTAATTTTTTCAATAAGGAAATCCTTAATTTTGTCGGCGACACTTTGGTCGATATCTATATTTCCATGTCCACAAAAAGTTATAATCATAATACACCCATAAGTAGTTATACCTACATAACATTATAATCTATTAATAACTAACAAGCAAACAAATATGAAGGTATACCTACCTATATTTTGCACATTATATTGATAAACTGATTATGTAGTTAAATCTACATAAGAGGTGAAGATATGAATGTTAGCGAAGCGGTTGCTAAAAGGATAAGAGAATTACTTATTGAAAAAGATATGACACAGTATAGGTTAGAGCAAAAATCGGGTATATTACATGGGAGTATGGCATGTATACTAAATGGCAGAAACAAAACAGTAACATTGAGTACAATATATATGTTGGCTCGTGGGTTTGATATGACTATAATCGATTTTTTAAACAATGATATTTTCTTGTCAAACGAAGTTGAATTTGAATAACAGTAAGGGAGTTTTCTTTGTAAAAATTGTTTAAATCGGTAGTTTATTTGGATAAGCTACCGATTTTATTTATGTGGAAAGCACCTTTATTTACTTAAAGTTGTGCTTTAATAAATCATATATAATGCTTGTGTTCTAATGAAAAATATGATAAACTTAATCTAATAACCTGAAAGAGGTGTGAATATGGCAGTAAGTTACAATAAATTATGGAAACTTTTAATAGATAAAGGCATGACAAGAACTCAGTTGCAAAAGGCGGCGGAGATGTCTTCTACCACCTTGGCAAAGCTTGGGAAAAACGAAACGGTTTCTATGGACGTAATGTTAAGAATATGTAAAGTGCTTAATTGTGATATTTCAGATATTATGGCTATTGTCGAAACTGATAAATAGAATTTAAAGGTCTACTATGGAAGAGCAACTAATTGAAGAAGTGAAAGAACTAGTCAATACCCTAAACAACAATACTATTCCAACTTGGATAACAATCCTGGGAATAATTATACCTATTATTTTATCAATAGCTGTCATTGTACAAGCATGGGTGCAGCATAGGCAGAATAAAAAACTTCAAAGCTATTTAAGTAATATGGACATAAAGGCGCAAATGCATAGTGATTTTATGAACATATACAATGATTTTTGTTTTGCCCAAAAAACTTTAGGATTTGCTGGTGGGCGATCTTATATTGCGTTTTCAAATTTCAATACAGAAAATGGTGTAAATGTACCTTTCAATTATGTGACGGAGCTAAACACCGCCATGAATACTCTATTTCAAGCTTTTAATAGAGCAATGCTATTAATTCCGGAACAAGAAACGAAGTTTAGGGATGCATTAAAGACCATATTAGACAAATACAAAGATTTAAAAAAACTGGCGGACGAGTATTACTATAATAGTACTGCCTTAAATATTTCCACCATCGCTTGGCAACAAATTGTTCAGGAATATCCTTTTATTCCAATTTATAACTATCAAATGTTGTTAGCAAATCAACAAGCATATAATACATATTTGGAAAAATGCAAGACGGAAACAACAACCACTATTGATGATAAAACAAAAAAATTGATAGAACTATTTAAGTACGAAAAATTTGATGTTTATTTTGAGAAATATGTGCGAGTTAATGTTGAAGAGGTAAAATAATGCTGAAACAAGTTTATGACTTTTTGAAAAGATGCGGAACTTATTATCTTGCTACGGTTGACGGCGACAAACCGAAAGTAAGACCGTTCGGCACGGTGGATATTTTTGAAGATAAACTCTATATTCAAACGGGCAAGGTAAAACTGACCAGTAAGCAAATACACGCTAATCCTAACGTAGAGATTTGCGCATTTATGGACGGCAAATGGTTGAGGCTTTCAGGCGAACTTGTTTCGGATGATAGGCGGGAAGCGAAAAAGCATATGCTTGATAATTATCCCGAACTGCGTTCTATGTATAACGAAGACGACGGCAATACGGAAGTGTTCTATTTTAAAAACGCTACCGCCACCTTCTATTCATTTACGGAACAACCGAAAACAATAAAATTTTAAGAAAATTTCAAATATGACATATTTGTGGTAAGAATAAAGTTTTACAATAGTCTATAAAAACAATGGGGAAAGGGTGGAATTAATGATTAAAAAAGCGATACAGGATAAAAAAACTAAAAAAAATATAGGCGAATATGAAGAGACAGACTATGTTAACTACGATGAGACAGATGACACTAAATATGACGACGATATTTTAAGTGAATACGGAGACATCGATGAGATTGACGATATAGATGATTTAGAGGGCTATTAAATTAAAAAATAATCTTGTTTGATATGTTTGAATTATTAACGACTAATAATACACAAAAGTATAAACTTAGGGGGCACAATAAATGAGTGCGGGTTTTAACGAATTGACCAGGGTACAAATGCCAGCGTTGGTGCATTTGACTAGGTTGGGATATGTTTATTTCGGCAAGATGGACGAGTCTATGGCAGGATCTGTTTATGATCCTGACACTAATATTTTAATACAAGTTTTTAAAGAACGGTTTTCCAAGTTAAATCCTGAACGGGCAGGAGAGGCTGAGCAGGTTTTAAGAGAAATTAGACTGGAACTTGATAATGATGATTTGGGACATACTTTTTTTAAACGCTTATTATCGATATCACCCATTAAATTAATTGATTTTGACAATCCAGAAAACAACGTCTTCCATTGCACAGCAGAATTCACGTGTAAAAATGGAGATGAAGAGTTTCGCCCAGATATAACACTTTTTGTAAATGGAATTCCTCTTGTTTTTTGTGAGGTTAAAAAACCACATAATAAAGGTGGTATGCTTGCGGAAAGTAATAGGATGAACGATATTCGTTTTCCAAATAGGAAGTTTAGACGGTTCATTAACATTACACAGTTAATGATTTTCTCAAACAATATGGAATACGATACACTTGGAGGAATTGTTCCGGTCGAAGGCGCTTTTTATTGTACTAGCGCAAAGAAGAGAGCATTTTTTAATGTGTTTAGAGAGGAAAACACTAAAAATTTACCAATCGCTTCGTATAATATGGGGTATGATTACAAATCTGTTGACCCGATTATTGAAAAGAAAATTCTTTCGGATTTTAATTGTCAAGTAATTCATACTTCGCCAGAATATCAAACTAATTTAGATGCCAATACGCCTACAAATAGAATCCTTACTTCCATGTGTAGTAAGGAAAGACTAATATATCTTCTTAAATACGGCATTTGCTATGTTAAAAGTGAAAGGGAGGTTGACGGTGAAATAGTTGTTCAGGATGAAAAGCATATAATGCGCTATCAACAACTCTTTGCTTCGCTTGCGATAACCGAAAAAATAAAATCTGGAATGGTATCTGGTGTAGTTTGGCATACGCAAGGTAGCGGTAAAACGGCATTATCTTATTATTTAACATCCATTCTTACTGACTTTTATGCGAAAGAAAGCAAAGTTGCAAAATTCTATTTTATCGTTGACAGATTGGACCTTTTAGAACAGGCGTCTCAAGAATTTGAGGCAAGGGGATTATCTGTAAAAACTGCCAATAGTCGTAGTGAATTGATGGCTCAATTTAGAAGTAATCAATCTTTGGAGGGGAATACTGGAGTCAGAGAAATCACGGTAGTGAACATACAAAGATTCGAAGAGGATAAGGAGAAAGTTGAATTACCGCAATATGCAACGAATTTACAGCGTGTATTTATAATCGATGAAGCACATAGAGGATATAAACCTGAGGGAAGTTTTTTAGCGAATCTTTTTGATGCTGATAAAAATGCTATCAAAATTGCATTGACGGGTACTCCGCTATTAAAAGAAGAAAGGGCATCTTGGAAAGTGTTCGGTAATTATTATCATACATACTATTATGATAAGTCTATACAAGACGGATATACATTAAAAATCATAAGAGAACCGATAGAGACAAAGTATAAAGAAAAGCTTTCTCAAATATATGAAAGTCTAGAAACGCTAGTTCAGAAAAAAGACGTAAAACGAGAATACATAATAGATCACGAAAAATATGTTAAAGAACTTCTTAGATATATTATTACGGACCTAAAACAATTTAGGGCGATACAAGGCGATAAAACGCTGGGTGGTATGATTATTTGTGAAACCAGCGAGCAGGCGAGAAAGCTATTTGCGTTTTTTGACGAGATTCAAAACAACTTAAACGAGACGGATTCTTTGAAATCGAACTTTAAGGCAGGGTTAATTCTTTACGATAGTGACGACAAGGAAACCAGAAAACAAATCGTTAAAGACTTTAAAAAGAATATGACAATTGACGTGTTAATTGTTTTTAATATGCTTTTAACTGGATTCGACGCTCCAAGACTTAAACGCCTATATTTTGGCAGAAAGTTAAAAGATCATAACTTGCTACAAGCGATTACGAGAGTAAATAGACCGTATAAAGACAATAGGTATGGTTATGTTATTGATTTTGCCGATATTAAAAAGAATTTCGACGAAACGAACGATGCCTATATGAGAGAGTTAAACAAGTTTAACAACATTGATGAAATAGGCGACCAGGTATCACCGAATACGTTTACTCAAGTTATCGAAGATAAAGATGCAATAATATCACAACTGCATCAAGTTCAACAGGTATTGTTTGATTACACTACTGATAATGCAGAAGAATTTAGTTCGGAAATTTCAACGATAGAAGACAAAGAAGAACTGCTTAAATTAAAGAAAGCGCTTGTTTCGGCAAGAGATTGCTATAATTTGATAAAAACTTTTGGAGATGACGAACTTAAAGAAAAAGTAAAAAGTTTTGAATTACAAAAATTACCTGCCCTTATTTACGAAGTTCAGCACTGTATAGATTGTATAAATCAAAAGGAGGCGTTAGCGGAAGGCGATACTACCAAACAAATCGTTAATGCTGCAATGCAGGATATAACGTTTAGATTTGACAAACTAACGCAAGAAGAACTTAAAATCGTTAATGGCGAAGGTGAGAATATTAACCAAAAATGGCAAAGAGTTATTCAAGGGTTTATGGATAATATTGACCCTGAAGACCCAGAATATATGACTATACGCCAAGCATTCCTTGAAAGATTTAAAGACCGCGGCTTTGTTGCCGATAGTGTTGCAGAATACGAAGGGGCATGTAAAGAGCTTGATGAGGTTCTTAAAAAACTTGCAGAACTTCAAAAGAAAAATAAGGTATTATTGTCAAAGTATCGTGGAGACGTAAAATTTGCTAGAGCGCATAAGAGAATACGAGAAGAAAACCAGGAACGAATTGCTCAAGGCAAAAACCCGCTTATATCAGAATATGACGATGTTATAATGAAAGCATTGTTATATATAAAGGATACGATAGATCAAAAAGTATACGACAGAAACGATATTTTAAGAAAAGATGCTTACTTTGAACAAACAGTCATGACTCAAATTACGGAAGGGATGGATAAACTAGATATCCCAAATTCAAGAGATGATAGACTATTTATTCAAACGAGAATTGCATCGCAATATCTTAATCAGTATAGAAGTGTGTATGCCTACGCTTAAACTAAAGGAGAAAAAATGTCAGAAACAATAAAAGACAAAACAGTTGCACTTATTGATGCTATGAAGGCAACGTGTCAAAGCTATGGTATGGGAAACGACGGTAATGAGTATAAGATTATTACGCAAGTTTTTTTGTATAAATTTTTGAACGATAAGTTCGGGTATGAAATAAAGAAACTATCTCATAAATTGGCTATGGCTGAAAAGTGGGAGGTTGCGTATAAGGACATGAGCGAGGAAGAAAGGCTTGATTTGTTTGATAAACTTTCGCCCGATGTTCCTAGGCTTTATCCTGAACATTTAATTGCAAACCTTTGGAATCAACAAACAAAAGGTGACTTTGCGTTGCTTTTTGATAGCACGATGACAGATATTGCCGAAAAGAACATTGAAATATTTTCTACGCAAACTTCACAGAACACTAAAATACCATTGTTTGAGAAATTGACCAACTTCGTTACCGATGATGCAATGAGAACCCCTTTTGCAAGGGCATTAATTGATAAACTGGTTAACTTTTCTTTTGAAGAAGCCTTTTCCGAACATTACGATTTTTTTGCCGATATATTTGAGTATCTTATTAAAGATTACAATACTGCTGGCGGCGGCAAATACGCAGAGTATTATACGCCACATTCGATCGCTACCATTATGGCGAGACTACTTGTCGGTGATAATAAGGATTTCCACAATATAGAGATTTATGATCCGTCGGCTGGAACAGGTACGTTGTTAATGGCACTTGCGCATCAAGTAGGTGAAGACAGATGTACTATTTATTCGCAAGATATTTCACAGCGAAGCAATAAAATGCTTAAACTTAACCTTATACTAAACAATCTGGTTTCGTCGCTTGACCATGCAATTCAAGGGGATACTTTGGTTAATCCTTATCATAAAACGGATGACGGTCAAGAGTTGAGGACCTTTGATTTCGTAGTTTCTAATCCGCCGTTTAATATGGACTTTTCAGATACGAGAGCACAGATTGCGGCAATGCCTGTAAGATTTTGGGCGGGCGTGCCTAATATCCCCAACAAGAAAAAAGAAAGCATGTCCATTTATACTTGCTTTATCCAGCATGTTATAAACTCGTTGAAAAAAGACGCAGGCAAAGGTGCAATAGTCGTTCCTACAGGGTTTGTTACGGCAAAATCAGGAGTGGAAGGAAAAGTCTTAAAAAAGATTATTGATGATAAAATCGTTTACGGGTGTATAAGTATGCCTTCAAACGTATTTGCAAACACGGGAACGAATGTCTCCGTTCTGTTCTTTGATAAATCACAAGCACATGAAAATCTTATTTTGATTGATGCGTCTAAACTTGGCGAAGATTATCAGGATAGTAATGGGCTCAAAAAGAAGAGACTTAGAGACGAAGAAATAGATATGATTGTCGATGCCTTTGCTAATGAAAAAACGATTGATGATTTTTCGGTTGTAGTCGATTATGCTACGGCAAAAGAAAAATATTCGTTGGCGGCTGGGCAATATTTCGACGTGAAAATCGAATATGTTGAATTGACACAGGAAGAGTTTGAAGAAAAAATAAAAGGCTATAAAGAAACACTTTCGAAGTTATTTGAAGAAGGTGACGCTTTAAATAAAGAAATACAAGCAAGCTTGGAGAAGTTGAAGTATGAAAAATATTAAACTTGGAGATTTAATCCGAGTTGTACATGGTTTTGCTTTTAATAGTTCCAAGTATATAGAAAAGAGCGAATATCGACTTGTAACATTAGGCAATTTCAAGGAAGGAAATAATTCATTTAATTTTAATGATGCAAAAGCCAAATATACAAGTGAATGTCCAGAGGGTAAATATATTCTAAATGAAGGGGATTTGATTTTACCGTTAACAGAACAAGTAGTGGGGTTATTTGGTAACTCTGCATTTATTCCTAACTCAAATGGTTTTAAGTTTGTATTAAATCAGCGAGTCGGAAAAATTGAAATAATTTCGCCAGACATAGATAAGAATTATCTTCACTACTTACTAGCTTGTTCTTATGTCAAAAAACAATTAGAAGATAGGGCAAGTGGAACAAAACAAAGGAATATAGCTCCTGATGATGTGTATGATGTGCAAGTAGAAATTCCCAATATACAAGAACAAAAAAGAATAGGACGGTTTTTAAGGGATATTGAACTAAAAATAGAGGTTAATAATGCGATAAACGATAATTTA
>DBVR01000029.1:0-5434 GCA_002308755.1 Christensenella sp. UBA1259
GATAAGATATCTTTTCACTTTGAAACTTCCTTTTTCGATAGATAGAACGATTATAGACGGATAATCGGCGTTTTATACCCGTTGAGAGTTTCCGCGTTTGACTTTTTTTGCGCAAGTGGTATAATATACTTATTCCGAAAATAAAGGGCGAAAAAAATGAGCGAAAGGTTTTCCCGTTCCGAAAGGCTTTTGGGGAAAGGGAATCTTATAAAACTTCATAAAAGCCGCGTGGCGGTGTTCGGTATCGGCGGGGTAGGCGGCTACGTCGCCGAAGCGCTTGCCCGCGCGGGCGTAGGCGCGATAGACGTTATAGATAAAGACGTCGTTTCCGAAACCGACGTAAACCGCCAGATATACGCCCTTTCTTCCACGATAGGGAAAAACAAAACCGACGTCGCAACGGAAAGGATAAAGGATATCTCGCCCGATTGCAAGGTAACGGCGCATAAGACCTTCTTTCTGCCCGAAAATGCGGAAGAGTTCGATTTTAAGGTTTACGACTATATAGTGGACGCGGTGGATACCGTCGCCGCNNCTGGCCCGCAGCGGCGTGGGCGCGCTGGATCTGATCGATCATGACACCGTGGCCCTCAGCAACCTCAACCGCCAGATCATCGCCACCGTGGATACCCTGGGGCAAAGCAAGGCGGAGGCGGCGCGCACGCGCGTTCTGTCCATCAACCCGTCCTGCCGCGTCGCCGCGCGCTGCCTGTTCTACGGCCCCGAAACCGCGCATGAGGTGGATTTCCAGGTTTACGATTACGTCGTGGACGCGGTGGATACCGTCGCCGCGAAACTCGCGATAGCGGAAAAAGCGCAAAAAGAAAACGTGCCCGTAATCTCTGCTATGGGCGCGGGAAATAAACTCGATCCTACGGCGTTTAAGGTGTCGGATATATATAAGACTTCGGTGTGCCCATTGGCGAAAGTTATGAGAACGGAGTGCAAAAAGCGGGGGATAAAAAAACTCAAAGTGGTTTTTTCGGAAGAAAAACCGACCGACGCGCATACCGAAAACGAAACGAGACGCAAAGCCGTGCCCGCGTCTGTTTCCTTCGTTCCGCCCGTTATGGGTTTTGTAATAGCGGGGGAAGTAATAAAAGACCTTATAAAATAAGAAACGGCGGCAAGAATTTGCCGCCGTTTTATTTATTTTCTTTTTTCAGTAATATACTTTGAGAGTGTCGGAAACTATCTTCACTTCCACGGGTATATCTTCGTAAAGTTGTCCGTCCACCTGCACGGTGTAATGCCCGTCGCGGGTAAGCACGGCGGAATCGAAAGTTTTGTGTGCGGTCTCGGGTAGGGATAATACCTTGCCTTTTTTAAGTTTAATAAAGGCTTTTATCATTTTAAGACCTTTTACTTCCCCTATCGCGACGAAGTTTAAGGTTTTATCCACGGGGCTTGCCGCGGGGCATATCTCTATCCCGCCGCCGTAGCGGTGACCGTTTGCAAAACAGGCGATAAACGAACGGTAATGCGTCTTTTTCCCGTCAAGTGCCACGTCGAAATCGGTGTAGTCGAACTTAAAAAGCGTTTTTATAAGGCATTTGGTATACTGAAATTTCGTCTTTTTTCTCGCCGCTTCGTATTTTTTAAGGACTTCCACGTCCACGCCCATACCTATTATGTTAAGTCCCCGTACCGTCGGCATCTGCATAAAATCGACGTATTTCGGCGTGCCGTTAAGTATCTTTTCCAACGCCTTTACGGGATCTAAAGGGAGTTTAAGAGCGTTTGCGAAATCGTTGCCCGTTCCGCAGGGGATTATCCCCAAGTTTACCTTGTCGAAGGAAGAAAAACCGTTCAGTACTTCGTGTATCGTGCCGTCGCCGCCCATTACCACTATGTCGGTCGCGCCGTTTTTTATAAGCGAATCGGTTATCTCTATCGCATGCTTCGGCTTGTGCGTAAAGGTGATAACGTAATCGGTTTTAAGTTTTTTAAGGGTTTCTTCCACTGCCCGAAGGGCGCGTTTTATCTTTTTTCCGTTCGCGCCGCCCGCGCATGGGTTGACAATAAAATTAAGCATTTCTCCGCCGCCGGACCGTATATTTTCGAATAACGAGAATATTTTACAATAAAAATGCCGAAATTTCAAGTTTTTGGCAAAATTTCTCCCGAAACTTCAAGGTTTATTTTGAAAATCCGTGTTACAATAATTATATGTACGAAATTTTGCCGCAAGACTTAAAACTTTTAGCCGAAGTTCTTCCCGCGCCGATATTCGCCGTGGGCGGTTTTACGCGCAATTATCTGGTAGATAAAACGGCGTCTTCCGATATAGATATCGCGGGGAGTATCCCGACGGAAGAGATACTTTCCGCCGCAGAAAAATGCGGGTTTATAAAAATCGCCGAATACAAGCGCACGGGGACTGCTGTAATCGGAAAAGACGGGGTAAAGTTCGAGTATACCCGTTTTCGGACGGACAGTTACTTTAAGGGCGAACACAAGCCGAAGTCCACGGAGTTTACCGACGATATAAAAAAAGACGCGTTGCGCAGGGATTTTAAGTGCAACGCCGTTTACTACGATATAAAGAACGGGAAGTTCGTAGATCCTACGGGCGGTATCGCCGACATAAAAAACAGAGTTTTAGACACGGTGAAAAACCCCGACGAAGTTTTCTGTTCCGACGGGTTAAGACTTATGCGTCTCGCAAGGTTTTCGGGAGAACTTAACTTTCGCCCGACCGCACGGGTTATTTCTTCGGCGCGTTCGTTTTCGGGCAATATAAAAGATATTTCCGCCGAAAGGATATACGAAGAACTCAAAAAAATACTCGTTTCCGACACGGCATATCCGTTTTCCGATAAAGCGGGGCATTATACCGCCCTTAAAATTCTCGACGAAACGCGGGTTCTCGATAATATCTTTCCCGAACTTACTCTCGGCAGGGGTGTGGCGCAGAGAAAGGATTTTCATAAATACGACGTTTTAGGGCACACCCTTAAAACGGTGCTTTACGCCCCCAAAACCGTAAGACTCGCCGCGCTTTTGCACGACGCGGGCAAACCTTACTGCATGGTAAATTACGGCAAGTTTCACGGGCACGACAAGGCGGGAAAAGAAATAGCCGAAAAAATTCTTTTAAGGCTTAAAGCCGATAAAAAGACGGTAAAAGAAATCGCTTTTTTAACGGAATTTCATATGTTGGATATGAAAGGCGACGTAAGGGAAGGCAAGTTAAGAAAATTCATCGCCGAAAATTACGACAGGATATATAAACTTATCGCCTTAAAGCAGGCGGACTTTTCGGCGGGAAAGGACGATACGGGCGTTTGTCCCACCGTTACGAAGTGGAAAGAACTTATCGGGAAAATGAAAAAAGACGGCACGCCGTTTTCGGTAAAGGAATTAAAGATTTCGGCAGGCGACTTAAAGGCTTCGGGGATAGAAGGCGAAGATTTGGGGAAAACTTTAAAATATCTGTGGGAACTTGCGGTAAACGACCCGAAACTCAACGAAAAGGAAAAACTTTTCCGCCTTGCGGAAAATTTCGCCCGCGCAAAATAACCTTGTTTTTCAATCGCTTGACATAAAAGGCGGGAAAGTCTATAATTTAAAACCGAAAAAGAAAGGAGTTACATATATGCAGGACGTAAGGATAAACACGCTTGCAAAGAATCTTATCAACTATTCTTGCAAACTTAAAAAGGGCGAAAAGATACTCATAGAGGCAAAAGGCGTGGACTATATGCTGGTCAACGCGCTTATAAAGGAAGCGTACAAAGTCGGGGCGTACCCCTTCGTTGAAATATTCGACAACAGGGTGAGCCGCGAACTTTTGCTCGGCGTAACGGAAGAAGGGGCGAGACTTCGCGCCAAGTACGACGCCTTCCGCATGGCGGATATGGACGCGTATATAGGAATAAGGGGCGGGGAAAACTCGCTGGAAAACAGCGACGTGCCGCCGCAGAACTTACAGATAGACGGAGAGTTCTATTCTCATCCCGTTCACCACGAATTGCGGGTGAAAAAGACCAAGTGGGTAATACTCCGTTACCCCAACCAGGGCATGGCGCAGCAGGCGGGTATGAGTACCGACGCTTTCGAAGATTTTTTCTTTGACGTGTGCAATCTCGACTATTCCAAGATGGATAAGGCGATGGACGCGTTAAAATTGCGGCTCGACAAAGCGGACAAGGTAAGGATAACCGCCAAAAACACCGATATTTCCTTTTCGATAAAGGGAATAGGCAGTAAAAAGTGTTCGGGAGACCACAATATTCCCGACGGCGAAATATATACCGCGCCGGTAAAGGACAGCGTCAACGGCGTTATAACCTACAACGCCCCGTCGGTGCAGAACGGTTTTAAGTACGAAAACGTTTCGCTTACCTTTAAGGACGGCAAAATAATAAATGCGACGGGCAACGATCCCGAAAAGATAAACGCCGTGTTCGATACCGACGAAGGCGCAAGATACGTCGGCGAGTTCGCTTTCGGCGTAAATCCTTTCGTCGTAAAGCCCATGGGCGATATCCTTTTCGACGAAAAGATATCGGGATCTATCCATTTTACCCCCGGTTGCTGCTACGACGATTGCTATAACGGCAATATTTCCGCGGTGCACTGGGATTTGGTGCTTATCCAGACGCCCGAGTACGGCGGCGGCGAGATATATATCGACGGCGAACTGATAAGAAAAGACGGGAGATTTCTGCCCGACGACCTGCTTTGTTTAAATCCCGAAAATTTAAAATAGCCGTATAAAACGTTTGACTATTTTTCGGCTGAAATATATAATTGTTATTGAAATTTGTAAAATATTATCAACGGAGGACATATCAATGTCAAAAGTAACCAAAGTTGCAATCAACGGATTCGGGCGTATAGGTCGTCTTGCGTTCAGACAGATGTTCGGGGCGGAAGGCTACGAAATAGTGGCGATAAACGATCTTACGAGCCCCAAGATGCTCGCTCATCTTCTCAAATACGATACCATGCAGGGTAACTATGCGAGAGATCATAAAGTCGATTTCATAGACGCCGAATATGCGGAAGACGGCAAGACCGTTACCGTTCCCGGCGCTATCATAGTAGACGGCAAGAAGATAACCATCTACGCCTGCCCCAAAGCGCAGGATCTTCCCTGGGGAGAACTCGGCGTAGACGTCGTTTTGGAATGCACGGGTTTCTATACTTCCAAGGCAAAGGCGCAGGCGCATATAGACGCCGGTGCGAAGAACGTCGTTATTTCCGCTCCCGCGGGCAACGACCTTCCCACTATCGTTTACAACGTCAACCACAAGACGCTCACGAAAGACGATCATATCATTTCCGCGGCGTCCTGCACCACTAACTGTCTTGCGCCCATGGCGAAAGCGCTTAACGACTACGCGCCTATCGTTTCCGGCATCATGACCACCGTTCACGCTTACACCGGCGACCAGATGATACTTGACGGCCCGCACAGAAAAGGCGA
>DBVR01000029.1:5520-5656 GCA_002308755.1 Christensenella sp. UBA1259
GCGCAGAGAGTTCCCACCGCTACCGGTTCCACGACCATACTCGTCGCGGTAGTAAAGGGCAAAGACATTACGAAAGAAAGCATCAACGCTGCTATCAAGGCGGAAGCGAACGAATCTTTCGGCTACAACACCGACG
>DBVR01000029.1:5749-7529 GCA_002308755.1 Christensenella sp. UBA1259
GTTTCGTGGTATGACAACGAGAACTCCTACACCAGCCAGATGGTAAGGACTATCAAGTATTTCTCCGAGATAAAATAAGAGAATAAAAATTTTCCGCTCGCTTTTGCGGTGGCAAAAGCGGGCGGTCAAATTTTAAAAACTATCTGAAAACAGTTGTGAAAATTTTTTAAATGTTATATAATGATGTAGCAATTGTTCCGTGGGGGTATGGCTCAGTTGGGGCGACGCGTAAAGCAAACAGTCCTGTGGACTGTTTGTAGCCAAAGCCCACGAGACTTTACGTCGAGGGCGGAAGAGCCTCGGGCTCTACCAACGTCGGCGTATGAGAAAATAGCCGTTGGTTTTCAGATACAATACAAGAGATATGTTGGGGGTATGGCTCAGTTGGTAGAGCGCCGCGTTCGCAACGCGGAGGCCACGAGTTCGAATCTCGTTATCTCCACCAAACTAAAAAGTACGGACAGGGAAACACCCCGTCCGTACTTTTTCTTTGTGCCGCAACGGCAAGAAATTTTTTCGTGAGTTGTTGCGGATTTCGACGGTGCGAAAAATTTTCTTGAAAAAAATCTCGGGGCGTGTTATAATTAAACAGCAAAAGGTTATTGTCGGGGGGAAACGGTGGAAAGCGCGGTAAAAATAATTATTTGCGATACGGAAGGGGTTTCGCCGTCCGTTGCGGAGAACCTTCCATTTATCACCGAGAGTGATAGAAAAGCCGCCGCGGAGTATAAAAAGGAAAGCGACAGAGTTTCGCGCCTTTTTTCCGCGTACTTAAAACGCAAATATATAGGCGAGTGGCGAATATCAAAAAGCGGCAAACCCGTTGCGAAAGGCAAGTATTTCAACATTTCGCATTGCGGCGGGGCGGTGGTGTTGGCGATAGCCGACGCCGACGTCGGCGTGGACGCGGAAAGACCGAGAAAAACAAGCGACGACCTTATTGCGCGCGTCGCAAAAGGTGAAGAGTGCGAAAAGGCGGGCGCAGGCGGGTTTTTGCGGGTATGGACGTTGAAAGAAAGTCTCGTAAAGGCGCAGGGCGACGGTATAAGGGGCGATTTAAGGGACGTACCCGCTTTGCCCGAAAACGGCGTAAAGACGTACGGTGGCGAAAAATATTTTTCTTACGTTGCGGAATATAAAGATTTTACGGTAGCGGTGACTCGCAAGGGGGAAGAACCGTTTTCCGTCGAAATGCAAAGAGAGAAAATTTTCGGTTAGAAACTTACAAGGCGGAAAATAAAATGGAACGCAAGATTATACTTAATGAACGCATGGATGAAGAAAGGGCGCTTTACAATTTAACGTACGGCGACGTAACGGGCTGCGTGTTTGCGGGACCGAAAGACGGAGAATCGGTACTTAAAGAGGCGAAGGACGTAACCGTAACCGACTGTAAATTTTCTTTAAGATACCCTTTGTGGCACGTGAAAAAGTTTTCGCTTCGCAATTCTTCTATGGACGAAAAAACCCGTGCGGCGCTTTGGTATTCGGAAGACGGAATAATAGAAAATTGCGTTCTTTCGGGTGTGAAAGCGTTAAGGGAGTGCAAAAATATCGGGATAAGCGACTGCGAAATAGATTCCGCGGAATTCGGCTGGAAAAGCGACGGCATAACGGTAGAAAGCGGTCGGATTACGTCGGAATATCTTTTTTTAGACGCGAAAAACGTTACGTTTAAGAACGTCGTAATGCATGGGAAATATTCTTTTCAATACGTGGAAAACGCCGAGATAGACGGTTGCGATTTAAACACCAAGGACGCTTTCTGGCACAGCAAGAA
>DBVR01000029.1:7549-22109 GCA_002308755.1 Christensenella sp. UBA1259
TCAAGGGCGAATATCTCGGGTGGTTTTCCGAAGGGCTTACTCTTATAAATTGCAGGATAAGCGGCACGCAACCCTTTTGCTATTGCGAGAACTTAACGCTTATAAACTGTACGACGGAAAACTGCGATCTTGCTTTCGAGTATTCTTCGGTGAATGCCGATATAAAGGGCGGTATAGTATCGGTAAAAAATCCCAAGTCGGGCGTTATAACAGCGGACGAAGTAGGGGAAATAATAAAAGAAGGGGCGGTAATGCCCTGTCACGGGAAAGTTATAATACGTAAAAAGTAAGGAAAAACATAACGGAAGCCTCCGTCGGAAAGTGGTTTCCGACGGAGGCTTTTATCGTAAAGTCTGGCGTTTTACGGCGTATAAAGGCGTGATTAAAAATGAATTTATTCATTAAAAAACCGAAAAAACCGAAAACCCGCTAAAATCAGTTGACTATCCCGCACAAAAATGATAAAATAACAAAACAATATATAACTGTGGAGTAGTGTAAGGTTTACGCTTTTCCACGGCGGGAGCAGACGGAAGGTAATTTTTAATGAGAAAATCCGTAAGGTTTTTAAGCCTTATAGCCTTGATTTTAACGGTTTGCGCGTGCGCTTTTGCGTTTGCGGCGTGCGGCAGTCCGTCGCTGGATCTCGAAGGGTATATCAAAGTAACCTACGACTGCATGGGCGGTAACATAGATAAACTCGACACCCGCGTTCTGTACGGAAAGCCCGGTTCGCTTGCCGTAGAACCGAAAGGCACTACGGGTTTCGTCGAAGCCAAAAGGACGAACTATTCGCTGGTCGGCTGGTACACCGCGCACGGCGAAGGCACGTTTACGCCTTCCGCCGACGGGGAGTACGTAAGTTACTACGAGTTTACTCTTGCGGAAGACGGCGAATACGTCGGGTATCCTTATTATTACGAAGACAGAGACGGGGACTACGTCGCCGTAACGAGAGACGAAGAAGAAGTTTACGAACTTTACGACGCGGGAAACGAAGAATACAGAAATCTTACGAGATTTTCCGTTGTAACCCGCTACGAACTATACGACGCGGGAAACGCGGCGCACGAATCTTTGCCGAGATATTCCGCGGAAGAAGGTTACGTTTTATATAAATCTTTCAATCCCGACCACGCGGGACTTACGCGGTATACGGCTAACTACGAGTGGGACGAAAGCTGCCGTTGGAATTTTGCTACGGACAGGCTTGGGGAAGAAGATTTCACGCTGTACGCGAGATGGGCGTATAACTTAAAGATTTACTGGGACTTTCAGGACGGCAAGGGCACCGTCTATCCTTTTGAAGACGGTAAAGACGGCATTGAGATAGAACGTGGAGAAAACATAAACATCCAGTATGCGGAATTTATACCGAGTAAAGAGGGTAGCACCTTTACCTACTGGTATAAAGACGCGGAGTGTACCGAAAAATGGGATTTTGCGACCGACGTGTTCCCCACCGACGAGACGGTTACCGCAATAACCCTTTACGCGGGGTACGTGGAAGGTAACTATACGAGAATAAGCACCGCCAAGGATTTTAAGGACGCGATAAGTAACGACGCCGCGGGCAGATACCTACTTGTAAACGACATAGATTTCGGCGGGACGGAACAGAGTTTCTCCAACGGCAAATCGACGATAAACGGCGATAAGGAAACGGTAAGGGGAACGGTATTCAAGGGCGAAATAAACGGTCTTAATAACACGATATCGGGAATAAAGATAAACGCCGTGGGAAACGACGCCGTTTCCGCGGGGCAGACGGTCAACAAATATTTCGGGTTTTTCGGTCAGACGGAAAACGCCGTTATAAAGGACGTTAAGTTGGAAGGGGAAGTCGTATTCGACACTTCTTCCGTCAACAACATATATATAGGCTTAGCCGTCGGCAGGGATAAAGGCGGCAGCACGTTTACGGGCGTTACCACCGACTTTACTCTTACGGCAAGCGACGGGGAGACCGCCGCCTGTAACGTAACGGTAAGCGGCGGTATCGCGGGAAAGACCGCGACCACTGCGATAACGGGCTGTAACTTTACAGATTCTGCGGCATTAGCGTGGAATATCGATACCACGGGCACGGTAACGATAGCGGGATAGAAAGTTAATACTTAGCGAAAATCAAAGGGATATCCCTTTGTCGTTTGCGGTTGCAAACGACGGCGATCTTAATTGCGATACGCCGACAGAACAAACGAAAGAAATTATCCGTTACAAACGGTTAATAAAAAAATTTGGAGGACAAACAAATGGCAAAAAGAAAAGTTGGCTTAATAGCCTTACTTTTGGCTCTGGTTATGCTTGCTTCTTCCGCTCTTACCGCTTGCGGCAAGAAGGAAGAGGAAATCGTAACACCGGATCCCAACGAAACGAAGCCGTTAGTTCTGCAAACGTCCACGATGGACGGAGTTTTCAACCCGTTCTTCTCGTCCAGTGCGTACGATCGTGACGTGTACAGTATGGTAACTACGGGACTTCTTACCGTCGATGCGAGCGGCGCTATGGTCGCGGGAGACAAATACGCGACGGTTGCGAAGAGTTACGAAGTTATCGAGAACGAAGACGGTACCGTTTCTTACAAGTGCGTTTTAAAGAAAGGTCTTAAATTCAGCGACGGCACCGCCGTTACCGCTGATGACGTCCTTTTCGCTTACTACGTTCTGTTGGATCCCAAGTACGACGGCAATACGACCATGTACACGCAACCTATAGTAGGTTTATCGGAATACCGTAACCAGACGACTCCCGACAAAGCGAAAGAATACGGCGCACTCGCCGATATCGCTTGGGGGCTCGGCAATGGACTTTCGGAAGAAGATTTCAATACCGCTATAGCGGAAGTCGAAAGCGAATACGAACTCACCTATGCCGATTATCAGGCGTACTGGGGTGAAGACGCTATTCAGGCGGCAGGCGAAAAGTTTGCGCAGGATATAGTGAACTACGTCGTAGAAAAATATATGGACGCTTCCTATCTCAATTCGTATTTCTATCCGTTGGAAGGTCTTAACGACGCCCAGAAGATCGCTTACGGCATGATCATGTGGGGATTTGCGGAAGTTACCAGCGAAATATACGCGGAAAATGCAAACGGTAATTACGTTCTGCTTGACAACGTATACGAAGCGTACGACGAAAACGAAGAATCCCACAATGCGGACGATACCGAGTATTTCAACATGGAAGCGTACGAACTTGCGGAAGGATTGGACGGCGCATACGCTCAATACAAAGGCAAGATGTACGATAAGGCGGTTTTGGACAGAAACGGCATCGAATACACCGAAACCTACGACTTGGTTGAAAATCCCGATTATGAACAGAGAGATTCCTATGCTTCCTGGAAGATGGTCGCAACCGACTACGACGATTACGGCAATCCGCAGAAAGGCGACTACGTAAGAGTTCAGAAAGAAGGCTACGTGGAATACGATGCGACGAAGCACGAAGGTATGACGCGTTACGATCTTAACCCCCAGTGCATCGTTGAAACCGGCGCAGGCAAAGAAGTTGACGTTCTCGCTGCGAACGCGGACGTAACGCTTGCCGATTACTGGGATGCTTTGGAAGCGGGCTACGCGGACGAAGAGACCGGAGAAGTCGACTATGCGACACTTTCTTCCGTAGAAGCGGCGAACATAGGTCTTGAAGATTGCTTGAAAGAATTATTTATCCCGAAGAAAGCTGCCCTCGACGGCGGTTCCAAAGTCGAAAGCATAAGCGGTATAACCAAGGGCGTCGAAGGCGACTTTGAAACCGTAACCATCACTTGCGAAAAGAAGAATCCGAAGACCATTCTTGAACTCGGCGTAACGGTCGTTCCCAAGGCGTATTACACCGCGGGCTGGACTTACACCGAAGGCGAAGACACTATCATCAACGCGGGCGTTGAATACAACAACGCGGCGTTCATGGCGCACTTAAAGACCAAGAACAGCGTACCTATGGGCGCAGGTCCTTATAAATTCGTAAGTTATGCGAACAACGTCGTAGAATTCACCCGTAACGAATACTTCGAAACGTTCGGTCTCGGCAACGCAAAGATCAAGACCGTTCGTATGCAGGTTATTTCCGGCGGTCAGGAATACGACGCCGTTAAAGCGGGCACGGTACACTACGCTACGGCAAGCGCTACGGCGGACGTCGTCAGCGAAGTCGCTACCGTCAGCAGGTTGACGCCTATATTCGTCGATAACTTAGGTTACGGCTATATCTGCATCAACCCCGCGGTATATCCCAACATCAACACCCGTATCGCTTTACAGACGGTATTCGATTTAAGTCTCGTTTACGAATATTATCCCAACGGCTTGGCGGAAATCATCTACCGCGGTATGAGTAAAGTTTCCTGGGCTTATCCGGAAGGATCCGAAGCGTTGTACGATTACGACGAAACGGCAGCTACCGCCAGAGAGTACTTTGAGGCGGCGGGCTACACCTGGGACGGCGACACCATGATAGATCCCGCGACGGGCGAACAAGCGGTGTTCGAATTCTATATTCCGAGTAACGCTTCCGATCACCCCGCAGGTAAGATATTCCAGAATGCCAAAGACATACTTGACGGCATCGGCGCTAACGCGCGCGTTAAGGTTGATACCAGCCTTATATCGCACATAAAGACCGGCGAAACGGGCGTTTACGCGCTCGCTTGGCAGGCGGCTTTGGATCCCGATATGACGCAGGTTTACAGCATGAACAGTCAGGCTGACAGCGTTATAGCAAACGGTATCAAGTATATCACGCAGCACGCCGAAGAATACGGTGAGGACGCAGGTACGTTAACCTTCAAAGATACGGAATACACCCAGTACGAAGCGCTTGAAGAACTTACCAGACTTATAGCGGAAGGTCTTGAATATATGACACCCGCAGCTCGTAAGGTTTATTACAAAGATGCGCTCGATCTGCTTGCAAAACTGGTTATCGAACTTCCGACTTACCAGAGAAAGAATCTGTTCGTTTATGACAACACCGTTATAGACACCAACTCTCTCTCCGCTGAAATCACTCCTTACTGGGGACCGATGGCGGAAATCTGGAAAGTAAGTTTCGTTCAGGGCAAATAATTCGTAGCAATACGGATAACGTAAAAAATGCGGAGGCGGAGTTTCCGCCTCCGCAGGTTTTTTTGGTAACACACAACACGTTAAGGGCGTAAAATGTTTAATTATATCGTTAAAAGGCTTTTACTCGCAATACTTATCCTTATCGGCGCGTCGCTTATCATATTCTTTCTGGTAAGGCTTATGCCTACCGATTACGTCGATCAGAAATTCGCGGCGGCAGTCGCACAGGGCAATATGTTGCCGGAAGATCTTGCGAGAATGAAGGAATTATACGGTCTTTCCGGTTCTATCTGGAACGGGTATCTTACCTGGCTTAAAAACACTCTTTCCGGAAATCTCGGCGATTCCTTTATATACCAGAAACCCGTCGTCGACGTTCTCGTCGAAAAAATGGGTATCTCTTTCGTACTTTCTTTAATCGCTACTATATTGCAATTTATAATAGCGATACCTTTGGGCATAGTTTCCGCCACCAAGCAATACGGCGTAGCGGACTATACCGTTACCGTACTTGCCATGATGGGCATATCTCTGCCGTCTTTCTTCTTTGCGGCGCTTTTGATGAGAGTATTTTCCATAGAACTCGGCTGGTTCCCCCTGCAAGGCATGGTGGACGCCACCCGTATGATAGAAACGGGGTCTTTGGAGTACTATCTCGATATTCTGCACCATCTTGTACTTCCGATGGTGGTTTTGGTCGTGCTTTCTATCGGCGGACTTATGAGATACACCCGTACAAACATGCTCGAAGTACTTAATTCCGACTATATCCGTACTGCTCGCGCCAAAGGCGTATCGGAGCACTCGGTCGTTTATAAACACGCGTTCAGAAACACGCTTATTCCTTTGGTAACTATGATGGCGGGAATACTGCCGGGGCTTTTCGCCGGCGCAATGATAACCGAAACGGTTTTCGCTATTCCCGGTATCGGTCAGGCAAGTTATAACGCCGTTATTCAGGGCGACGTGCCCTTTATAATGACGTACAACCTTTTCGGTTCGGCACTCGCCATTATCGGCGTACTGCTTTCCGATATCATGTACGCGGTAGTTGACCCGAGAGTCAAACTCGGCGGTTAAAGGTGGTATCATGGAAGAAAAATACGAGGTAATAAACGAAACCGAAACCGCAAACGAAAACCTTTCGGAACGGAACGTTTCGGAAGAAACGGAAAATAAAACGTCCGCGCCTACGGAAGCGGAACTGGAACTTTCCGCCGCGGAAAAGGAAAACAAAGTCAAGATAATGTCGCAGGGGAGACTGGTCGCAAAACGGTTTTTCCGCAGCAAACTGTCGGTTATAGGGCTTGTGGGCATTATATTCCTTTTCATGTTCTCCTTTTTCGGACCGATGTTCTCGCCCTACGGGGAAACCGAAATAATTTCTTCGGCGACGAGAGAAGTGCGCACTATTTATTCGTGGGATACCGGCGAAAGCGATCCCGAGACGGGCGAAAGGATATTTATGTACGAGATCCGTACCGCGACGGTGGCGAATAAAGCCGCGCCCAGCATTAAAAACCTGCTGGGCACCGACACCATGGGTATGGACGTTTTGACGCGTCTTATGTACGGCGGAAGAATATCGCTTCTGATATCTTTTATCGTCGTATTCCTGGAGGAATTTATAGGTATTATTTTAGGCGGACTTGCGGGGTATTTCGGCAAGTGGGTGGATAACCTTATAATGCGTATCGTGGATATACTGAACTGTATCCCCACGCTTCCTATCCTGCTTATCGCCTGTTCTATTTTGGACAGCTGGAATTTCGAACCGAAACTTCGGATCTACCTTCTCATGGTAATACTTACCGTGTTCGGGTGGACGGGCACGGCAAGACTCGTGCGCGGGCAGATACTTATGCTCCGCGAACAGGAGTTTATGGTCGCCGCCGAAGCGACGGGACTTTCCACCAAGCACAAGATCTTTAAGCACCTTCTCCCCAACGTACTGCCGCAGATAATAGTGTCGGCGACTTTGGGGCTGGGTAGCGTTATTCTTTACGAATCTACGCTTTCGTACTTAAATCTCGGCGTACCGTTCCCGTACGCGGCGTGGGGCTCTATGATAAGCCTTGCTTCGCCGTCGGCGGGGCCCGAAATACTGCAACACTATCCCAACCTTTGGATACCCGCGGGTGTTCTGATAGTTATGGCGGTGTTGAGTTTCAACTTTATAGGCGACGGGCTGCGCGACGCTTTCGATCCCAAAGCCAAAAAATAACAGGTAGCAACGATGGATAATTCAGACAAGAAGATCGCGGAACAGGAAGAAATTTCCGTTCCCGAGAACGCGAAAAGAAAAAATCCGTTCGCAAAGATAAAAGACGGGTTGGTTGAAAAAATACGGCGCTTCAAGGACCGTAAAAACGACCCGTACTATATTTCGCCCAAGGAAGAACGGGCAATCGCGAAGCACAATTTCAGGGAAACCAGACGGTTGGAAAAATACCGTACCCGCAAGAACGTGCCCGAAAGCGAATACCTGACGGAAATGAAAGACGATAACAATATCGTCGAATTCGACGACCTGCACACCTATTTTTTCACCGACGTAGGCACGGTGAAAGCGGTGGACGGCGTTTCTTTCGACGTGCCGAAAGGCAGTATCGTCGGCGTAGTGGGGGAATCGGGCTGCGGCAAAAGCGTAACGAGTTTATCGCTTATGCAACTCGTTCAACGCCCGCAGGGACAGATAGTCAGCGGCAGCATAAGATATAAAGCGGCGGACGGCAAGTGTTACGACATAGCCAAGATGCCCGTAAACGATATGAAAAGAATACGCGGTAAGGAAATATCCATGATATTTCAGGAACCGATGACGAGTCTTAACCCCGTATTCACCATAGGCGCGCAACTTGACGAAGTTACCATGCTTCACATGCCGGAAGAAGGTAAAGACGCCGCCAAAAAACGTTCGCTTAACATGTTGGAACTCGTCGGCATAGCGAACCCAGAAAGGATTTACGCGAGTTACCCGCACGAACTTTCGGGCGGTATGCGGCAAAGGGTAATGATAGCCATGGCGCTGATATGTAACCCGCGGCTCATAATAGCCGACGAACCGACTACGGCGTTAGACGTTACCATACAGGCGCAGATATTAGACCTTTTAAGGGACGTGCGTAAAAAGATAGAAGGCAGTATCCTTCTCATAACGCACGATTTGGGCGTTATCGCCGAAATGGCGGATTACGTCGTCGTAATGTACGCGGGGCGTATAATAGAGATAGGCACGGCGGAAGATATATTCGATAACCCCTTGCACCCGTATACGATAGGGCTGCAAAAGAGTAAACCTTCGGTCAACAAGAAGGTGGACAGGCTTTACAGTATCCCCGGCAACGTGCCGAACCCCATAAACATGCCCGACTACTGTTATTTTAAGGGCAGGTGCGCCTGCTGCACGGACAAATGCGAAGGTTCGTATCCCGAATACGTACAGGTTTCGCCCACGCATAAGGTCGCGTGCTATCTGCACGAAGGCAAACAATATTCCACGGGAGGCAAAGTCAATGGCTGACGTAGAAGAACGCAATATCCCGATAGAAAACGCTGCTGACGACGGCGAAGAATATATTCTCGAAGTAAAGAACCTTAAAAAATACTTTCCGGTAAAGACCGACTTTTTCGGGAGACCTACCGCCTACGTTCACGCCGTAGAAGACGTGAGTTTCAAGATAAAGCGCGGCAGGACCTTGGGAATAGTCGGGGAATCGGGTTGCGGCAAGACCACTATGGGTAGGACGATTTTGCGGCTTCACCCGATAACGGGCGGTCAGGTGCTTTATAAGGGGATAGACATAAACAAACTTTCCGCAAAGGAATTAAGAAAACTCCGTCCCAAGATACAGATAATATTTCAGGACCCCTATTCCAGCCTTTCGCCGAGAATGATAGTCGGCGAAATAATAGGCGAAGCGGTAAAGGAACACAATATCGTTCCCAAGGAGCAGTACAGGGAATATATAACGGGCGTTATGAAAGCCTGCGGCTTGCAACCGCACCACTTTGAAAGATACCCGCACGAATTTTCCGGTGGACAGAGACAGCGTATCTGTATAGCGCGCGCCCTTGCCCTTAACCCCGATCTCGTCATCTGCGACGAACCGGTATCGGCTTTGGACGTGTCTATTCAGGCGCAGATAATAAATCTTCTCAAAGACCTGCAAAAGGAAAAGAAACTGACCTATATATTCATTTCCCACGATCTTTCGGTAGTGGAACACATATCCGACGACGTGGGGGTAATGTATCTCGGCAACATGGTGGAATTCGGACCGAAAGACAGGATATTCGACAACCCCATGCACCCGTACACGCAGGCGCTTTTATCCGCCGTTCCGATACCCGATCCGCACGTTAAGATGGAAAGGATAATATTAGAAGGCGATATTCCGAGTCCCGTGAACCCGCCTTCGGGCTGTAAATTCCATACGCGTTGCAGATACTGTATGGATATATGTAAAGAAAAAGTGCCGGAATACAAGGAATACGAAAAAGACCATTTCGTGGCGTGTCATCTGTGCGAAATAAATGCGGGAAAGGGCGAAACCGCCCCCGCCGCGCAGGATAAACCTTATGGCGAAAAAGAAGTATGATGACGACGACGGCAGAACCGTAGCCAACATGAATTGCGAAGGTTTTCCGTGGTACGTCAAAAACAAAAGCGACAAACCCGTAGAGAAGAAAGACAAACCGACGAGAAAAGAACTGCGCGCGGCGATACGCGGGGCGTTCAGGGCGTATTTGCCGTCGTTCGCGTTTATCGTCGGCGGGTTTACGTTGGCGTTTTTGCTTATATGTCTTATTTTGGGTAAATTCCCGTTTACGTCATGAAAGAAAAAAAGAGCAGTATAGAAAAACACACGGTTACGTGTCCGCATTGCGGGAAAAAGGCGTTGGATCACATGACATCCTGCCCGCACTGCAAGAGGGAACTTAAATCGGCGTATTACGATACCGCGAATATGGACAGTCCCCAAAGAAGAAAATTGCGGGTTATAATACTCGCGATAAGTCTTTTGGCGGTGGCGGCGATAATCGTCTTAAAATCCGTATTGTAAAAAAATAAAAATAAAAAACGCTGTCAGAATTGACAGCGTTTTACTTTTTTTAACGGGAATATTTCGTTTTCGACAAAATACGACAAAACAAGACGGATTGCGACAAAATCTCTCACGATTTAAGTTTTACATTTCCGACAAAAACCGATATAATTTTAATAGTTAATGTTTGAAGTCGGTTCTGCCTAAAAGATAGTCCGCCGAAACGTTAAAGTAAGAACAGAAAATTTTGAAAATATCGTAAGACGGTACGGAATTTCTTGCGTGGCAGTTATAGATTATAGTTTTATCTATGCCGCAGTCGTGCGCTAACTTGTAAAAGGTTATCCGTTTTTCTTGGGCAAGACTTGAAAGCCTTTCGTAAAAAGATTTTCTTTCGAGTGCTGGTATATAATTGTCGGTATCGACGTCGCCCAAAAGATAATCCACGGAAATTTCAAAAAAATCCGCTATCTTACATAACGTTTTGGGCGTGGGTATTATACCGTAGTTAAGGGCATTAGCGAGTGTCGAAGAATTGATTTTAGCACCTACGACAATATCTTTGCGGGTGCGGTCGAATTCTTCCATCAACATATTAAATCTTTTTTGAAATTTTGTTGAAATCGGCATTTTGTAACCCTATACGGTAGGAAACCAAATCGAATTTGTAACCTATATACAGTATAGGTTTTTAAAACAAAAAAATAGAAAACAAAATGCTTTTATTACCTAATATAAAGAAGAGTGATAAACCGATCGGTCAAAAATAAAAAATCAAAATAAAAAGGAGATAAAAAATGAACGACCAAGGCAAAAAAACGACGGAACAAAAGACAATGCAGACCTACTGCGACGAAAAGGACATACTTCTCGATTTAAAGTGTATCTTAAAAGATTATTATCTTGCCACCTTTACCGAGAAAGAAGACGGGCTTAAACTGAAATTCAAAAATGGGGATAAGTTCGTTATTACCGTGAAAAAAGAAAAATAAGGCGCGAAAGGAGTTTATCGTCTTATTTGTGTTGAAGAAACAATCTTTTTATGTTACAATATTCGTAGCTTAAAGTTTACGGGTGAAAAGATGAAGGCTTTACGCAATAAGACGATAGATTTCGACCTTTCCGCGGGAGAGCGGTACTTCGGAAAGTGCCTTAAAGTAGATAAGAAAGTCGGGCTTTCGGATATCGTCAACAAGACGGTGTGCGGGGATATTTTCGATATAGCGGAGTTTCTGCCGGAAAAGTTTATCGACCTTCTTATCGTCGATCCGCCGTACAATTTAAGCAAGAATTTCGGGGAAAGGTCTTTTAAGAAACGCAGCGAAGAAGATTACGCCGCCTATACCGAAAGCTGGATAAAAAAGGTATTGCCGCTTTTAAAAGACACGGCGTCTATATACGTTTGTTGCGACTGGGAATCGGGTATGACGATAGGGAATATTCTTAAAAAGTATTTTATCGTGAGAAACCGTATCACCTGGCAGCGCGAAAAGGGCAGGGGCGCGAAATCTAACTGGAAAAACGGTATGGAAGACGTGTGGTTCGCTACGGCGTCGAAAGATTATTATTTCGACGCGGAAAGCGTTAAGATAAGGCGAAGGGTACTTGCACCGTACAGACAAGACGGCGTTCCCAAAGACTGGGAAGAAACGGAAAACGGAAAATTCCGCGACACCTGTCCGTCGAATTTCTGGGACGATATTTCCGTACCCTACTGGTCTATGTCGGAAAACACCGCCCATCCCACGCAAAAGCCGGAAAAACTGCTGGCAAAACTTATTCTCGCAAGTTCCAAGGAAGGTGATATCGTGTTCGATCCGTTTCTGGGTTCGGGTACGACTTCGGTAACCGCCAAAAAACTCAAAAGAAACTACGTCGGCGTGGAAATCAATCCGCAATACTGCGCGTGGGCGGAAAAACGCATAGAAGACGCCGAAAAAGATCCTGCCGTGCAAGGTTTCGCGGGCGGGGTGTTCTGGGAAAGAAATACCGCCGCCGTCCAAAAAAGAGAAAGCAAAAAAGAGTAACTACTTTTTGACTATGCCCGTTATCTTTCGGTTTTCGACGGTAAAGGTAAAGTATTCCGCGGCGTAAAACCGATCTTTAAGTTTGTAGATAACGCCCACTTCGTCCTGTTCTCTGAATATCGGCGGTGGGAAAACGCCTATAAAGTCGCCGAAAAACGGTTTTAAGTTTTCGGCGTTTTCTTTTACCGTGCCACCGAGATACCCGCCTATATCCCCGCCGACCAAAAGTTCTTCCGTAAAAGCGTAGGGAATAAGTTTTTCGTCGATCGACGAAAGGTCGAATCCCGCCGCGTGCGACACCGTCCTTTCCTTTTCTTCGGCGCGACTTTCCGTTATTTCCCACACCGATTTTACGACGTGCTTTGCCGCGTCTTTTTTCTTTTCCGTTACCGTAAAGCCAGCCGCGGTAACGGTAAAGTCTTCTATCTCGCGTGAAAATATAAGTTTCGGCTCGCCCGAAACGCTATACACGTTAAGGATCTTGACCGTCCCCGAAAAATATTCCGCAAAAACCGTCTTTGCGCCGAAAAAATCGTGCCGTGTAAATTCGGCTTTTTCCACCGCGAAAGAGTAGTTTTCCGCCAAAAACCCGCGCGCCGTTTCAAGGGAAAGTTTATAGCCGAAATCGAAAAACAAAGTTACCGCCGCGTCGGGAAATTTTTTTTGACCTATCACTCGGAACTTGCCGTATTCTTCGGCAAAGGAAAAATCGAGAAAGTACCCGCCTTTAAGGTCGGTTACCGTAACGTTTTGCGGCGGATTCGACAGGAAATTTTCGTCGGGGAAAAAGGCAAAACCGTTTTTGTTTGAAGATAGCGGCAATATTTCCACCAACGGGTACGGGGGATAAAAGTCTAAAAAAGCCACCGATTTAAAGACCGAAGCGTAATATATTCCCGAAATTTTTATCGCCGCGGGGGAATCCGATGAAAAATAAAAATACATTTATAAAATATATACGTATAATTTTCCCCGAATATGTTAAAAACCTTATAAAACGGAAAAGGAGAATTTATATGTACAAAGTTTACGGTTTTAAGGAAAAAGATATAAAGGACCTTGCGCTTTTCATAAAGAAAAACCGCTTTTCAACGCTGGATAAACTGTTTTTCGCCTACGCCGCAAAAAGCGGTAAGGCGGCGGGGTCTGTCAGAAACCTTTATTACGCTTTGGTAAAGACGGCGCAAAACGACGGAGAGTTTTGCCGAGAGTATTTAGGCGGCAAGCCTATTTCCGTCTGCAAAACGAAAAAGTTCGAAAAAGAAGAAGAAATAAAACTTCTGACCGCGGTATTTTGCGGTATAAAAAACGGCGATTCGGTGAGAAAAACCATAAACGCCGCCGCAAACGACAACGGCAAAACGGCTTTACGACTTCAGAATAAATACAGAAGTCTTTTAAAAAACAAGCGTGATCTCGTAAAGGAAGTATCGGAAAAAGTGGGAATATCCTTGCCGACGACGACTGCGGAAAAAGTTTCTTCCGACGCGGAAAGCAAGGTTAAAAAAGAGATAGACGCGCTGATAGGTCGCATTTCTGCGAAGATAAAAGCCGAAAACGTAAGGTTAAGAGAGCGTATCCTGTTTCTCGAAGGGGAAAACAGAAGACTTCGCGAAAGGGCGTTTGCCGATAAAAACGGCAAGGTGATAAAATATTTCGGGCGCGGCGGAACGCATTTCCCGCCCGACGGGTACGGTTTAAATTGAACTCGTAATATAATTGACAAACCGCAGGCAAAGTAATATAATAAACTCATAATATACCCACGGAAGTCAATTATGGATCTCTTTAAAAAGTGCGAAAATTTCGTCTATGCAAAACAGTTGAGGGAAGCCGATATTTATCCTTATTTTCATCAACTCGAAACCCGACAGGCGCCGGAAGTCGTTATGGAAGGTAAGGACATAATAATGATAGGCTCTAATAACTATCTCGGACTTACTTCCCACCCCGAAGTGTGCGAAGCGGCGATAAAAGCCGTCGAAAAATACGGTTCGGGCTGTTCGGGTAGCAGGTTTTTGAACGGCACGCTGGATATTCACGTCGCACTCGAAAAAGAACTCGCCGAGTTTTTGCATAAGGAAGACGTCGTTACCTTTTCGACGGGGTTTCAGAGTAATTTGGGAATAATTTCCGCCATAGCGGGAAGAACCGATTATATCCTTTGCGATAAGGAAAATCACGCCAGCATTTACGACGGGTGCAGGCTTTCGTTCGCCAAGATGCTGCGCTATAACCACTCGGACATGGAAGACTTGGAAAGGCAACTTCAAACCGTGCCCGACACCGCGGGCATACTCATAGTTACCGACGGCGTGTTTTCTATGGGCGGGGATATATGCAAACTCCCCGAAATAGTCCGCCTTGCCAAAAAGTACGGCGCAAGAGTTATGGTGGACGACGCGCACGG
>DBVR01000049.1 GCA_002308755.1 Christensenella sp. UBA1259
TTTTAAAACCTGCCCGCCCGCGGAAAATTCCGCGGGCGGGCTTTTATCGTTTATATACCGTTTTCACGACTCTTATTTTAATATATTATTTTGCGTTTCACCGTCTTTACCGACTGCGGCAAAACCTTTTCAACGCCCGCTTTATCCTTAAATTCGATATCTTCCTTGCCTAAAACGTCGGGAAGATTCTTCCAAGGCTCTATGCAGATATAAGGCGATTGTTCCGCACGCCAGAAAAGAAGGTTCTTAAAACCCTTGAAATGCGTTTCCGCAACCGTTTCCCCGCCCTTTTTAACGAGTTTGACAAAAGAAGACTTTACGTTTTTGCAAACGAGAGTTTCGCTGTTCAATATGGGGAAATCCTTGAAGTCCAGAACGTCCGACACGGGACAATTCTTCGGTCTGTCAACAGGGTTTCCGTCTCTGTCGATATATACGCAACTGAATTTTTCCGTCTTTTCGAACTGCACAAAATAGTCGTCTAATTTTCCGTCGATATTGAAAGATTCGTGCCCGCCGCAGGCAAAATACNNAAATACAACGGCTTATCCACCGACGGGTTAAGCACTTCGTAGGTTATGTAAAGCGCGGTGTTTTTTACGGCGTAAGTTACCGTAAACTCGAAATCGAAGGGGTACACTTTTTTGGTTTCTTCGGAAGACTTTAAAAACAGCGTCAAAGCCGATTGCGTTTGCGAAACGAAGGAAAACTCTTTATTTCTTACTACGCCGTGAAAAGACTTCGGATACTCCTTGCCGTCCACGATGACCTTAACGTTTCCCCCAAACGGGAAAAGTATAGGCGCGCTTTTGTCCCAAGCGCCGTTTTCGTTTTGCCACAGCATTTCCTTGCCGTCCTTTTTCACGCTCACAGGTTGCGCGCCCGTAGATTCCACCGACACCGAAAACCGCTTATTGCCTATAACGTATAACATGCTTTCCCCTCCCGTACGAAAAAATTATATGATAAAACCGGAAATTTTGCAAGCAAAAAACCGTCGTGGAAAAGAAAAACAAAAAATTATAAAAACGTCCGTAAAACAGTTGAAAAAATTTTTCATATTTGATACAATACAATAGCGAAAAAAATACAGGGGTATCGCCAAGCGGTAAGNNGCTTAGCTGGTTAAAGCGTCGGATTGTGGATCCGAAGATCGAGGGTTCGAATCCCTCATCCCACCCCACATCAACCCGATACAGGGGTATCGCCAAGCGGTAAGGCAACGGACTCTGACTCCGTCACTTCGTTGGTTCGAATCCAGCTACCCCTGCCAAACAAAACGGACGGTTTTTGCCGTCCGTTTTTGTTTGTATTGTGGGTATTACGAGACGAACCATAGCCGACTTTTGCAAAAAGGCGGCGGGGGCGGCGCTTGCGCCATCGTAGCAAATTTATTTGCGGAGATGCTTCCAGCTACCCCTGCCAAACAAAACGGCACCCTTTTGGGTGCCGCCGTTTTTAATCGTGATCTGTACTTAAAATTCGAATTCGCCTTTGTACACGAGTACGGTGTCGCCGGAAAGCGTTATCCCGTCTTCGGAATAGTTGACCGTAAGGTCTCCGCCTTTGACTTTTACCGTTACGTCGCGGTTTTTCTTTATAAGTCCCTTTTCCGTCGCCGCGACTACCGCCGCGCACGCCCCCGAACCGCAAGAGTAAGTTTCGCCGTTGCCGCGTTCGTATGCGCGCATTTTAAGGGTGTTTTCGTTGACGACGCGCACGAATTCGGTATTCGTTCTCTCGGGAAAAATGTCGGCGTTTTCAAACTTCGGTCCGATTTTCCCTATATCCACGCCGTCGGTGGACGGCACGAACACGACGCAATGCGGGTTGCCGACAGAAAGACAGGTTATCCCGTATTCTTCTCCCCCCACCTTATACGGCACGTCAATTATTTTATCACCCGAAAGGGTACACGGTATCTTTGCGGGCGAAAATTCGGGCTTGCCCATGTGCGCCGAAACGTAATTGACTTTGCCGAAACGGGTATAAAGAGTAAGTCTTTTTGCACCCGCGGCGGTCTCCACCGTCATATTTTCTTTATCGACGATCTTTTCGTCGTAGACGAACTTTCCGACAGAACGCATGCAATTGCCCGCCACCACGCCTTCGCTGCCGTCTTTGTTGAAAACGCGCATCTTTATATCGCAAGTTTCGGAATTTTCTATCAGAACTATGCCGTACCCGCCTATTCCGTAATGACGACTGCAAAGATCTATGCAAAGGGATTCGGGACAGGTTATCTTGCCGTCTCTGTTATCTATGAAAATATAGTCGTCTCCCGTTGCCTGCATCTTTGAAAACTTTACCTTTACCCTTTCCGTACGCATGTGGTTTATATCGACGAGTTCGGTATTGAAAAGATTGTACCTTGCCTTTATAACGTCGGCAAGCGCGTTCGCCGTATCGAGAGAAGTAAAGCACGGCACGGACAGCGCAAGCGCTTTTCTCGACAGCGCGATATAGTCTTCCGTCGTTTCGTCCGACAGCGCGCCCGTATACACGACGTAGGAAATTTTCCTGTTCTCCATAAGTTCGTACGCGCCGCCCTTTTCCTTTATGGATTTTATAACGCTTACTTCCATGCCGAGACTTGCGACAGTACCGGCGGTCTCGGGCGTAGCGTAAATGTCGAAACCGAGATCTTCGAATTTCTTGGCAAGCCCCACTATCTCTCTTTGGTCGTGCGTGTCCGCGCTGATAAGCACACCCTGTTTTTTGTTCCTTTCCGTCCTGACTACCATACCCGCCGAAGTAAGCCCTTTGAAAAGCGCTTCTTCCAAGGTCCTGCCGAGCCCTAAAACTTCGCCCGTGGACTTCATTTCAGGCCCTAAATACGAGTTTACGTCGGTAAGTTTCTCAAACGAAAACACAGGCACTTTGACGGCGTAGTACGGCGGCGTTTTATAAAGCCCCGTTCCGTACGGCAGTTCCGTAAGTTTTTTGCCCAGCATAACTTCCGAAGCAACGTCCGCCATGGGCACGCCCGTTATTTTGCTTATGTAAGGCACGGTGCGCGACGCTCTCGGATTGACTTCTATAACGTAAAGCTCGCCGCCGTATATAAGATATTGTATGTTTACGAGTCCTTTAGTTCCCAAAGACTTCGCAAGCGACACCGAAGAATCCACTATAGTTTTCGTCATCTTGTCGTTTAGATTGAACGGCGGATACACCGCGATGGAATCTCCGCTGTGAACGCCAGCGCGTTCAACGTGTTCCATTACGCCGGGGATAAGCACGTTTTCACCGTCGGAAATAACGTCCACTTCCAACTCCGTTCCGCTCATATACTTATCTATCAGCACGGAATTTTTGACGCCTTCGGCAAATATACGGCGCATATACCTTTCGGTCTCTTCCCGCGAATAGACGATACGCATATTCTGACCGCCTATGACGTAGGACGGGCGTAAAAGCACGGGATAGCCGAGTTTTTCCGCCACTTCCACCGCTTCCTTTTCGGTATGCGCGGCAAAGCCTTTCGGGCGTTTTATGCCGAGTTTTTCAAGGAGTGCGTCGAACTTTTCCCTGTCTTCCGCAAGGTCTATCCCTTCCGCACTCGTGCCGAGTATCTTTATTCCATTTTTATCCAGAAATTCGGTAAGTTTTATCGCCGTCTGCCCGCCGAACGCCACCACTACGCCGACGGGGTTTTCAACGTCTATTACCCCCATCACGTCTTCGGGCGTCAACGGTTCGAAGTACAGCCTGTCCGCCGTGTCGTAATCGGTGGAAACGGTTTCGGGATTGTTGTTTATTATGACGACTTCGTAGCCGAGTTTTTTAAGCGTCCAGACAGAGTGCACCGAAGAATAGTCGAATTCTATCCCCTGTCCTATCCTTATAGGTCCCGAACCCAACACCAAAACGACGGGACGTCCCGACCTTTTATGCGCACGCGCTTCGCACACGTCGTCCGCCGTCGAATAAAAATACGGCGTTTCCGCAGCAAATTCCGCGGCGCAGGTGTCGACGGTCTTATACACCGGCTTTTTGGTCGGCAGATCGCGCCTTCCCGATATGCGGGAAAGGGCGCAGTCGGTAAAACCGAGTTTCTTGCCCAGATAATAATCTTCGTCCGAAAGCCCTTTTTCTATCCTTTCTTCAAAGTCGGCAAGATTTTTTATCTTATATAAAAACCACTCGTCTATCTTCGTTATTTCGTGTATCTCGTCTATTCCGACTCCCTTTTTTATCGCTTCAAAGACCGTGAAAATCCTGCGGTCGTCCCGATCTTTCAGCCTTTCGCGGACGTCCCTGCCGTCCACGGGCGCGGCGGAAAGCGTGTCGAGAGATATCTCCGCGCCCCTTACCGCTTTCATAAGCGCCGCTTCGAAAGACCTTGCTATCGACATAACTTCGCCCGTCGCCTTCATCTGCGTGCCGAGTTGTCTCGACGCGCCCTGAAACTTGTCGAACGGCCACTTGGGAAATTTAAGGGCGATATAGTCGAGCGCCGGTTCGAAACACGCACACGTCTTGCCCGTTATTTCGTTTTTCAGTTCGCCCAAATTATAGCCGAGCGCGATTTTCGTCGTTATCTTCGCGATAGGATACCCGCTCGCCTTACTTGCAAGCGCGGAAGAACGCGAAACCCTTGGGTTTACTTCTATCACCGCGTACTCGAAACTTTTCGGATCGAGCGCGAACTGACAGTTACAACCGCCCACGATCCCTATCGCCGAAATGATACTGAGCGCGGCGGAACGCAATTTCTGATATTCTTTATCCGAAAGCGTGAGCGCGGGCGCGACTACCACCGAGTCCCCCGTATGAACGCCCACGGGATCTACGTTTTCCATAGAACACACGCTTATGACGTTGCCTACGGAGTCCCGCATGGTCTCGAACTCTATCTCTTTCCAGCCCGCTACCGAGCGTTCGACGAGTATCTGCGTAATGGGCGATATTTCCAACCCGTTTTTGGCTATGGCGGTAAGTTCTTCTTCCGTGTCCGCTATTCCGCCGCCCGAACCGCCCAGCGTATATGCGGGGCGTATTATAACGGGATAACCTATCTTTTTCGCGGCGTTTACCGCTTCTTTTACCGTCGTCGCTATTTCGGAAGGTATTACGGGCTGACCTATTTCGCGCATTTTATTGCGGAAAGATTCCCTGTCTTCGGCGGTTTTTATGGCGGACATCTGCGTCCCTAAAAGTTTTACGCCGTATTTTTTAAGCGTACCCCTTTTTTCGAGTTGCATGGCGATAGTAAGCGCGGTCTGTCCGCCCAGCCCCGCCAAGATCCCGTCGGGACGCTCTTTTTCTATTATTCTTTCCACCGTTTCGACGTTAAGGGGTTCGAGATATACTTCGCTCGCCATAGTCTTATCGGTCATTATGGTGGCGGGGTTGGAATTTACCAGCACCACGTCCACGTTTTCTTCCTTTAACACCCTGCACGCCTGCGCGCCCGCGTAATCGAATTCAGCCGCCTGACCTATCACTATCGGCCCGCTGCCTATCATCAGCACTTTTTTGATGGAATTATTTTTCGGCATACTCTTTTCCTTCCGTCATATCGAGAAACTTATCGAATAAAAAACCCGTGTCCAAAGGTCCCGCCGCCGCTTCCGGATGAAACTGCACGGTAAAACACTTCTTATCGGGGTAAAACATACCTTCGTTGCTGCCGTCGTTGGCGTTGACGAATATCTCTTCTCCCACGCCTTTAAGAGAATCGGCGAGTACCGCGTACCCGTGGTTCTGGCTGGTTATGAACGTCCTTACCCCCTTGACGTCCCTGACGGGCTGATTGCCGCCCCTGTGCCCGTATTTCAGTTTCACCGTTTTCCCGCCCATGGCAAGCGCGGTGAGTTGATGTCCCAAACATATCCCGAACACGGGGATCTTGCCTATTATCTTTTTTATTTCGGCGACGGCGGAAACGTTTTCTTCCGGGTCGCCCGGTCCGTTGGACAGCATGACGCCGTCGTAACCTTTATTAAGTAATTCTTCCGCTTTCACCGAGTACGGATAGACCGCAACCCGACATCCGCGCCGTAAAAGACTTCTTACGATATTTCCTTTCGCGCCGAAGTCCACGAGCGCGATATTCTTTTTTATCTTGCCCTGCGGCAAAAACTCTTCCGAAATATGCGCGGAAACGCTCTTTACGGCGTCTTTGACGGCGTAATCTTTTATCGCGGTGAGACTTTTCGGTACTTCGTCGAATATTCCGGCGTTGATAACGCCGTTTTCGCGGATAATTCTCGTTATAGCGCGGGTGTCCACGCCCTTTATCCCCGCAATTCCCTTATCTTTCAGAAACTTTTCAAGCGGGTATTCCGAACGGAAATTAGACGGCGTTTCGCATAGTTCACCGACAATATAGCCGAAAAGCGCGGGAGCACCTTCAAAATCTTCTTCGATAACTCCGTAATTGCCTATAAGCGGAAATGTCTGCACGACTATCTGCCCGTAATAACTGGGATCGGTAAGAGTTTCGAGATACCCTTCCATACCCGTGGTGAAAACGAGTTCGCCTATGACGTTTTTATCCGCGCCTACCCTTACGCCTTCGAATACCGTTCCGTCGCCTAAAACGAGATACGCTTTTTTCATAAATTCTCCTTAAAGCGTCGCGAGCATGACCGCTTTTATGGTATGCATCCTGTTTTCCGCTTCGTCGAACACGACCGACTTTTCGCCGTTGAACACTTCGTCGGTAACTTCCATTTCCGTCCTGCCGAATTTTTCGCCCATTTCCTTGCCGATAGAAGTTTTAAGGTCGTGGAAAGACGGCAGACAATGCATAAATATCGCCTTACCGTTCGCCGCGTCCATTATCTTTTTATTCACCTGATAGCCCGAAAGGTCGTTTACTCTTTCTTCCCACACCGAAAGCGGTTCGCCCATGGACACCCATACGTCGGTATAGATAACGTCCGCACCCGCCGCCGCTTTTAAGGGGTCTTCCGAAAAGGTTATCTTTCCGCCCGAATTTTTTGCTATTTGTTCGCAGGTTTTAACGAGATTTTCGTCGGGAAAATACTTTTTCGGCGCACAGGCGGTAAAGTTCATCCCAACTTTCGCCGCGCCGACCATTAAGGAATTGCCCATATTGTAGCGGGCGTCCCCGAAATATACGAGGTTTATACCGCTTAAACGCCCGAATTTTTCCTTTATCGTCAGAAAGTCCGCAAGTATCTGTGTCGGGTGAAACTCGTCGGTAAGTCCGTTCCACACCGGAACGGCGGAATATTCGGCGAGTTCTTCGACGATACTCTGTCCGAACCCGCGGTATTCTATCCCGTCGTACATCGAAGAAAGCACCCTTGCTGTGTCGGCGATACTTTCTTTCTTGCCTATCTGCGAACCCGACGGATCGAGATACGTCGTGCCCATGCCGAGATCCCGCGCGGCAACTTCAAACGAACAACGCGTGCGTGTACTCGTCTTTTCGAAAATCAAAGCGACGTTCTTCCCTTTTAAGTATTCGTGCTTTTTGCCGCGTTTTTTCTTGTCTTTAAGTTTCGCCGCAAGATCTACGAGTTTTTCTATCTCTTCGCCCGTAAAATCCAGAAGTTTAAGAAAATCCCTGCCCTTTAAAAAGTCGTATTTCATAAGTTTTCCTCTATCGCTTCTTTTATCGCCGAAACGCCCTTTTCAAGCGCGTCCCACGGGATATTCAAAGCCGGCAACAGCCGTATCTTGTTTTTCGCTTTTATCGGCAACACGCCTTTACCTACACAGGTATTTATGACTTTACCCGCGTCGCAAGTCGTCTCCACACCCAGCATAAGTCCCATACCGCTGACCGAAACGACGCCTTTCGCGCCCGATAACTCCTTTACGATATATTCGGATTTTTCGCGGACTTCTTTTAACAGCGCGTCGTCGATACGGTCTATCACCGAAAGCGCGGCGGCGCAGCAAACGGGATTTCCACCGAAAGTCGATCCGTGCAGTCCCGCTTTTAACGTACCCGCGGCTTTACCGAAAAATAATGTCGCGCCCAGCGGAAGTCCGCCCGCAAGCCCCTTTGCCGTCGTCATAATATCGGGAACTATCCCGAACTGACTGAACGCGTAAAGCGTTCCCGTCCTGCCGTTGCCCGTCTGTACTTCGTCGGCGATAAACAGGATGTTTTCTTCTTCGCAAAGGCTTTTAAGGTCTTTCACGAAGCCCTTGTCCATCGGCACGACACCGCCTTCGCCCTGAATAAATTCCAGCATAACGGCGGCGCACCCGTTTTCTTTTACGAGTTTTTTAATCCCCGCTATATCGCCTGCGTCCGCATAGTAAAACCCTTCGGTAAAGGGATAAAAATGCCGATGAAAAGACTCCTGCGCCGTCGCGGCGAGCGTCGTTACCGTCCTGCCGTGAAACCCGTTTTTAAATACCACTATGCCGTAATTGTCTTTTCCCTTATTTATCTCGCCCCAAAGCCGTGCGGTCTTTATCGCACACTCGTTGGCTTCCGCGCCCGAGTTGGAAAAAAAGACCTTTTTCGCGCCCGTACGTTCGCACAGCGTTTTGGCAAGAAGGGCGCACGGTTCGGTGTAATAAAGGTTCGACGAGTGCTGTATAAGGTTTATCTGCTTTTCGACGGCGAATTTCCAGCCGTCGTCCGAAACCCCGAAGGTGTTTACCGCTATCCCCGAGTTAAAGTCGATATATTCTTTACCGTTTTCGTCGTATACGTAAGAACCTTTTCCCCTTACCAGCGACAGGTCGAAACGGGAATAGGTGTTTTCGACGTAAAGGTCGTCGTAATATTTAAAATCCCGCATTTTTCTTCAAATCGGAAACGACCATCGTCCCCGCTCCTTCGTCGGTAAGAGTTTCTATCAGTATCGCGTGCGGCACTCTGCCGTCTAATATGATGACTTTATGCACTCCGCACTTTATCGCGTCGATACAGCACTCTACTTTCGGTATCATGCCGCCCGTTATCACGCCTTGTGCGATAAGGTCTTCTATATCGTTAAGATCGACTTTGCGGATGAGAGAATCTGCGTCGTCTTTATTCTTCATTATCCCCGCTATGTCGGTAAGGGTTATAAGCCTGGACGCTTTCATTTCACCCGCGATATGCGCCGCCGCCGTGTCGGCGTTTATGTTGTAAACGTTGCCTTTCTTGTCGCAACCCACCGTCGAAACGACGGGAATATAGCCCTGTTCCAAAAGGTCGGTAACGGGACTGACGTCGACTTTTTTTATTTTTCCGACGTAGCCTAATTTCTCGTCTTTCATTTCGCAGTCTATCATATGTCCGTCGATACCCGATATCCCTATCGCTTTACCGCCTTTCGCCTGCAAAAGATTTACGAGATTTTTGTTTATCTTGCCCGCAAGCACCATAAGTGCGACTTCGGCGGTCTCCTTGTCCGTTACCCGAAGCCCGTCGCAAAATACCGATTCCTTGCCTATTTTTTTAAGCGTTTCGGTCATCTCCGGTCCGCCACCGTGAACTAATACGACCTTCACGCCGATAAGGTGCAGTAAAACGACGTCTTCCATTACCTGCTGTTTGAGTTCGTCGTTTATCATGGCGTTGCCGCCGTATTTTACCACCACTATCTTGCCGTTGTACTTCTGTATGTACGGAAGCGCCTGCGTCAGAACTTCCGCGCGCTGGGCGTTGGTTATTTCCAACATATTATCACCTTTCCTTTTTTAAGTCCTGTAATCTCCGTTTATCTTGACGTAGTCGTACGTCAGGTCGCAACCCCACGCCGTCGCCGAAAATCTGCCCTGATTCAGTTTCACTATTATGTCTATATCGTCTTCTGAAAGTATCTCTTTCGCTATCTCTTCCGAAAACGGCACGCCCGCGCCGTCCTGACATACGGTTATCATGCCTTTCGCCGAAAAGAACGCGACGTCCACGTTCTTTACGTCCACGTCCGCGCCCGAATAGCCTAGGGCGCAAAGTATCCTGCCCCAGTTGGCGTCCGCGCCGAACATAGCCGCCTTTACGAGCGAAGAACATATAACGCTCTTTGCGACGGTTTTCGCGTCTTCTACCGTCTTCGCGCCGCTTACTTTACACTCCAAAAGTTTGGTCGCGCCTTCGCCGTCCGCGGCGATGGCGCGGCACAGATACACGTTTACGGTGTTCAAGGCCGTCATAAACGCCTTGAAATCTTCGCCGTCTTCCGTTATCGTATTATTACCCGCCATGCCGTTCGCCATAACGCACACCATATCGTTGGTCGAAGTGTCGCCGTCCACGCTGACCATATTAAAGCTGTTTTGCACGTCGTTCGAAAGCGCCTTTTGAAGCATTTTCGGAGAAATCGCGCAGTCCGTCGTCAAAAAGACGAGCATCGTCGCCATATTCGGATGAATCATTCCGCTGCCCTTCGCGATCCCGCCGAGCTTCGCCTCTTTTCCGCCGACCGTAAAGCTGACGGCGACTTCCTTTTTGACGGTATCCGTCGTCATCATCGCTTCCGCGGCGAGGGAAGAGCCTTCGTTCGAGAGCGACCCGACGAGGGGCGGGATCCCTTCCGCGAAGGGTTCGATCGGCAGGGGATGACCGATCACGCCCGTGGACGCGACGACGACGTCCTCTTTCGCGATTTTAAGCTCTTTCGAAAGGAGAAGCGCGGTTTGCTCCGCGATTTCGATTCCGTTCGCGTTACAGGTGTTCGCGTTTCCGCTGTTGCA
>DBVR01000037.1 GCA_002308755.1 Christensenella sp. UBA1259
CGGGACGGTGAATTTTAAATTGATTTTTGATTTTTTTAATCGACGAGTTCGATTATAGCCACTTCCGCGGCGTCGCCTTTGCGCGGTCCTAACTTGTATATTCTCGTGTACCCGCCGCCGTTGCCCTTTTCTTCTTTGCGGGCGGCGTATTTCGGCGCGTATTCGTCGAATATCTTTTCGATAAGCGGACTCTTTATCGCTCTCGTTCTCTTCTTAAACTCGGGCTTGCTCTCTTTAAAGCCCTTGACTTCCTGAAGGTCGTTCACCATGGAAATTATCTTTCTTCTGGCGTTCAGTTTCTTAACGCCGTCTTTGATAAGAGTTTTCGTGGTTTCTTTGCCCTTTTCGTCGGCTACCGTTACTTTGCTTTCTACCGTGTCGGTATAAGTATTGACTGCAAGCGTAAGTATCTTCGCGACGTAAGACGCTACTTCCTTCGCTCTCGCTTCCGTGGTTTCGATTTTACCGTGCCATAAAAGCGCGGACGCCTGATTCTTTATGAGCGCTACTCTCTGCGTAGCGTTAAGTCCTAATTTTCTTGCCATTTTTTAATCCTCCGGATCCTGTAATTTTAAGCCGTAACTTTCAAGTTTGTAGATAACTTCGTCAAGCGACTTCTTGCCCAAGTTACGCACTTTAAGCATATCGTCTTCCGTCTTCTTCGTCAAGTCTTCCACCGTGTGGATATTCGCTCTCTTCAAGCAGTTATAGGAACGCACCGAAAGATCCATTTCTTCGATTGTCATTTCGAGAATCTTGGTCTTCTTGTCTTCTTCCGGCGGAACGAGTATTCCGATATTGCCCACTTCCGAAAGAGAAACGAACATCTTGATATGCTCTTCCATTATCTTCGCCGCAAGACTTACTATGTCCCTGCCCGAAAACGCGCCGTTCGTCCATACTTCAAGCGTAAGTTTATCGAAGTCAACGCTCTGCCCTACACGGGTAGCCGTTACGTTGTAACTTACTTTCTTAACGGGCGTATAGATGCTGTCTATCGCGATATTGTCTATCACGTCGACTTTATGCTCGTTGGCGTCCTGATATCCCCTGCCCATGCCGACGGTAAGTTCCATATCTATCTTGCCGCCTTCGTCTATCGTGCAGATATACTGGTCGGGGTTGAGTATTTCGAGTTCCGCGTCGCAACTGATGTCCCCCGCCTTAACGACGCAAGGTCCTTCCTTTGCGAGTTTTACCGTCTTTTTGTAATCTTTGTCGAGTACGCTGCTCTTTATGGCAACGCATTTGAGATTCAAGATTATTTCGGTAACGTCTTCCTTGATCTTCGGAATAGACGAAAATTCGTGCTTTATCCCGAGTTCTTCCGCAAATTTGACGTTCTGTATCGCCACTCCGGGGAGTGCGGACAACAGTATGCGTCTTAATGCGTTACCAAGCGTAAGCCCGAATCCCTTTTCCAAAGGTTCTACGACTATTTTCGCGTAACTTCTCTCTTCGTTTTCTTCCACCGCTATTTTCGGCATTTCAATTTCCATCATAAGAAATTATCCTCCTTTAAATAGTTCCGATATTCGGGTCGCGGGCATTCTTGTAAACGGCGTGGAATTCCGTCACTTTCCCCCCGCAAACCTAAATCGGATATAAATTTTCAGATTATTACTTCGAGTACAACTCGACGATCATATGTTCTTTTATCGTGACGTCGATATCTTCTCTCGTCGGAAGGGCGAGTATCTTGCCTTCCAGCGTTTCGGGATTGAATTCGAGCCACTTGGGCATCGCGCCTATCTTCATGGTCTTGATTTCTTCGAAATACTTGTTGCCGCGCTTATTTTCCTTTACCGCGATAACGTCGCCCACTCTTACGTTGTAAGAAGCGATATTGACGTTCTTGCCGTTTACGGTAAAGTGCCCGTGCGTTACGAGCTGACGCGCCTGCGATCTCGAAGAACCGATACCCATTCTGAAAATGACGTTGTCGAGCCTTCTTTCCAAAAGCGATAACATGTTTTCACCGGTTATGCCTTTCATTCTGTCGGCTTTTTCGTAATATTTTCTGAACTGGCTCTCCAAAACCCCGTAAATTCTCTTGCATTTCTGCTTTTCACGAAGTTGCAGACCGTATTCGGAAACTTTCTTTCTCGCCATACCGTGCTGACCGGGAGCGACGGGTCTCTTTTCGAAAGCGCAGCTGCCCTTAAAGCATCTTTCGCCTTTTAAGAAAAGTTTCGCGCCTTCTCTTCTGCATAAACGACATTTAGATTCAGTATATTTAGCCATATCTCGATTTCTCCTTTATACTCTGCGTTTTTTGGGCGGTCTGCATCCATTGTGGGGGATGGGCGATACGTCCTGAATAAGCGTAACTTCCATATCGCAGTTGGCAAGCGCGCGGATAGCCGCTTCCCTTCCTGCGCCCGGACCTTTGATATACACTTCCACCGAACGCATACCCTGTTCTCTCGCGACTTTGCCCGCCGCTTCCGCCGCCATCTGCGCCGCAAACGGAGTGCTCTTTCTCGAACCCTTAAAGCCCAAAGAACCCGCGCTCGACCAGGATACCGTGTTCCCCTGCATATCCGTTATCGTAACCAGAGTGTTGTTGAAAGACGCCTGTATGTGAACTTGTCCTTTATCTACCTTTCTCGCGTCCTTACGCTTTTTTACTACTTTCTTTGCCTGAGCCATTTAAGTGTCCTCCTTATTTCGTTGCCGTCTTCTTCTTGGCGACGGTACGACGAGGACCTTTTCTGGTTCTCGCGTTTCTCTTGGAACTCTGTCCCCTTACGGGCAGGTTCTTTCTGTGACGAACACCGCGGTAGCAGCCTATTTCTATAAGCCTCTTTATCGAAAGACTTACTTCGCTACGCAGATCCCCTTCGACGTGGATATTGTGTTCGATATACTCCCTTAACTTGGCAACGTCCGATTCGCTCAAATCTTTTACGCGCGTATCGGGATTGATGCCCGTTTCTTTGATGATTTTTTTGGCTGTCGAAAGACCTATCCCGTATATATAGGTAAGTCCTATTTCGATTCTCTTGTTATTCGGCAGATCGACGCCGGCTATACGTGCCATTAAATACCTCCGTATTTTTTTCCTTTTAATTTATATTTTTTCGCTCTATATTTACCGGAATTTTTCCGCGCTTGGAATGTGCGCTTATAAAATCCCGTTCTTTTTCGCTACGACGAAATAAGGGCTTTAACCCTGCCTTTGCTTATGGTTCTTGTTCTTGGAACAGATCACCATGACTTTTCCGTTTCTCTTTATCACTTTGCATTTATCGCACATAGGTTTTACTGAAGGTCTTACTTTCATTTTCGTATCTCCTTTGATTTTTTAAGATTTACTACGCCAGGTTATCCTGCCCTTCGTTAAGTCGTAAGGGCTCATTTCCAACTTGACGCTGTCGCCTAAAATTATTTTTATATAATGTTGACGGAGTTTGCCCGATATGTGGGCGGTTATTATATGTCCGTTAGACAGTTTTACCTTGAACATCGCGTTGGGCAGTACTTCCACCACGACGCCTTCGGCTTCTATTACGTCGTCTTTCGACACTTTCTATTCCCTCCTGTTTATTTTGCGGGAAACGGCGTTCAGTTGTTTTTTCAACCGTTCGTTCCCGTAAGGTGCTCCGCTTAAAATCTTTTCCGCCGCACGAACAAGCGTTTCTCCCGTATCCGCGACGTGTTTTACGTTCTTTACCTTGGGACGGGCGATTTTACGAACCTTTCCGTCGACTAAAAACACTTTCGTTTCAGTCTTACTTACAACGAGATATAAAATTCCTTTATCCCGCCCCGAAAGGCTTTTTACCACGCTGCCCGTTTCCATCGCCCTACCTCAAAGCGTCAGTATTTCGACGCCGTCCGCCGTTATCGCGACGGTATTTTCGTAATGCGCGGAAGGTCTTCCGTCTTTCGTCTTGGTCGTCCAGCCGTCGGGCATAAACTTTACGTCGAAAGTTCCTGCGTTTATCATAGGCTCTATCGCAAGGCACATACCTTGTCTTAACCTTATCCCCGTGCCTTTCTCGCCGAAATTCGGGATAAACGGGTCTTCGTGCATCTTTCTGCCGATACCGTGCCCGCCCAAAGCGCGCACCACCGAGAACCCGTTCTCTTCCGCCAAACTCTGAACGTAATACCCTATATCGCCGAGCGGCGTGCCTTCGTTAAGGTTTTCCACCGCGTTGAAGAAACATTTTTCGGTTATCTCCACGAGTCTGCGCTTTTCTTCGCCTACGTCGCCTATCTTAAAGGTTCTCGCGGCGTCGCCGTGGTATCCGTTGTAATATACCCCGACGTCCACGCTGACTATCTGACCTTCTTTTATAACCATGTCTTTCGACGGGATACCGTGTACGACCGTGTCGTCTATCGATATACACGTCGAAGCGGGATAGCCCGCGTAATTTAGGAAAGACGGTTCCGCGCCCAAAGACTTTATATATTCGTACGCGAGTTTATCGAGTTCGAAAGTCGTCATTCCGACTTTTATCGATTTTCCGATATATTTCAGAAGATCGCCCGTCATCCTGCCGCTTTCGCGCATACACGCAAGTTGTTCTTCCGTTTTTATCGTTATCATTTACCGAGAACTCCGACTATTTGCGCAAAGGTCTCCGCTTTTTCGCCGTTACCGTTTACGCTGAAAAGTTTTCCCTGATTTTTATAGTACTCCGCCAAAGGAAGCGTTTGTTTTTCGTAAACCGCCAGCCGTTCTTTCACCGAAACGGGATTGTCGTCGGCTCTCACATACAAATCTCCGCCACACTTGGCGCAGGTTTTCGCGTCCCCTATAAAATCGACGTGATAGGAACTGCCGCACTTTGCGCAAAGTCTTCTGCCCGTTATACGGTGCTGTACGACTTCGGATCTGACGTCTAAACTCACGACCTTATCGGGTGCGGCGAATTTATCGAGTTCGTTCGCCTGAAACAGCGTTCTCGGAAACCCGTCCAACAGATACCCGTTTTTGCAGTCTTCTTCGGCAAGTCTTTCCTTTACTATCGCGCACGTTAAGTCGTCGGGACAAAAGCCCCCCGCGTCTATTATCGCCTTGACTTTCAAGCCGAGTTCCGTACCGCGTTTAATATTGTCTCTGAATATTTCGCCCGTCGAGATGTGCGGTATGTGATACTTTGCGCAGATAAATTCCGCCTGCGTACCCTTTCCGCTGCCCGGTGCGCCGAGAAGAACTATTCTCATAGGCTTACTTCAAGAAACCTTTGTAGTTTTTCATCATTATCTGCGAAGTAAGCGCCTGATCGAATTCCAACGCCACCGACACGACTATGAGAAGTCCCGTCGCGCTGAACACGTTGACCAACGTATCCCCGCCGATAGATTTGAATACCACCGAAGGCACCAGCGCCACGATCGCGAGATATATCGCGCCGAAAAGCGTTATCCTGTTGGAAACTTTCTTTAAATAATCGGCGGTGGGTTTNNGCAAGGAATATAGCACTTACAATAGTAAGTTTGGCGCATATTCTTGTTATGAATTTCGCCGTTTCTCTTCCCGGTCTTATACCGGGGATAAAACCGCCGTTGCCCTGTATGCTTTTACTTATGTCTTCGGGATTGAATTGCATCTGATTGTAGAAATACGAGAAGAACAGTATGAGCACGCAGAGAACTACCATATAAAGGTAACTGCCCGTTCCCATATAGGTGTGCCACCACTCGTAGAACCCGCTGTTACTGGTAGATAAGCCGAACAGGTTCATTATGAGATCGGGGAAACTCAATATGGCGAAGGCGAATATCAAAGGCATAACGCCAGAAGCGTTGACTTTGATGGGAATATGCGTCGACTGACCGCCGTACATCTTCCTGCCCTTTATCTGCTTCGCATACTGCACGGAAATCTTTCTTTCCGCGCTTTCGACGGTAACTATCGCGCCGAAAATGACTATTGCGGCAATAACGAATCCGATAAGCTGCCAGGTCGCGCTCTGCGCCGTGGCGGCGTTGCCGAGATTGCTTATAAGCCCTAATATCGCGTTGCCCGCCGTCGCTATGATACCTGCGAATATCAATAAAGATATGCCGTTGGATACGCCGTAGTCGGTTATTCTTTCACCGAGCCACATGGTAAGCGCCGCGCCCGCCGTGTATATGACTACCAAAAACACGTAACTCATAAAGTTGGCGAAACCTTCGCTTCCGAATATCTGCGCCGTGTTTATGGATCCTTTGAAGGCTACTATTATACCTATCGACTGGGCGATAGCGAGTACCAAAGTAAGTATTCTCGTGTAGGCGTTTATTCTCTTTCTGCCCTCTTCGCCCTGCTTACTTAACCTTTCCAAGGCGGGGATAGCGTAAGTGAGAAGCTGGATGATAATGGACGCGTTGATGTACGGACCTATGCCCATCGCGAAGAACGTGCCGTACTGCAACGCTCCGCCCGATACCGCGCTCATTATTTGCAAGAAAGTATAATCTCCTAAGCCTGCGAATAAGTTTACGCCGGGCACGGGAATATAACAACCGAGTCTGTATATAAACAGTATTCCGATAGTTATAAGGATCTTCCTTCTTACTTCTTTTATCTTAAACGCATTTACTATCGTCTGCCACATTTTACCCTCCTGAAATACGACGGTAACGTCAGATTATTTCGGCAGTGCCGCCGGCTTTTTCTATCGCTTCTTTCGCTTTCGCCGAAAAAGCGTCGGCTTTCACGGTCAACGCCTTGGTCAGTTCGCCGTTTCCGAGAACTTTAAGACCTACGCCGCCCTTAACGAGTTTTATAAGACCGTTTTCCGCAAGAACGTTTATATCCACGACCGAACCCGCTTCAAAACCTTCCAACACCGAAAGATTGACTATGCTGTATTCCTTCCTGAATATATTGTTGAATCCGCGCTTCGGAATACGCCTTATCAAAGGCATCTGACCGCCTTCGAATCCCGGACGAACTCCGCCGCCGCTTCTTGCCCATTGACCTTTGTGCCCTTTGCCGCTTGTTTTGCCGAGTCCGCTGCCTATCCCTCTTCCTAATCTCTTGGAAGACGTTACCGCTCCGGGAGCAGGACTTAAATCACCTATTTTCATATTATCGACTCCTTTACTTTCGCCTTTTACCTTAAATCTTTTCGACTTTCAGAAGGTAACCGACTTTCGCTATCATGCCGAGAATACTCGGCGTTTCTTCGTGAATTTTATAAGAATTGACCTTTTTGAGCCCTAGCGCTTCCACTATTTTCTTGTGGTTGGGAAGCGCGGCTATGGTGCTTTTCACAAGCGTTACTTTGATTTTACCGGTTTCGGTTTTATTCGCTTTTGCCATTTTTATTCTCCTTAACCGTTGATTTCTTCGGCGGTCTTGCCGCGGATAGCCGCCACCTGCTCGGCGGATCTTAATTCCTTTAGTCCCTGTATCGCCGCTTTAACGCAGTTTATGGGATTGTTGGTGCCGTGCGATTTGGTTCTTATATCGGTAACGCCTACCGCTTCCATTACCGCACGCACGGGGCCGCCCGCTATAACTCCGGTACCTTCCGCAGCCGGCATCATCAAAACCGTGCCGCTGCCGAATTTACCTATTACTTCGTGGGGAATACTCGTGCCTAAAAGGGATATGGGCATCATATTCTTCTTGGCTCTCGCCGTCGCTTTATCTATCGCTTCCGGAACTTCCGTCGATTTACCCAAAGCGCAACCTATCCTGCCCTTTCCGTCGCCTACTACCACGAACGCCGCAAAACGCATGTTCTTGCCGCCTTTGACGACCTTGGTAACGCGGTTTATGGAAATAGTCTTCTTGATAAGTCCGTCGTTCTCTTCTACCTTTCTCGGCGCTCTGCCGTTATCTCTCGCCATATTCTTAATCTCCTTGTTTAGAATTTAAGGCCGCCTTTTCTCGCGCCGTCGGCAAGATTCGCCACCCTGCCGGTATAAAGGTATCCGCCCCTGTCGAACACGACGGTTTCCACACCCTTTTCTTTTGCCTTTTTGGCGATAAGTTCGCCGACCGCAAACGCCTGCGCCTTTTTGTCTTTATCGCCTAAATTGCCTTTGAGTTCCTTGTCGAGAGTGGATGCCGTAACTAAAGTTACGCCTTTCACGTCGTCGATAAGTTGCGCATAAATGTGGTTAAGACTCCTGTAAACCGAAAGTCTCGGCGTTTCCGCCGTGCCCTTTATTTTGCGTCTTACCCTTTTATGTCTTTTCAGTCTGTCCTGATTCTTGTTGATCTTGGTAATCATGATCTTCTCCTATTTAATAACTTTTCGCGTCCGAAGACACACTCGGCAGCCGATCTTTATCGACCACTAAAAGCACTTTAAATTTTAACCTTTGCCGCCCGCGGCTTTACCGACCTTACGCGCGATAACTTCGTCGGAATACTTGATTCCGTAGCCGTGATAAGGTTCGGGTTCTCTTATCCCTCTTATCATGGCGGCTACCTGTCCCACTTTGCATTTATCTATGCCGGAAACCGTGATCTCCGTCTGCGAGGGGCAATCAAGAGTTATACCGTCGGTCTCTTCTACTTCGACGGGATGAGAAAATCCCACGTTCAAAACTATCTTTTTGCCTTGTTTTGCAACCTTCCAGCCGACGCCGTTTACGAGAAGTCTTTTGGTATATCCTTCCGTAACGCCCTTTATCATGTTGGCGGTAAGCGCCCTGTATAAACCGTGCTTTGCCTTGGTCGGCCCTAAATCGTTCGCTCTTTTGAAAACTATAACGTTTCCGTCTAAACTCGGCTGTATTATGGGATCGTAACTCTGCGTTAAAGTCCCTTTCGCGCCTTTTACGGTTATAACGTTGTCCTTAAACTCTACCGTAACGCCGGCAGGTACGACTATGTGTGCGTTTCCTATTCTTGACATAACGACCTCCTACCAAACGTAGGCGAGAACTTCCCCGCCCTGATTTGCCGCTTTCGCTTCCTTACCCGTCATAATGCCTTTCGACGTGGATAAGATAGCGATACCGAGTCCGCCTAATACCTGCGGTATCTCGTCCGCTCCGACGTAAACCCTTAAACCGGGCTTACTTACCCTTTTGAGTCCGGAAATAACTTTGTTCTTTCCTTCGTATTTAAGGGTTATCTTTATAGTTCCCTGAACGCCTTCCAGAATTTCCACGGCGGAAATATAACCTTCTTTCAAAAGTATTTCGGCAATGGCTTTTTTGGTGTTAGACGCAGGAATTTCCACGGTGTCGTGTTTAGCCTGCGCTGCGTTCCTTATTCTCGTCAGCATATCCGCAATAACGTCTGTCATCTTACTTTCCTCCTTTACCAACTCGCCTTCTTAACGCCGGGGATCTGCCCTTTATACGCTAAGTTCCTGAAACAGATACGGCAGATACCGTATTTGCGTATGACCGCGTGGGGACGCCCGCAAATAGAACATCTCGTATAGGCTCTGGTGGAAAATTTAGCAGGTCTTTTCTGCTTATTTATCATTGCTTTTTTTGCCATGTTTTTTCTCCTTTTCCTTACTTGGTGGCGAAGGGCATACCGAGCATCGCAAGCAATTCTCTCGCCTCTTCATCGGTGTTCGCCGTGGTGGTGATGCAGATATCGAATCCCCTGATCTTTTCTACCTGATCGTAGGAAATTTCCGGAAAGATAAGTTGTTCTTTAACACCCATAGCGTAGTTGCCCCTGCCGTCGAAAGACTTGGTGGGCACACCCCTGAAATCCCTTACTCTCGGAAGCGCTATCGAAATGAATTTGTCGAAAAATTCGTACATTCTGATGCCCCGTAAGGTAACCTTCATGCCGATATTCTGACCTTCCCTTATTTTGAAGTTCGCGACGGATTTCTTCGCCTGCGTAAGTATCGGTTTCTGTCCGGAGATCTGTCTTAACTCTTCCTGCGCTATCTGAATACTCTTGGCGTTGTCCTTTACGTCGCCGAGCCCCGAGTTGATGGTTATTTTCACGAGTTTGGGGACTTGATTGACGTTTTTATAGTTGAATTTCTTCATGAGTGCGGGAACTACCGTGTTTAAGTACAGTTCCTTTACCCTGTTGGGAGTTTTCTCGGTTACAGTTTCCTTAGCAACCTGAGTCTTTTTTTCTGCCATTTAAGTTTTCCTCCGTCTTACTTCTCTTCGGCGGGTTGTTCCGCTTCTTTCTTGGCTTTCTTCTTGGACGCCTTCTTGACTTCCTTGGCTTCCTTGGTGGCGTCTAAGAACGCGCCGCACTTCTTGCATACGCGGGCTTTTTTATCGCCTTCCGTCTTGTAAGCCACTCTCGTAGCCTTGCCGCAAGCGGGACAGACCACTAAAACGTTGGAAGCGTCGATAGGTCCCGACTGATTGACTATGGAACTTACTTCCTGCGCGCTTCTCGCCTTTTTATGCTTTTTCTGAACGTTCACGCCGTCGACGACTATCTTGTTGTCTTTCGGCATAGCGACCAAAACTTTGGCGGTCTTGCCGGCGTCTTTTCCGGATAAAACCAGTACCGTATCGTTCTTCTTTACTTTCATCGTCGTTCTCCTTATAACACTTCCGGCGCAAGCGAAATTATACGCATATAATCCTTATCGCGCAGTTCTCTCGCTATCGGCCCGAAAATACGCGTGCCGCGGGGCTGTTTCTGCGCGTCGATAATTACCGCCGCGTTTTCGTCGAAACGCACGAAAGTTCCGTCGTTCCTTCTGATCCCGCTGGTGCTTCTGACTATTACCGCCTTCACGACTTCGCCTTTTTTTACCGCGCCGCCGGGAGTAGCCGTTTTGACGGACGCCACGATAACGTCTCCGACGTTACCCGTTCTTCTGAACGATCCGCCCAAAACTTTAATGCACATCAATTCTTTCGCGCCGGAATTGTCCGCCGCTTTCAATCTTGTAAATGGTTGTATCATAGTGCGTCTCCTTACTTAGCCTTTTCGATAATTGCGGCAACTCTCCAATTCTTGTCCTTGGAAAGCTTCCTCGTTTCAACGATAAGTACCTTATAGCCGATTCCGCAAGCGTTATTTTCGTCGTGCGCTTTGAATTTANNCCGCCGCTTTCAATCTGCTGAACGGTTGTATCATGTCGCCCTCCTTACTTAGCCTTTTCTATGACTTCCGCCACTCTCCAGTTTTTGTCTCTGGAAAGTTTACGGGTCTCGACTATAAGCACTTTATCGCCCACTCCGCAGGCGTTCAACGCGTCGTGCGCCTTGAATTTATGAGTCTTTTTTACTGTCTTCTTGTACAAAGGGTGTTTGTATTTTTCTTCAACGGCAACTACGACCGTCTTGTCCATTTTATCGGAAACTACTATTCCTACCCTTTCTTTTCTTAAATTTCTTTCCATAACTTCTCCTACTTCGACGCGAGTTCCTTCTCTCTTAACAGGGTCTTTACCCTTGCTATGTCCTTTTTGCAGGACGCAAGCGACGAGGGGTTTTCAAGTTGTCCTATCGCATGGCGGAAACGAAGATTGAAAAGTTCCTCGGAAAGTTCTTTGAGTTTCGTATTCAATTCTTCTACCGTTAATTCGCGGAGTTCTTTTGCTTTCATACGCTTTCACCGCCTTCGTTACTGATTTTCTCTTCCAAATCCGCCTTTCTTACGAACTTGGTCTTTATGGGAAGTTTGTGTCCCGCAAGACGCATCGCTTCTTTCGCGACGTCCTCGGGAATACCGGACATTTCGAAAAGCACTCTGCCCGGTTTTACCACCGCTACCCAGAATTCTACCGAACCTTTACCGCTACCCATACGGCT
>DBVR01000016.1:0-266 GCA_002308755.1 Christensenella sp. UBA1259
GCAATAAAAGGTTTCGGCGACGAAGCGAGATCCGATCTGTTTTTGCGCCCCGATCCTTCTACCCTTTCGATACTTCCCTGGCGTCCCGAACACGGAAGAGTGGTCCGTATGTTTTGCGATATCACATATCCGGACGGCACGCCTTTCGAGTGCGATTCGCGGCTCATACTTAAAAACGCCGTAAAAGCCGCCGAGAGTAAGGGGCTTTCTTTTTCTTTCGGTTCGGAAATGGAATTTTATCTTTTCAAGTTGGACGAAAACGGCAA
>DBVR01000016.1:323-2622 GCA_002308755.1 Christensenella sp. UBA1259
CGCCGCGAGATCTGCCTTACTCTGGAACAGATGGGCATATACCCCGAAAGTTCCCACCACGAAGAAGGCGCGGGGCAAAACGAAATAGATTTCAGGTATTAGGACGCGCTTTCCGCCGCCGACAACGCGATAACTTTCCGTCAGGTAGTTTCTGCCGTCGCTTTCAGGAACGGGCTTTACGCCGACTTTTCGCCGAAATCCGTGGATAACGCCCCGGGCAACGGTTTTCATATCAATTTTTCCGTTAAAGAAAAAAACGGAAAAGACGTTTCCGAAAACTGTATCGCGGGGGTCTTAAACAGGGCGGCAGACTGCACCGTGTTTTTCAACAATACCGAAAACTCTTATAAGCGGTTCGGCGTGAACAAAGCGCCGAAATTTATAGCCTGGTCGAAGGAAAACCGTTCGGAACTCATAAGGATACCCGCGGCGGAAGGCGATTATAAACGCGCGGAACTCCGTTCCCCCGACCCGCTTGCAAATCCCTATATCGCTTTCGCGCTTATTATATATTCCGCCATCGAAGGAATAAGCGGCAACGAAAAATTGCCCGCCCCCGCCGATTTCAATATGTATAAGGCGGACGGAGAAATGCTTAAAAAATATAAAACGCTTCCCGAAACGCTTGTGGCAGCAAAGCAAAAAGCGGCGGCGAGCGTATTTATAGCGAACAACTTGCCGAAAGCGATAGTTTCGGCTTACGTCGAATAAGACGAACGAAGGATTTTATGTCACTTAAAGAGCACGTTTACAGCGTTCTTATGGTTTCGGCTTCCGAAAGTTTTACGGAAAATGTCATGCGGTTTTTACCCGAATCGACCTATCGCCCCGTAAAAACCGCAAAAAGCGTAAGCGAAGCGCAAAGAATCATAGCCGAACGCCCGTACGATCTGATAATCATAAATACGCCCCTTCCCGACGACTTCGGGGCAAAGTTTGCGATAGACATATCGGACAGAAGCCCGTCCGTCGTTTTGCTTTTCGTTCGGAGCGATAATTACCACGACGTTTACGATAAAGTCTCCGATTTCGGCGTATTTACGGTGAGAAAGCCCCTGCCAACCCAAAACGTTACGCAGGCGCTTGATTTTATCAAAGCAACACGTGAACGGCTTCGCAAAATGGAAAAGAAATCCGTATCTTTGGAAGAGAAGATGATGGAAATAAAGATAGTCAACCGTGCGAAATGGACGCTTATCAACTCGCTTAACATGTCGGAAGAAGACGCCCACCGCTATATCGAAAAACAGGCGATGGACAGGTGCGTAAGTAAGCGCATCATCGCCGAAGAAATAATCCGCAGTTACGACCGATGATAATATCTGAAATCATTAAAAAAGAAACGGCGTTTGCCGTTTCTTTTCGTTTCTGGTCGGAGTGACCGATTTGTAAGGAGCAAACACGAGTTTGCGACGGAATACGACGACAAGCGTCGTGGTGTTCGTCGCTTCGCGACTCGACTTAGCGATTGCTACCGCTACAAGCGGTCAATCGCGTCATCCACGACCGTAGGTCGCGGCTTTATGTCCCGCTTTGCGGACATAAAGAAACCGTGGGACAATCCTTTTACGGATTGCCCCGCGGTTTGTTCAAATGGTCGGAGTGACGGGATTTGAACCCACGACCTCTTGGTCCCGAACCAAGCGCGCTACCAACTGCGCTACACCCCGTCGTCGCTCCGTCTTTAAAGACCAAGACCGACGCGCCTGTATATAATATCATTTTTTAAATGAAAAAGCAAGGCTTTACACGACCTTTCCCGTCAAATTTTACGCCTTCTTTTTCAAGCAGTCGTCTTTGGGCGTTTTCCCCGCCGAATTTAAACGCGGGGCTTAAACTACCGTCCCTGAACACTACTCTGTAACACGGTATTATATCCGGGGTGGGATTGTTATGCAACGCCCACCCCACTTGCCGTGCCATATTTTTGTTTCCCGCGATTTCCGCGATTTGTCCGTAACTTGCGACTTTTCCGCAAGGAATCCGCATCACCGCGGCATAAACTCTTTCAAAAAAACTCACGGACATTTTATTACCCTATAATACTTACGGAAACTATATCCTGTTAAGCCCGCACTTTATAGCCGCAGCTTTTACCGCCGCCGCCACCGTGGGCGCTACGCGTTTGTCGAAGGGTTCGGGGATAATGTAATCCGGTCTTAATTCCTTGTCGCTTATAAGTCCCGCTATCGCCGTCGCCGCCGCGATATTCATCTCGTCGTTTATATCCTTTGCTCTGCAATCCAGCGCGCCCCTGAAAATGCCGGGGAACGCCAGCACGTTGTTTATCTGGTTGGGA
>DBVR01000016.1:2681-19943 GCA_002308755.1 Christensenella sp. UBA1259
GGTTTGCCATAGGCATAACGATAGCGCCTTTATTCATACTTCTTACCATATCCTGCGATACTATCCCCGCACTGCTGACGCCGACGAATATATCCGCGCCTACCATTGCGTCCGCAAGCGTACCTTTCTTGCAGGATTTGTTGGTGTATTCCGCGATCCTTTCTTTTTCGGGGTTCATATTTTCCGTTCTGCCCTTATAGATTATCCCTTTTCTGTCGCACATAACGACGTCTTTTGCGCCCATGGCGATCATAAGCTTCGCGATCGCTTCTCCCGCCGCGCCCGCGCCGCTGAAAACGACGCTCACGTCTTCCCATTTTTTGCCCACTATTTTAAGGGCGTTTATGGTAGCCGCAACGCATACCACCGCCGTGCCGTGCTGGTCGTCGTGGAATATCGGGATATCCACTTCGGGATCTTCTTTCAATCTCTTCTCTATTTCGAAACATCTGGGTGCGGAAATATCTTCTAAATTCACCCCGCCGAAACTTCCCGCGAGAAGTTTTACGGTTTTAACTATTTCATCGACGTCTTTACTCCTTACGCAAAGGGGTATAGCGTTGACGCCGCCGAATTCCTTAAACAGTACGGATTTGCCTTCCATAACGGGCATACCCGCTTCGGGACCGATATCTCCGAGTCCCAAAACCGCCGTGCCGTCGGTTATGACGGCTACGGTGTTGCCCCTGCCCGTAAGTTCGAAAGATTTGTCGTAATCTTTCTGAATAGCAAGGCACGGCTCGGCAACGCCCGGCGTGTACGCCAAAGACAGTTCCTGCCTGTTAGTAACCTTTACTTTGGAAACGATATCTAATTTCCCGTGCCATTCTCCGTGTAGCCTTAAAGACTCTTTCGCATAATCCATGTTTCTTAAATCTCCTGTAAACTTTAATTTATTCTTTATAGAAAGCGTCGTATATCGCCTTTATACATTTTTCGTAGTCTTCGTTGGCGACGCCTATGATAATATTAAGCTCGCTCGACCCCTGGTCTATCATCTTTATATTTATGCCCTGATCCGCAAGCGCGCCGAAAAGTCTTGCCGCCGTACCGCTGCGCCTTGCCATACCGTGTCCCACGGTCGCTATAAGCGAAATATTTTCTATGACGTGTATATAGTCGGGGCTGACGTTCTCCCTTATCTCGTTGACCACGTCGGAAAGTATGCCGCCTTTTAACTGTCCCGTTTCCAAAACCAGAGAAAGCGTGTCTATACCCGACGGAACGTGTTCCACCATAAGCCCGTAATGCTCTACCACCGAAAGTACGCGGCGGATAAACCCGACTTCGGAATTCATAAGCGATTTTTCTATATAAATGACGGTAAAGTCCTTTTTACCGGCTATACCGGTTACTATCGAATCGTCGCAACACTTATACTGTTCGTTGGGAATTATCATCGTTCCGTCGTCTTCGGGGCGGAAAGTATTTTTTATGTTTATCGGTATTCTTTTCTTCATTACGGGAAAAACGGCTTCGGTGTGCAACACCGTCGCCCCCATGTAGGAAAGTTCCCTTAATTCCTTGTAGGTTATATACTTTATACTCTTTGCGGCGGGAACTATTTTGGGATCGCAGACCAAAAACCCGCTGACGTCCGTCCAGTTTTCGTACACGTCGGCGGAAACGCCGCGGGCTATTATCGCACCCGTGATGTCGCTGCCGCCGCGACTGAAAGTCTTTACGTTGCCGCCGAAATCTTTGCCGTAAAACCCCGGTATGACGGCGTTATCCAGTCCTTTTAAGCGGTTTTTCACCTTATCGTCGGTGTAGTCGGCGTTAAGATCTCCGTGGCTGTCGAAGCGCACCATTTCCACGGCGTCGACGAAAGGAAAACCCAAAAAGTCCGCCATAATTCTGGCGCACAGATATTCCCCTCTCGAAGCGGTAAAATCCGCGTCCTTTTTCTCGGTTATCTCCCGTTCGGTCCTATCGAGAATCTCCTCTATATCGAGCGAGATTTCAAGTTCTTCCGCTATTTCGGAAAACCTTTCGCGTATGAAGGCAAACCTTTCCGAAAAAGATCCCGTTTTTATAAGATCCCGATAGCACTCGTATAAAGTGTCGGTTATTTTCTGGTCGCTTTTATTGCGTTTTCCGGGGGCGGAAACTACGATAAACCTTCTCGACTTGTCGGAAGCGATTATCTCTTTAACTCTCCTGAACGCCGCGGCGTCCGCCATGGACGTGCCGCCGAATTTGCATACTTTCAACATATCCTGCCTCTATTTTATAAGTTTCGCTTCCAGATAATATCTTTTCTCAACGCCTTCGCCCATCGAAAAAGATTTTCTCGGCAACGCGCCCTTATTTGCGACTATTTTAAACAGTTCTTCTTTTTTAAGCGTTTCGGGCATTATCCCGATTGCCGTTTTATCGCTTTTTACCAGTGCGAAAAGATTTTCTCTGCCGTGAATATAATCTACCGTGCCGCCGAATTTTCCTATATAGTCCGTGATAAGCGCGTCCGTATTTCTTATCCCCGAAGAAAAATCCGCGCTCCCGCAAAGTTTTACGGTTTTTTCTCCGTCGAAATACTCGCAATTACCCGCGTCGATCTTTTCGAGTTCTTTTTTGAATTTTTCTTTATCCACGCCGCTTACGAACCTGTATATCGGCTCGAAATATATCCCTTCGTCGTAAATGTTCACGAGTTCGCAAAGCGCGAACCTTGCGGGGTGAGTTTCCCTTTCGCTTGCGGGTATTCCGCTTTTTATCTTCTCCCAGAACGCTTTCGCCGTCGCAAGAGAGTGATTGCCGTCCCCTACCGCAAGCACCAGCGGGGGCACGTCGCCGTATTTTTCACGCAGTCTTTCTTTATCGCCGAGTCCGTAAAACTTTGCCGCAGTTTCGTCGTCTTCGGGAATAAAATAACCTTCTATGTCGCCGCCGCCCATATTCAGGGTGAAATCGTAGAGTTTTTCATATTTCGCCCTGTTTTCGTATAACTTTTCGGTTATCTCTCTTTTTTCGTCGTCGAAAAGCACCATAACGTGCGGAAGTTCCAAGTCGGCGTTTTCTCTTACTTTAAGCCTTGGCGGAATTCGTTCTTCTATCGTGCCTTCCGTCGCCCGTATCGGGGAAACCGAACCCTTTTTATAATCGTAACACTCCAGATCTATCGCCGCCACGAGTCCTATACGTCTCTTTACGAAAGGCGTTTTCCTTACCGTTAAAACGTAGCCCTTGGGCAGTTTTTTAAAGACCCCGCCGCTTACGTATTCCGTCATGAAACGGCGGATGTCCTTTATCCTTTTTTCGGCATCATCGGATAAGTACGCTTCCGGCAGGATAAGATTCAACGCCGAAGGCTTTTCGCCCACGAAATCTTTAAGTTCTTCCCAGTACCGTTTTTCGCTGGTGAACTGGTCGCAGGCGATACACGCGAACGCCGACGGATCGTCGACGTCGGGCAAGAGTATCTCCGCGGGAAAAACGAGTCTTTTCTCTTTTTCCGTCATATACTTATCACCACTACCGTGAGCACGGCGACAAAGAACGCCATCACGCCGATACCTATGTTGCGCCATATGTTTCTCGCTTTGTTTTCGTTGGTTTCGTATTGATTGTTTACGTTTTTGTTATCCATGACAGACCCCCGTTATTTCCTTGCGCTTTCGAGTTCTTGCCAGTAGTATTTGTTGAGAGTTTTCTTTAACGTTTCAAAGTCGGCGTATCTCGTTATTTTGCCTGCTTTCGCTATGGAAATGATCCCCGTTTCTTCGGAAACTATCAGCGACACGACGTCGATGGTTTCGGTAACGCCTATCCCCGCCCTGTGCCGCGTGCCGAGATCTTTCGGGATATTGTCCATATTCTGCGACAGCGGTAAGAAACACCCCGCCGCGACTATCTTGGTGTCGCTTATTATCATAGCCCCGTCGTGCAGCGGAGTCTTGGGGAAAAACACGCTCTCTATAAGTTCGCTGGATATGTCGCTGTCGAGTCTCACACCGCTGTCTATTATCTGTGAAGGTACGTTGCCCGCGGACAGAACGATTATCGCGCCCGTGTCGTTTTTAGACATATTCTGGAGCGCTTTTATTATTTCGTTGATACAGTTTTCGACGCGCTCTTCGTCGTAACTGCGACTGTCGCCGTGTTTAACGTCGGCGAGTTTTATATTCATGTGCGCCCAGATTATTCGCTTTAATTCCACCGAATAGAGAACTATTATTATGACGAGGAAAATAGCCGGAATAATAAGATATATCGCCGAATTCATAGTACTTATGAGAGAAATTATCCCCGCGCCTATCACCATTGAGAACAAAAATATCACGACCAGTCCTCTCGAATTGTTGTCGAGAAGAAACTTGATGAGATAAAAATACATCACCGTAAACACGACGACGCACACGACGAACGCCACCGTGGTTTCCGGATTCTGCGTGAAATTGCCCCAGAACTCTTTTAACTTTTCAATGATATCCATATTCCGTTCCTTATATTATTTTAGAAAATCCCGCCGATTCCGAATTTCAGGCGGTCATTATGCCGAAAATATTGAGCCACATGGCGTCGAATTCGTCGGTTTTTCCTATCTTCACCGAATAATCCGATTCCGCAAGTTTATCTATCGCCTTTTTAAGGGATTTCGCGCCGATTTTATTCGCCTGTTCCCTGGACTTTTTCACGGCGTAATCCCTGATGCCGAAATATTCCGCAAGTTCCCCGTCGGTCATACCGCTTATCTTTATGAAAAGCAGTCGGCGGAAATAATTGTACACCGACACGATTATCCTTTGCGGCGGTTCGCCTCTCCCTATCATATCGTTTACGACGGAAACAGCCGCGCCGAAATTCTTTTTGCCGATATATTCCGTCATCTCGTATATCTTATGTTCGGCGTCCCTGTACACGTTTTCGTACACGACGTCGTTGGCGATCGTTCCGCCTTCACCGACGAAACCCGCAAGTTTTTCCGATTCGTTTTTTATGCGGTTCATATCCCGCCCGCAATACTCCGCAAGTTCCTGCGCCGTATCGTAGGATATCGATACTTTTCTACCCTTTAAGTAAGCGATTATCCACTTCGAAAGGGTGATAAGGTCGGCTTTACCGCAATCTATCACGCACACCGACGGGTATTTTTTAAGACTTTCGCAGGGCTTTTCGTTCACGACGAGAAAAACCGATTCTTTCGGCGGGTTGTTAAGAAAGTCCTTTAACGAACCCTTTATGCCGCTTTCCTTGGGGTAAAATTCCCGAACCGCGGTCATCCTTTTTTCACTCATGAACGGCAACGCCCAAAGCGACGCGGAAAGTTCCGCAACGTCGGTATCGTCCCCGTCGAAATTCACGAAATTCATCTCGGGCGACTGCACGAATTTTTCTTTTATCGCTTTGACCGCGGCGGTCCTGAAATACGCGTCTTCCCCTTCTATTAAATAGACGGAAAAACTTTCGCCGCCGTCCAAAGATCTTTTAAGGTCCGTAAACTTCACGTTTTCACCACGCTTTGCGTTTTTTTAAAAAACTCCCGCCCTTCGCCTTTTATATTGTATCACTTTCCGCTTTTCTTTGCAACAGTTATCGGGGCGGCTTTTCGTCTTTTATCCGTTATTATTTCAAAATAGTTACGACGCCGCCGCTTTCGGCGTTCTCGAAACTTCCGCTCTTTAAATACGTCAGAAGTCTTTCGGGTGCGTACGCCGAAAAAATATAGTCCGCCTTATCGTAGCATACGACGGTATCGGGCGTAACGGATACCGAGAAAGGACTGTCGTTTAACTTCGCGTATATCGCCGTTACCCCGCCGTTACTGCGAATAAGAAAACACTTTCCGCCGTTTTCCACCGTTCCCTCGGTGTTGCCCACCGAAATCACCGTGCCGTCGGCGTAATTTATAAGCGCGACGTCGGGAAACGCTCTTTTTAACACCGTTTTCTGTTCTTCTTCGGTATCGCCCGGAATATACAGCGCGGAAACTTTCACCGCACCCGAAAGTTTACTCACGAGAACTTGCAGGTCGTAAGATCCTTCCTTTTCAAGCAACAACACCGCGACTTCTTTTATATTATTCCCGTCGGCGACTTTTTTGAGCCTTGCGTAGGAAAAAACGTATTCGGCGCGACTCACGACGAGAAGATTTTCGCCCCTTTCGCTTACGATACAGGCGCAGAAATTTTCCGTGCCCAAAACTGTTATTTTGCACTTTGCGTTATAATCCGCGGTCTTTATCGCAACCCCCGCGGCGGTGATAAAAATAAGCGCAAAAGACAGTGCGATCTTCGCCGCGCGTTTAAGGTTTATAAGCCCGCCGCACACGATAAGCGCAAAATAATAGGATATCACAAACGCGCCGAAGGTAAAGCCGCCCACCGTGAATATCTTGTCGTCGAAAAAGGAAATGAGAAATCTTACGGCGATAATCGCGTATTTCGGCAAAAACAGAACGACGACGGGAGAAATAAAAGCGCCTGATACGACGCATATAAAAAGCAAGATAAACAGCGCGCCGACGACGGGGATAAAAAGGATATTGACTATAACCCCGACGGCGGAAAAACTGCCGAAAAAGTGAAGGCTTACGGGGATTGCCGCAAGTTGTGCGGTAAGGCAGGCGGATATTACGCCGCACGCTTTTTCGGGCAAAAACTTAAATATCTTTCTGATCCCGACAGCCAAAGGTCTTGCGAGTACCGTCAGAAAGAACGCCACCGCAAAAGAAAGTTGAAACCCCGCGCACATAAGTTGTGCGGGAGAAATTATAAGTATCAGGGCGGCGGCAAGGGCGACGGAAGATATCCCGTCGTAGCGTCTTCCGGTCAAAGGGGCGAACCCGAGCACGGCGAACATTATTACCGCCCTTAAAGACGACGCCGTAAATGAACATATGCCCGAATATGCAAAGCAGCATATAAGGGTTATCGCATACGCGGCGTAGCCGTTCACCCTGCACTTTTTAAGGATAAAGGCAATAGCCGCCGCAAGAAAACCCACGTGCAAGCCCGATACCGCGAAAATATGCGCCGCACCTGCGTTCCGAAAAGACGAAACGGTGTCTTCGGTCATATAGTCTGAATTACCGGTTAAAAGTGCGTACGCTACGGCGAAGTCGTCGCCCGTAAGTCCCGCTTGCAGGGTATCGTACATGGCAAGGTTTATTTTCTGAAACAAAGACGGCGCGCTTCCGTTTATTTCCACGTCGGAAACGTAGGCGTAGTATTTGACTTTATCCGCCACGGCGTACGCCGCGAATTTTCCGTCGTAAAAAAGTCCTTTATCCTTTACGACTGCCGAAAAAGAAACGGTATCGCCTATGCGCAATCCCTTGTACCCTTCGATATAAAGAGATAGGCGGTAGTCGGTTCTGCCCGACACCGAACCGTTGAAGTTCACGCCCGATATAACGGCGTATTCTTTGCCGTCGAAGGTTTTCACTTCGTCGACTTCCCCCGAAACGCTTAAATACCTGTCGTTGAGTCCCGCGTTATCATAAGCGTTTACCGCAAAATAAAAGCGCAGTCCGCCGAGAAAAATAAAAATGACGAAACATATTGAAAGGGCGCATTTAAGTTTTACGGAAAAATCTTTCGACGGGAAAATGATAAATAAAATGAAAACGCCTGCGGCGAGTATTCCCGCCGTTACGGCAAGAAAAACGTTTCCTGTAACTACGGAAAACGCAAAAAGTATGCCGAAAATAAAGGCAAGCGCGAAAAACAGCGCGGGGCGTAAATTGACGAGTTTTTTCATAAAAGCGTGTCGGAAAAATTTTTTATAAATAAAATATAAAGCAAAAAAGCTCAAAAGTCAAATCAAAGCATTGCCAAAACCGAAAGAATCTGCTACAATATAGTTAGCCTGCACGGTGCGATAGGAAAGGTCAAAAAAATCCACGAAAAAATTATAAGAAGTCGGCGTCTTGCTGCGGCGCGGTGCTCTCGGTCTGCTTCTTCGCGACCGTAAAGAGAGATGTCAAAACAGTAAGCACGATATTCGCCCGTTTAACTTCGGGTTATTATTTCTTTTCCGTCGGCCGACGCGGGTTTAAAACATACCGATTTTACTTGCAAAAAATTTCGGCGTGTGGTAAAATAACCCCTGCCGAAACAAAAAATAAAACCACGATAAAAAGATTTGCTTGCAAAGATTTTTATCGTAGAGGAGGAGCCGCCCGCAAAGTCAAGCGAAAATCCGACGGGATTTTTGCGGACAATCAGGGCGTGCGACGACGCGGCCTCATGGTCAAGCGGTTAAGACGCTGCCCTCTCAAGGCAGAATCCGGAGTTCGAGTCTCCGTGGGGCTACCAAGGAAAAACTCACCCAGTTTTAGGGTGGGTTTTTTCTTGCCCGCGGAGGCTCGAACGTAGTTCGGTCGCCATTTGATTTGCAATCCTGACCGGCAAAGTCTCCGTGGGGCTACCATGTAAAAAGCACGCTGAAAGCGTGCTTTTTGCAACTAAATCCGTCTTAACAGACGGGTGAAATCGTCTTTGACGGTGAAATCCCTGCGGGGTGATATCCGCCTTTCGGCGGCAACATAGATTACATAAACAGGAAATAAATATCGCCACTTGCACCGAAACCATTTAAATGATATAATGAGTTTAGAATAGGATTGTGGGGATCAATATGAATAAGCATATCGTCAATTCGCTTACAGAGTATAATTTTACCTACGACAAAAATTACGGGTACGGTTTCATAAACGGATACGAAGTCAACGTTTTCAATAACGTAATGGCTGCGGGACCGCTTTTTCTGTTTTCTACGTTTTTATCGCAATCAAAGAAAAATGATTTTCTCTTAAAGATGAATTCGTTTAAAATCCCCTTGGTTCAAGTCGGTGCATTTGATTTCGGCGTGACGATATTGATCGGGTCTATGACAGGACGGTCTTTTGAAAAAAAATTCACAACTGTATTGTCTAAAATACTCGAAACTTTGGAAAGTCTCGACGCTCCCAAAAAAGATGTTTGTCCTCAATCGGGAAACGTTTTTGATGAAAATGCCGACGAATTTATTTTTTTACCGAATACAAAAATAAAAATACGCGTTTCCAACGAAGGGTTTACCGCAATAAACAGTACAATAGAAAAAATCAATGAAGATTATCGAAATGCGCCGAACAACTATCTTCGGGGATTTTTCGGTATTCTCATCGGTGCGCTATCGGGATCTGTCGTCGCGTTTGTATTGGGATATTTTTTGAACTACATAACTTCCCTTGCGCCCATTATATCGATTATTTTCGGACTTTTCCTGTGCAAACAATTCGGCGGAAAACAAAACATCGTTATGATTATTATAAGTTTTGTCACGACCGTGATTTTTATTTTAGGCGCTTTGTTATTCACTTACATTTTCGTCGCTAATGATCTCGTCGCCGAAGCGGGATATGCCTATAAGGGATTCAATGCGTTCTATTATTGTTTAGAAAACTCTCCCGAGTTTAAAAAAGCTTTTGTTTCAGATTTGATGATGTCAGGACTTTTTACTCTGCTTATAGAAGTGTTATGCATATTTATGTTTAAGGCAATTAAAATACCGAAAAACCTGAAGAAATGACTCTTATTGCATCGTCAACCGCCGTATGAAATCTGCGGATACGTTTTTCCGCAAAATCAAAAAGCACGCTGAAAGCGTGCTTTTTGCAACTAAATCCGTCTTTTTTAAAGTTACTTTATTTCTATCTGTTTGTTTTTGGTGATGACGTCGTGCGCGCCGCCTTCTACGATACTCGTTGCCGAAACCAACGTTATCACTGCTTTTTTCTGCAATTCGGGGATTGTCAGCGCACCGCAGTTGCACATAGTCGATTTTATCTTGGCGACGGTGGTCTTTACGTTGTCTTTAAGTCTGCCGGCGTAGGGAACGTAGGAGTCCACGCCTTCTTCGAAGGAAAGTTTTTTAACGCCGCCCAAATCGTACCGCTGCCAGTTTCTCGCTCTTGCGGAACCTTCGCCCCAGTATTCCTTATAATATATCCCGTTGATACTTATCTTTCCCGACGGGCTTTCGTCGAAACGGGCAAAGTACCTGCCCAGCATAACGAAGTCCGCGCCCATGGCGAGAGCCAGCGTTATGTGGTGGTCGTAAACTATGCCGCCGTCGGAACAAACGGGAATATATATACCCGTTTCCTTATAATATTTATCTCTTTCCTTGCACACTTCTATGAGTGCGGTAGCCTGTCCCCTGCCGATACCCTTGGTTTCACGGGTGATACAGATAGAGCCGCCGCCTATACCGACTTTTACGAAATCCGCGCCGCAGTCCGCCAGAAACCTGAAACCTTCCGCGCTGACGACGTTGCCCGCGCCGACTTTCACGGAATCGCCGTAATTGTCGCGTATCCATTTAAGGGTGTTTTTCTGCCAGTCGGAATAGCCTTCGGAAGAATCTATGCAAAGCACGTCCGCGCCCGCGTCTATGAGTGCGGGAACTCTTTCTTTGAAATCGTGTGTATTTATACCCGCGCCGATAACGTATCTTTTGGAAGCGTCTAAAAGTTCGTCGGGATTTTGCTTATGTTCTTCGTAGTCCTTGCGGAAGACCATCGAAACCAAATTCCCGTCCTTGGAAACGACGGGCAGGGCGTTGAGTTTGTTGTCCCAGATTATATCGTTGGCTTCTTTTAAGGAAACGCCTTCTTCGGCGTAGATAAGCCTGTCGAAAGGCGTCATGAACTCCTTTACTTTCAGGTCGAGCGGCATACGGCTTAAACGGTAATCCCTGCTGGTTACGATGCCTAAAAGTTTCCCCTCCGCCGTGCCGTCGTCGGTTACCGCGACGGTGGAGTGCCCCGTCAGTTCCTTTAACGCCACTATATCCGCGAGCGTCGCGTCGGGCGTTATGTTGGAATCGCTGACCACGAACCCCGCTTTGCTTTTCTTCGCGCTGCGCACCATGTTTGCTTCTTCTTCTATCGGCTGCGAACAGTATATAAACGACACGCCGCCCGCTTTTGCCAGCGCGACGGCAAGTTTTGCGCCCGATACCGACTGCATCACCGCCGAAACCATGGGCACGTTCATCGAAATAGCCGGTTCTTCGCCCTTTTTATACTTTACCAACGGAGTTTTCAAACTCACCGCGGCGGGAATGCAATTCGCGTCCGAATGCCCCGGGATAAGAAGATATTCGTTAAAAGTGTGCGACGCCTCTTGTATAAACTTTGCCATAATCCTACTCCTTCCGTTTTTTAACTTAAAGTTAAAGGGCTGTGAAAACAACCCTTTTTTCTCTTATTTGCCGAAATATCTCTTCAAAAGCCCTTCGAAGGCTTTGCCGTGACGCGCTTCGTCGCGCGCCATTTCGTGAACGGCGTCGTGTATGGCGTCGAGATTTAACGCTTTTGCTTTCTTCGCAAGTTCCGTCTTGCCCGCCGTCGCGCCGTTTTCCGCGTCCACGCGCATTTTAAGGTTCTTCTCGGTGGAATCGGTTACAACTTCGCCCAGAAGTTCCGCAAACAGGGCGGCGTGCCCCGCTTCTTCGTAAGCCGCCTTTTCGTAATACGCGCCCACTTCGGGATAGCCTTCCCTGTAAGCGACGCGCGCCATGGCAAGGTACATACCCACTTCCGAACACTCGCCCGTAAAGTTCTGACGGAGTCCTTCGATTATTTCGGGATCAACGCCTTTCGCCACGCCGACTACGTGTTCCGCCGCCCAGGAAAGTCCTTCCTGCACCTTGAACTTAGAACCCGCGCATTTGCAAAGCGGACAGAATTCCGGCGGGTTTTCCCCTTCGTGAACATAACCGCATACGGGACATACGAATTTTTTCATTATCTCTCTCCTTAAAAACTTGTTAAAGTATATACATTGTAATATAATTCCAGCCTTTCCGTCAAGCGTTTTGTTTAAGTTTCAAAGGTTTTCGATATCTTTTAACCACTCTTTCGCGCAAGCGTCGGACGGCATACGCCAGTCGCCCCTTGGCGAAAGCGTTACCGAACCCACTTTTACCCCGTCGGGCACGCAGGAACGTTTGAACTGCTGGCTGAAAAACCGCCTTATAAACACTTTCAGCCATTTAAGTATCGTTTCTCCGTCGAATTCGTCGGCAAAGGTCTTTTTCGCGATATAATATATCTTCGACGGGGAAAAACCCTTTCGCACCGTGTAGTATAGGAAGAAATCGTGCAGAACGTACGGTCCTACGATATCTTCTGTCTTCTGGGATATTTCGCCCTGTTCGGGCGGCAGAAGTTCGGGACTTACGGGGGTGTCCAGAATATCGTACAGCACCGCTTTCAGTTTCCCGCGGCTTTTCGCCGCGAAACTGCCTACTATATGCCTTACCAGCGTTTTGGGCACCGAACAGTTTACCCCGTACATACTCATATGGTCGCCGTTATATGTCGCCCAGCCTAAAGCGAGTTCCGAAAGATCGCCCGTGCCGACGACCAGTCCGTTTTCTTTATTCGCTATATCCATTAAAACCTGCGTGCGTTCCCGTGCCTGCGCGTTTTCGTAAGCGGCGTCCGTACTTTTGCCGTCGTGTCCGATATCCTTTAAGTGTCGCGAAACGGATCTGCCTATATCTATCTTTTTAAGCGTTACCCCCAACGCTTTGGCGAGTTTTACCGAGTTGTCGAAAGTTCTCGACGTCGTGCCGAAACACGGCATCGTAACGGCGATTATATCTTTTAAGTCTTTGCCGAGTTTTTTGAAAGCCGTAACGGTAACTATCGCCGCAAGCGTGGAATCCAAGCCCCCCGAAAGCCCTATCAGGGCGGTTCTTACCCCGCTTGCCGCTATACGCTTTTTAAGTCCTTCCGCCTGCATCGAGATTATAAGTTCCGCACGGGAATCGACGTCGGAAACGTTTTCCGGCACGAAAGGCGTGCGGCGGTATTTTCTCTCGGGCAAAGCCACCCTGTCGGAATTGAATGCCACCGCAAGGTATTCCCCGTGCTTTTCACGGTCGTAGTTGAACACTTTGCTCCTTTCGTAACTCAAAAACGAAACGTCTATCTCGGCGACGGTAATGCCGTTCGCAAACAGTTTACTTTCCCCCAGAAGTTCGCCGTTTTCCGCGATAACGTTATGCCCCGCAAACACCATGTCGGTAGTGGATTCCCCTTCGCCCGCGTCGGCGTAAACGTACCCGCACGATAGCCTTGCCGACGCAGTCTTTATAAGGTTTCGCCTGTACTCGGCTTTCCCCACCGTTTCGTCGCTGCAAGAAAGGTTGACTATCACGGTAGCCCCGTTTTCGGCGTGGGCTATCGACGGCGAAGAAGCCGTCCAAAGGTCTTCGCATATCTCCGCGCACACCTTAAAATCGGTGTTCATCTCGTCGCAGAATATTAGATTCTTGCCGAAAGGCACGTTTTCTCCGCCGACGAATCCCAGATTTACGGAAGTTATATCTTCTTCGGGCTTGCAGAAATACCGCTTTTCGTAAAATTCGTTGTAATTCGGGATAAAAGTCTTGGGTATAAGTCCCAAAACCCTGCCGCGGCACACTGCCGCCGCCACGTTGTAAAGCCTTCCGTCCTTTTTAAACGGCAGTCCCAAAAATATAAGGCTTTTCACGTTTTCCGAAAACTCCGTTATCTCTTTTAATCCCCGCACCGCCGCTTTTATCAGCACGTCGGAATAAAAAAGATCTCCGCAGGTGTAACCCGTAAGACACAGTTCGGGAAAAACGATAAGTTCCGCACCGATTTTATCGGCGTCCTTTACGCAATTTTTTATGCTTTCCGTATTGAATTTTACGTCCGCGACGTTTATTTTGGGCGTTACAGCCGCCGCTTTTACAAATCCGAATTTCATAATTTTCTCCGTTTTTAACGATTTTTTGATTTTTGCCTACTACTATTTTACAGCATTTTTGCGAAAATAGCAATTTTTTTAAAATAAAAAACCGCCGTTTTTTGAAATTTTTTCAAAAAACGGCGGTTTTTGGTTTTTATTTTTAATTCATTGAAATATCTTTTAATTTATCGTATTTTTCCTTGGCTATACGTTTTATCTCGGAAATATCTCCGCCCGACTCGAAGGTTTCGTCGCTTATCTTTTTGGCAAGGAAAATGGATTCGGTGGAATAGTCGAGATCTCCTAAATCGTTCATAAACTTTCCGCTCTGGCGGTTGCCCATAAAGTCGCCCGAACCGCGGAGTTTATAGTCGTACTCGGATATTTTGAAGCCGTCGGCGTTGTTTTCGAGAATTTTAAGCCGTTCCGCACTCTCGCCCTGCGTTTTGCGGGAAAGCAGGAAACAGTAACTTTTAACGTCCGACCTTCCCACCCTGCCGCGAAGTTGGTGCAGTTGCGAAAGCCCGAAACGCTCGGCGTTATATATCACCATAACGGTGGCGGACGGCACGTCCACGCCCACTTCTATAACGGTCGTGGATACTATCGCGTCGTACTTTTTGTCCTTAAAGTCCTGCATAACGGCGTTCTTTTCCTTATCTTTCATCTTGCCGTGCAGTAGTCCTATCCTGTACCCCGAAAGTTTGCCCGAAAGTTCGTCTTTAAGTTCGGTAACGCTTATAAGTTCCCCCGCCTCGTCGCCTTCTATCTTGGGGCACACGAAATACGCCTGATATCCCGCGTCGAACTGTTTCTTTATAAAGCCCAGCATATCGCCGTATTTTTCTTCCGGCACGACGTTGGTGTGTACGGGAATACGGTTTTTCGGCTTATCGCGTATCGTGGTAACGTCAAGGTCTCCGTAGAATATAAGGGAAAGCGTTCTGGGAATAGGCGTCGCGCTCATGACCAGAACGTCGGGCGTTACACCTTTATTTAACAGCGCGCTCCTTTGCGCCACGCCGAAACGCTGCTGTTCGTCGCAGACGCAGAGTGAAAGATTGTAAAATTCCACGTCTTCGGTAATAAGCGCGTGCGTGCCGACGATTATGTTTATTTTGCCGCTTTGAAGGGCGGCTTTTATTTCTTTTTTCTCTTTCTGCGGCGCAGAACCCGTAAGCAAAGCGACTTCGGCTTCCTTAAAATAGGTTTTTATCGCCTGATAATTCTGTTTTGCAAGCACTTCGGTAGGCGCGATAAACGCCGCCTGATACCCGCTTTTTACGGCGACGAACACGGCGGATATCGCGACGGCGGTCTTGCCGCTGCCCACGTCTCCCTGCACGAGCCGCGCCATAGCCCTGTCCGACGCGAGGTCCGACGCGATCTCTCTCAGCACTCTCCTCTGCGCTCCCGTTGGATCGAACGGAAAGAGCCGCCATATCTCTTTTAGCGCCTCTTCGTCCGCCGGGATCGCGGCCCCCTGCCTGCCCCTGTCCTTCTGCGCCATCAGGCACACCTGATAGAGCAAAAGCTCTTCGAATGCGAGGCTCCGCCGCGCCTGCGCGAGTTGCGCCATATCCTGCGGTATATGCGCGGTCCGAACGGCTGTATCCCTGTCGAGAAGGCCGTACTTCTCCCGGACGGGCGCGGGCAGCTCGTCCTCGATCGCGCCTACCGACGCCAGCGCCTCGCGTATCAGCGAGCGCAGCGCCGCGGGCCGTATGCCGGGTATGTTCCTGTACAGGGGCACGATGCCCCTTTCCTGCCCGAATACGGGACAGACGAGCCTCGGCCTCCCCTTCCAGGTGTCCACTCGCCCGTACAGCAGCAGCCGCTTTCCTTCCGTCAGCTGCTTTTTCAGGTACGGCTGGTTGTACCAGACGACCTCCGCCACATCACGCCCGTCGGTCACCACCGTACTCACGATGCTGAGCCTTCCGCCGTACCTCGATCTCGTTTCCCCGGCGATCCACACGTCTACCAGCGCGTTCTCACCGGCCCTGAGCGCACAAAGGGCCCGCGGGCTGGTCATGTCCCGGTAGTCCCGGGGCAATTCGTCCAGCAATCCGCGGACCGTCGTGATGCCTGCGTCCCTCAGAGTTTCCAGCGTACGCGCTCCCGCGCCGCGCAGATCCTTTAATTCGTTCACTTATTCCACCGCGATCAGGTAGTAATACAGCGGCTGTCCTCCGAACTGTATGTCCACGTCGATCTCGCCGTATTTCTCCGCGATCTTTTCCGCCAGGGCGGCGGCGCTGTCATGCTCCACGTCCTCGCCGTAGTACACGGTGATCAGCGCGGTATCGTCGTTCACCATGCTGTCGGCGAGCTGCAGCGCGATATCCTCGATCGCTTCGCCCGTGAATTCCAGCTTGTTGTCGATCATGCCCATGATATCGCCCATTTTGATATCGTGGCCGTCGAAATTCGTATCGCGCACGGCGTACGTCACGGAGCCCGTATGCACGTTCTCCGCGGCGATGGTCATGTTCTCCCTGTTCTCGTCCACGGACGCCTCGGCCGAAAACGCCAGCACCGCGGATATGCCCATCGGCACGGACTTCGTCGAGAGCACGATCACGTTCTTTTCCGTGAGCTCCGCCGCCTGCGTCGCGGCGAGTATGATGTTTGTGTTGTTGGGCAGCACGAACACGTTCTTCGCGTTGCAATCCTCGATCGCCTGCCGCAGGTCGTCGATGGACGGGTTCATCGTCTGCCCGCCGTCCACGATCTTGTCCACGCCGAGAGACGTGAATATATCCGTGAGGCCCTTTCCCAGCGCCACCGCGACGATGGCGAATTCCTTCATGCTCTCGCGCTTTTTGCGCTTTTCTTCCTCCAGGGCCTTCTCTCGCTCGCGCGCTTCCTCGCGCATGTTGTCGATCTTGATCGCGTCGAGCTCGCCCAATTCCAGCGCGTACTGCAGCGCCTTGCCCGGATCGTCCGTGTGTACGTGGACCTTGACCACCTGCATGTCGCTGATCACGAGCACGCAGTCGCCGATCCTCTCCAGCCTGCGGCGCAGAAGCGCCACCTCGCTGTCGCGCATATCGTTTTTCGGATGCGAAACGATGAACTCCGTGCAGTACCCGAAGGTGATGTCCTCCAGGCTGAACGGATGGTCGTCCACGTATTCGCCCGTCACGCTTTCTTCCGTGCCGGTCTCTTCCTTGATGACCGTCTCCCCCGTCAGCGCGCCCAGCATGCCCTTGAGCACGATCATCAGGCCCATGCCGCCCGAGTCGACCACGCCCGCCTGCTTGAGCACCGGCAGCATGTCGGGAGTCTTTTTCAGTATCTCGTCCCCTGCCGCGACTACCTTGCGGAATATCTCCACGATATCGTCCGTCGTGCCGCTTAGGCGCTCCGCCTCCTCCGCCACGATGCGGATCACGGTGAGGATCGTACCCTCCTTGGGCTTCATCACGGCTTTGTACGCGGTGTTCGCCGCCCCGCGCAGGGACGCGATGAACAGCTCGGCGTCCATATCGTCGTGACCGTTCAGCGCGCGTGCCATACCGCGCAGGATCTGGCTGAGTATGAC
>DBVR01000021.1 GCA_002308755.1 Christensenella sp. UBA1259
TTTGTATAGACTGCTATAACCAAAACCTAATGGCGTGGTTCGGCTTTGAAGAAACTTTAAGAAACATAGGTCGGAACTTCGAAGAATTAGAAGACTGTATTTGAAAAAATTAAAAAAAGGAGATATACATTATGAAAACAACCAAAGAACAAAAGAAAGAACAAGCCGTCAAGTTGATGAACCAACTCGGCATCTACAAGCCGTATATTAAAGGCTTTGAACAGAAAGACAACGTATGCTTTTTCGAAAACTTCGGTGGTTTCTGGGTTTACCAGGAACCCGAAATAGAACGGAAAATGAAAGAGATCGAAAAAGAGTATAACTGTACCGTTTACGCCATTACTCACGAATACACCGATTTCGGCGAGTTATATGATTTCCTTCTCGTTACCAACGAAAAAAGCGAATGGAAAACGCTTGTGGAAAAGGCGCAAGGCAACGAATATTACGCATTTGCTTATTGCTGGAATAAAGACGACGACTGGTGCTCTGAATTCGGTACCGTCACCGTACAAAGTTTCGGCGGCGTAATAAAGCGTATAGGTTAAAAGGAGAACAAATATATTATGGCAACGTTAAACGAATTGAAAAAATACTTAAATTATGAATTTTCTACCGGTTGTTATACCGGCGAAGATTACAAAACTTTTCAAAGAAAATATATAAACTATTTAAAAACTCTCGCAAAAGAAAACGGCTGGGAACTCTGTAAAGTCTTAAAAAATCATTACGAGTTTTCAGCCTTTTTTAAGTTTAAGGATAAATACGTATATTTCTCTATATCAGACGTCCGTTTCTTTACTAACGAGTGGTATAACAACATTTTAATAAGAACGGCTGAAAGCGATACCGACTACCACGGCGGATATAACCGTTATTCTACCCTGCCTATTCTTAACTTTCAAATAAAACGCTTATTCGATGGGTACTGATATGTATTACGGCTATAAAATAGAAATAACGGAAAACGGGAAAAAGAAATATAACCTTTGTAAAACCCCTAACGAAACGCTTTTACAGTTGGAATATTATCTTAAATTTCCGCCGTATAAAAAGAAAAGAACTATACGCATTTCAGACATTACGAAAAAAGAAGTAAAAGACGGTATATTAGATAAACTCCCGTGGGAAATCAATACTTACCCAATATATCGTGATGACCTATATCCACAAGCACTATAAGTATCTCCCCTTCGTAATACCAGATAATGCGTATATCCATATTTATGCTGCACTCGAAGAACTCCGTTCCCTGTATGCGTTTGGTACGAAGAGACGGGTGTAAAGGATTCTCGGAAAATAACGCAAGTTTGTTTCTCACTTGCGTTTTTTCCTTTTCGCTTAAATTCCTGAAATGTTTCTGAAATCTGTCGGTAAAAGTAAATTGATAAGCCATTATTTCTCCAATTTATCGAAAAGCGCGTCAACGTTATCGAACGCAGGCTGTTTTCCGCTTCTGACTTTCTTCCTTATCTCTGCCATTTCGGTATTTAACTCATCAATATACTTTTTGGGATATACGACGACAGGCACGAAACAAATCATGCCGTCCTTTTCAAAAACGTCGAACTTATCCCCTTCCGAAAGCCCGAGATTCTTTACTATGTCTTTCGGTATGGTTATCTGCGATTTAGTGCGAAGTTCCGCTAACATATTACACCTCCGTAAGTTAGATTTTCTAACTTTCTTACTTATATTATATGCAAATAAAAACAATTTGTCAATAGCAAATGAAAAAAATAAAGGAGAAAAACCAAAATGATTGTATTGAATCTGGAAACCAAAGACAGCCAGCAGAAAATTATTAAAACATACCTGCAAGAAAACGTATCGGAAGACCTTGCAAAAAAGATAAATAAGGGCGTAGAGATAACAAAAGACGGCAAAACCCTTATATCCAGAAAAGACCTTGACGGGTTCATGGAATACGCCTGTAAAACAGCGCAGGAACAAGCCGAAAAAGGCAAGCGCTCCGCTTTTGTTGAAGACGACGTCGTGTTCGGCTGGGCTATGCACTATTTCGAAGAAGATTCTATAGAAGGAACGCTGTATAACCCCGACGGCACTAAATACGAACCGCCGAAACCTAAATATACTCCGAAACCTGTAACGGTCATAACGCCACCGCCTAAAAAGGATATTCAGCCTAATATGTTCGACCTGCTTAATAAAAGCGAAGATACTAATAATAAATTCGATGACGATACGGACATAGAAACGGAAGAAAACGAAGATGAAGAAGACTTTACCGAAGAAGAAAAACAGGAAGTCTTAGACGAGTCAGATAAAGAAGAACCTAAGAAGATAAGTCCTATATATCTCAAATATCTGGATACGCAAAAGCAATACCCCGAAAACGTTATAGTCATACGTTTAGGCGACTTTTACGAAGTATTCGGAGATAACGCCGTAAAGATAGCGGATGAACTCGGACTTACCTTAACAGGTCGGGACGTCGGACTGTCCGAAAGGATACCGGTGATAGGATTCCCCTACCACGCCGCCGAAATATATATCCGCAAAATAATAGATAAGGGACATAAGGTCGCTCTCGTAGAATCTTCGGATAGCAGAATAATAGAACAGGACGGCATGAAAATAGATACGGAAACGGGTGAAATATTAAAACCCACAGATAACGATTTAATATCCGTACTTACAGAAATGTTCGGAAACACTATGGAGATAAGATTATGAAAGAATTTACGTTAAAACCTATACCCAAATATATAATAAACAGGATAAGAAAACTCGACCTTAAAACTTATCCCGAACAGGTCGGCATTACACGCTTTTATGCCTATCTTACCACTAAAAACAAACAGTTATGCAAAGTAACCGTCGCCCTTAAAAACCGTAAATCGAGATGGGCGGTAAAACAGGTCGCCGTCCACTTTATTCACGAAGATTACGGGTATAGCAGAGATATAGAGTATTTTTGGCTCGGCGGCTACGTCGTAGGCTGGTATGACGAAAAATTTACCACCTATCGCAAAACCTGGGAGGACGGCAAATGGTATTGTATATACGATAAGTATTTCGATCCGTGGGCATGTATCGTCAATATGGAATATATGAAAAGATACCCGGAATATAAATATTCGCAATACGAAAATATAGGCTATTATAATCTTTTCAAGTATTTACGGCTTTACGAGCAATTTCCGCAGATGGAATACGTTATAAAAATGGGCTTAAAAAGATACGCTATGAGCAAAATGATTTTAAGAGCGTGCAAAGATAAGCGTTTCTGTAAATGGCTATATAAAAATAAAGATAATATTATGCAAAATTACTACGACGTTTCGGTCGTTCTTAAAGCCTTTAAGACGGGAAAGCCGTTTGACGATTTACAGAAAGAAAAAGAGATAATTAAGAAATACTCCCGCGACGACAACTTAAAGGCTATACGGCAAAATTTCCGCGGTGAATTACCCCGTCTCGCCGAATATATAAACAAACAAAACACGTATCCTGCGTCCTATTCGGATTATTTTATCGCCTGCGAATATCTTAAATTAGATATGACGTTACCTAAAAACCGTTATCCGAAAGACTTTCAAAAATGGCACGATATCCGTATAGACGAATACGACACCGCTAAACTTAAAGCCGACAAAAAACAGCGCAAGGATTTCTATAAGAAATTTCTTAACGTGGCGAAAAAGTATTTATCTTTGCAAAAAGAAAATAAGAACTATTGCGTTATTATAGCCAAATCGCCCGCGGAACTTGTTAAGGAAGGCAAAATCTTACACCACTGCATAGGCAAAATGGGCTACGACCAAAAATTCGCCCGCGAAGAATCCCTTATATTCTTTATCCGTTTAGCCGCTACGCCTGACGTTCCGCTCGTTACCGTAGAATATTCGTTATCCAAACACAAAATATTACAGTATCACGGCGATTACAACACCACGCCCGACAAAAAAGTTTTGCATTATATAAACTGCGTCTGGCTGCCCTACGCCAACAGAAAATTAAAATTATTAGCGGCGTGAGCAGCGTGACGCTGCACCCATATTAAACATAAAAGGAGTAAACATTATGAACAACTATTTCAGAATAACCGCATACGTACCCGAAAAGGGAATTTCCTGTATAATCGATTCTTACGGGGCTTACGAAAAACTATGGCAATTCTCTTCCACGCTTATACAAAAAGGCTGTAAGATAATAGAAGTAGGCTCGGACGAAAAGTTTATGGGCGGAAACATCTCTAAACTTACCGAAAAGTCGGATAAAATAATTCTTCGTGCCACCGCAAAAGGCGAACCTATACGCACGACTTATGATTTTAACGGCATAAAACACCCTGCTTTACAGATCGGAGATAAGATCTACATCCCGAATAAAGAAACAACGTAAAAATATACCCGCGTATCGGGCGGATTCACTTGCAAGTTCTTTACTTAAATCCAGCAATATGATATAATATTTTCGGTTGAATTGTTCCGAAAAGAAACTGTGAGACGGAGAGTATGAAACGAAAATATTTTCTGGCGATAGATATAGGCGCTTCCAGCGGAAGACACATCGTAGGATACGAAGATAACGGGAAAATCGTTACCGACGAAGTATATCGTTTTCCCAACGGACCGAAAACGGATAACGGACGACTCGTATGGGATACCGACGCTCTCTACGAAAACGTTTTAATCGGTATAAAGACGGCGTTTATACGCTACCCGAATATACAATCTCTTGCCATAGACACCTGGGGCGTGGATTACGTACTTTTAGACGGCGACGAACCCATATTACCGTGTTTCAGTTACAGAGATACCCGTACGGTAAAAGTAATCCCCGCGGTACACTCCGTTGTTCCGTATGAGACGCTCTACAAGAAGACGGGCATACAGTCTCAATCTTTCAATACCATATATCAGTTGTACGACGACCTGTCGGAAGGGCGGCTGCAAAAAGCCACCGACTTTCTTATGCTCCCCGAATATCTTAACTACCGTCTTACGGGCGTGAAAATGAAGGAATTCACCGACGCAACGACGACGGGACTCGTTAGCGCCGAAACGGGGGTTTTCGACGGCGATATTATTCGCGCGCTTAACTTCCCTGCGCATTTATTCAAAGAACTCGTACCGCCCGGAACCGTCGTAGGAAATCTTTTACCCGAAGTTGCCGCAGCAGTCGGCGGACAAACGACGGTGGTAACCTGCGCTTCGCACGACACCGCAAGTGCCGTAGAAGGAATACCTATGGACACGAATCAGCCGTATATCTCTTCCGGAACCTGGTCTTTACTCGGTATAAAGACGGAAAAAGCCCTTACCGACGACGTAAGCCGCAAGGAAAACTGGTCCAACGAAGGCGGTATCGGCTACGTTCGCTATCAGAAAAATATCATGGGGTTATGGCTCGTCCAACGTTTACAAAAAGAACTCTGCCCCGAAAAGAGTTTTTCGCAAATCGCCGAAGAAGCGAGTTTAAGCGACTATACGGGATACGTTGACGTTGACGACGAGAGATTTTTTTCGCCCGAAAACATGGTTAAAGCGTTCGATAGTTGTTTTGAAAAGTCAGAGCGTCCGAAAAAGGACGCGGACTACTTCCGTTGCGCGTACGTTTCTTTGGCTTTGGGATACAAAAAATCACTCGAAGAGTTACAAAAAAATATAGGCGAAAAGTTCGACGCCCTGTATATCGTGGGCGGCGGCGCGAAAAATAAATTTCTCAACAAATTAACGGAAGATTACTGCAAAATCAAGGTGATCGC
>DBVR01000038.1:0-179 GCA_002308755.1 Christensenella sp. UBA1259
ACGCCGAGACTTATAAGGAGCGAAGATAAAACTTTATGCCGTTCGTATATCTTTTCGGCGGTTGTTCTTCCTTTTTCCGTAAGGGTGATAAACCCTTCCTTATCTATAACTATAAAGTCGTTGTTTTTGAGTATTCCCATAGCGCGCGAAACGCTGGGCTTTGAAAAGCCCATATATTC
>DBVR01000038.1:216-22707 GCA_002308755.1 Christensenella sp. UBA1259
GTTTCCAGATACATTTCTCCCGATTCTTTTATTTCCATAATTTTTCTCCCCGATACATTTTAACACAAAATTTACGAAATATCAAACGATATTTCGATAAGCATCCGTGTTAAGCCGATTTACGCTTTGCAACATAAACCGTTTTTTTTGTAAATACAATATTATATGACTTTATTTAACGTAAAGGTCGGCAAAAAAGTTACCGTTTCGGGATATACGCTTTCCGCGTATTACCGCAAAAAACTCGCGAAATTCGGGATAACGGATAACTGCGTTATAACGGTACTCGGAGTTTCGCCTTTCGGCGGTACGCAGAAAGTAAGCGTAAACGGGGTAAACTTTGCCGTCGGCAAAAAGATATCGGAAGGGATAATCGTAAAGTATGTTTAAAAACCTTTGTCTTATAGGAACGCCCAACTGCGGAAAGACGACGTTGTACAACGCCCTTACGGGCAGTTTTGAAACGGTCGGCAACCGCGTGGGCGTTACCGTGGAAGAAAAAAGCGGTAAACTTAAAAAACGCCCCGAAATAACTGTTACCGACCTTCCGGGGCTGTATTCTCTTTCCGCCGACTCGGAAGACGAAAAAGCCGTTTTAACGTTTCTCGATAAAAAGAAGTTCGACGCGGTGATCTACGTTATGGACGGCACGAACCCCATAAAAGGACTTTCCCTTCTTACCGAAATAACGAAACTTTCCGTGCCGACGGTCGTCGCCGTAAACTTTTGCGACGAACTTGAAAAAAGCGGGATAGAGTTTGACGACAAAATACTTTCGGATGCTTTTAACGTGCCCGTGGTCAAGATATCGGCAAGGAAAGGAAAAAATCTCGACGCGCTTATATCCGCCGCCTTAAATAAGGCCGTCCCGATAAAGTTCGACGCGGAAAAGGTAAAAGCCGTTAAAAGCGCGTTTTTAAGGGCAAAACCCGTCGGAAAAACCAAAAGCGAGATATTGACCGAGAAGATAGATAAAGTGCTTTTGAGTAAACTGTGGGGCTTTCCCATTATGTTCGCCGTGTGTTTTATTATGTTTTTTCTGACGCTTAACGTCGGCGGCAGGATAGGGACGGTTATCGGGGGCGCGATAGATAACGCGAGCGATAAACTTTATGTTTACCTGTCGGGAAAGACGGGCGGCGTATGGTTTGCGGATCTTATCTCTCACGCGGTAGTCGGCGGGGTGGGGAACGTTCTGGGATTTTTACCGCAGATAATATTTCTGTTTTTCTTTCTTACGGCGTTGGAGCAGACGGGCTATACTTCCCGCATGGCGTTTTTAACGGACGAAATATTGAATAAAATAGGGCTTTGCGGCAAGTCGGTATTTTCTTTCGGGCTGTCCTGCGGGTGTGCCGTGAGCGGCGTTTCCGCCGCGAGCGGTATAGAAGAAAAAAGCGCGCGCGAAACGACGGTATATTTAACGTCCTTTATGCCTTGCGGAGCGAAAACCGCGGTTTTTTCTTACCTTTGCGGAAAGATATTCGGCGGGAACGCGTTTCTCGCCGCGTCTTTTTATCTCGTCGGGATATTTATGGTGTGTATAGGCGGCGCGATACTTTCGCGGTTTAAAAGGTTTAAGGCGACGGGCGGGTTCGTAATGGAAATGCCGACTTTAAGGTTACCGTCCGTAAGGGTATTATACGGCGCGGCAAGGGATAAGACGGCGGATTTTCTTCTTAAGGCGGGGAGTATAATTTTCGCCGTTTCGGTAATACTCTGGCTGCTTAAAAATTTCGGGTTTTCGGGATATACGGGCGGCGATATCGAAAAAAGTTTCGTGTACGCGGCGGGGAACGTCTTAAAATACGCCTTTTATCCTTTGGGGTTCGGAAACTGGCAGGCAACGGTGTCTTTGCTTTCGGGAATATTCGCAAAAGAAGCGGTGATAGAAAGTTTAAGCGCGGTAACGGAAGATCCCGCAAGCCTTTTTAGTACCGCCTATTCGGCGTACGGGTTTATGGTGTTCGTACTCGTTTCGCCACCCTGCGTCGCCGCGCTTGCCGCCGCGAAACGGGAATTAAAGAGCAGAAAACTGTTTTGGGGTATGGCGGTTTTTCAGTTTTTAACGGGGTATCTTATCGCGCTTGTTATAAACGTTTTCGGGATAATAGCGTTAAATATAGGCAAAATAGCGGCGATTGTATTGACTTTAACGGCGGCGTTGACTATAATATGTTTAAAAAACACACTTATTTCAGGTAAATGCGGGGATTGTAAGAAGTGCAGAACGGTAAAGGCAAGTTGTCGCCGAAGGGAAAGAGCAGGTTAGACTACTTAAAGGAAGCCGACTTAAAAGAAGAAGACGCTTACTTTCCCGAAGAGTGGAAAAGGGCGGAATCTTCCGAAAGGGAGAAATATTTCGATTATTACGACGACGTAAAGACGTCTATAAAAGAAGACTGGTAAATGGAAGACTTAAAAGGTAAATTTATAACGGTAACGGGCGCGACGGGCGGACTTGGCGTCGAAATATGCAAGGAAGCGGCGCGCCGCGGTGCGAACCTTAATCTGGTTGCGAGAAATAAAGATAAATGCGACAAACTCGCAAAGGTCATCAAAGAACTTTCACCGAACGCAAAAGTCAACGTAATTATAACCGACTTTTCTTCTATGGAAAGCGTAAAGCGCGCCACCGAAGAACTGTCCTTACTTAATAGCGACGTTATAATATTGAACGCGGGGATATACAACGAAGAGACTTACGTTACCGACAGCGGGTACAACAATATCTTTCAGGTGAACTTTCTTTCGCAGTATTACACGGTGCGAAAGTTGTTGGATAACGGGGTAAAGATAGATACGGCGATTGCCGTAGGCAGTCTTGCGCACCGCTGGGCGAAGTTTGATAAAAACAATATAGATTACTCGGGCACGGGATATAACAAGGTCTACGGGAACTCAAAAAGGTTTCTGACCTTTTCTTTTTTCGACCTTACGGAAAAGTATAAGGGCACGCGGTTCTGCGTGGCGCACCCCGGGGTGTCCCCGACTGCGTTACTCATGCATTTTAGGGGCTTTTGGGGTAAGGTCGCGGCGTTTTTCGTAAAAATACTCTTTCCGCACCCGAAAAGGGCAAAGCGAAGTATAACGCGGGCGATAACGGCAGATTGCGGCGCGTTCTGCTGGATAGGACCTTGGATATTCGGAATATACGGAAGACCGAAAAAGCGGAAACTTAAAAAAGCGGACGACTACGAAGACGTGGTAAAGACCGCAAACGAAATTTACGAAAGCGTAAAAGCCGAGTTTTAATTCGGGACAAGGGGAAACGTAAGATGAAAAGCAACGTAAAACGATGGACTTGGGACGTTATAATATGCGTTATCGCGGGACTTACCGTAGGAACGGGGTATTATTTTTTCCAGAATAGCAACGGGTTCGCACCGGGCGGTGTCGGTGGACTTGCCACTATCACTTACTACCTTTTGGGGTACGAGGTGAGTTGGGCGGTCCTTATGCTTTGCTTTAACGTTCCCATATTTATTTTGGTCGGAATATTCGTAGATAAAAAACTCGGGTTTCTCCTGATACTCTATATGGTGATACAGTCGCTTTCTACGGAACTTTTCGCCTTACTCGATTTCAAACCGTATAGTGCGATAAACAATCCCGAAGACTATAATGTCGTGTTCGCGTGTATCGCCACGGGCGTTATATCGGGGCTTGGGTTTGCCTTGATGCTGCGCAGACTCGGCGCGAGCGGGGGAACTTACGCCATTTCCGCGCTTATAAAGAAATTCAAGCCCGCAACGAATATCGCCTACGTTTCGTTTTTAATGGATTCCGCCGTGGTGTTTATAGCGTTTTTCGTGTACGGCATGAAGATAACGCCCGTTATATGCACGCTTATAAACCTGTTTATAGCAAACGTCGTCGTGGATTATTTTATCGCGGGTATAAAGAACGGCTATAAGTTCGAGATAATTACCGAAAGCCCCGAAGACCTTTCCGCCGAACTTATGGAAAAGTTGGGGCACGGCGTTACGGAAATGAAAGTGCAAGGCATGTATTCCCATACAGACAAATATATGCTTGTGTGCATAATCCGTAAAAAGCAGATAGGCGAAATGATGAAGATAATAAAAAGCCACCCCGGCAGTTTTGCGAGTTTTGAGAAAGTCAACGAAGTTTTCGGCAGATTTAAAAAATAAAAAAAGAGAAGTGAAAACTTCTCTTTTTTAACGTTTTGAAAAATAATTTTTAAGAATGTTCACGCACTCTTCTCTTAAAACGCCCGATATAACCACGGGAGAGTGCGAAGAGTTTTCGAAGACCGTTTTACTGCAAGGGAAACCCTTTTTGCCCCGTATATTTCTTAAATCGTCGTTACTTGCGCCGTAAATAAGCCGCCCGAGTTTCGCCCACACCATCGTGCCGGCGCACATAAAACACGGTTCGCAGGTCGTATAGAGAGTGTATTCCGAAAGGTCGGTTATCTTCGTTTCCTTTATAAAGTTACGTATAAGCCCCGTTTCCGCGTGATAGGTAGGGTCGCTTTCGGTGTTTATCCTGTTTTCGCCGCGAAAAACGATTTCGCCGTCCTTTACCAGCACCGCGCCGAAAGGTTCGTCGCCGCGCATTAAGGAAGATTCGGCGAGTTTCAACGCTTCTTTCATAAAATATATATCGTCCATAAAAACATTATAACCCGTAAAGGTTTTAAAATCAATATAAACGCCCCGAAAGTTTTCGGTAAACTTTCGGGGCGTGAAATTGTCTTTTAAATATTATTCCGCGGCTTCCGTTTCTTCGGTCTTTTTGGTGCGGGGTTTTCTGGGTTTTTTAACGGGTTCTTCTGTAACCTCAGCCGCAACTTCTTCCGCTACAGTTTCCGCTGCCGCGGGAGCGGGTTCTTCCGCTTTCGCTTCTTCTTTCTGCGGGGCGGTGGTATCTTTTGCCGCCGCTTCTATTTTCTTTGCAAGTTTGGATTTCTTGTTGGCGGCGTTGTTCTTGTGGAAAATATTCTTTCCCGCCGCGGAATCTATAAGTTTGAAAGCGTTGGGCAAAAGCGCCTTCGCTTCTTCGACTTTACCTTCTTTTATAAGGGCGTAGATCTTCTTGATCTCCGTCTTGACTTCCGAACGGATATTCTTGTTCTGTTCGGTTTTTTTAGCGTTTACCAGTACTCTTTTTTTAGCCGATTTGATATTAGGCATAAGGATTCTCCTTAATTTTGTTCGATACGCATTATATTTTATCACAAATAACTTTTAAAAGCAACTGCATTTCACGAACATTTTATCTATTTACCCGTTTTTTAACGTTTTTTGTAAAGTATTCATAAAATTTATTATGAATACGGGCTATATCGCGGTAATGGACAGCGGAATAGGGGGATTATTCACCTTAAAGCGCCTTATAGAAGAGATGCCGAACGAAAGGTTTTTATATTTCGGCGACAACCTTAACGCCCCTTACGGCGATAAACCCGTAAGTTTACTCAATATACTTACGCTGAAAAACGTAAGAAGGGTAATGGCGCATGGCGTAAAAGCCATTGTTTTTGCCTGCAACACGCTTGCCGTGAACGTTCTCGGCAACGTAAAAAGGTTCGTGCCCGTACCCGTCTTCGGCGTGTACCCGCCGACCGAAAAAACGGCGACGGAAGGTAAGCGCGCCGTTCTTTTTTGCACCGAGAGAACGGCGGAGCGGTTCAAAGACTCGGAAAACCTGAAAGTCGTAAGCCTTCCGCACCTTGCGAAAGACGTGGAAAAAAATGCCGACGACCTTTCTGCCGTAAACCTTAAAGCGCACCTTGATTCTTCTTTAAAATATCAAAAAATCCTTTCCGAAAACTATCGGTTCGACACCGTTATTTTGGGCTGCACCCATTACGGACTGATAGAAAATCAATTTTTCGACCACTTTTGTCCCCGAGATATTATAAGCGGGGACGCTTTTACGGCAAGACAGGTAAAAGAGTTTTTGCGCATTTCAGGCAAGTTGGCGAATAATAAGGAAATAACAGTTGATTTTATCGGCGACTGCGCCGAAAAAAACAGAAAACTTTTTCTCAAAGTAGTCAACAAGCCGTAAACTTCCCGTAAAAAAATCGAAAAAATATCGAAAAAATTTTAAAAAGTGGTTGACAGTGGTCAAAATGTGTGGTACAATGCAGGTACTGATATAAAAGGGGTGTAAAATGGCCGGTAAAAATTACGTTCATCAATTAGACGCAAAAAACCGTATGCGTATACCGGCTAAATTGCGTGAAGAAATCGGCGAAGGTTACAGCGTAACCGTCGGCGCGGGCGGGTGTCTTTACGTTTACTCGAAGGAACAGACGGAAGAAGTAAAGGCGAGCCTTAAAAACATAAACGCTTACAGGGACAAGCAGTTAAAGGCGGCGAGATTTATTCTCTACAATCTCTGGGAAGCGGAGGAAGACAATCAGGGAAGGATACTTCTTCCCGAAAATTTGAGAAAGTTTGCGAAGATAGAGAAAAACGTGGTTGTGTTCAAAGGACCTAATTGCGTGGAGATATGGAGCGAAGAGGTCTGGAACGAATATTTTGCCGACGTTAATTTCGAAGAACTTGCGGACGCGATAGACAGTCTTAAAGATGACTGAGTTAAATCATATTCCCGTAATGCTTGAAGAAAGTCTTTCGGGGCTTAACGTAAAGCGCGGCGGGGTTTATTTCGACGGAACTTTAGGCGGCGGCGGACACTCTTACGAGATATTGAAACGAAGCGCGCCGACCGGAAAACTTATCGCCACCGATTTAGACGGTTACGCGATAGAAAGGGCAAAGGAAAAACTCAAAGAATTCAACGGCAGGTTTTTTCTTTTTCGGGACAATTTCAAAAATTTCGGGGCTATCGCCGAAGAACTCGGGATAGACGGTTTCGACGGGATACTTTTGGATCTCGGCGTTTCGAGTTTTCAACTCGACGACCGTTCGAGGGGATTTTCCTATCTTGCGCAGGACGAAAAACTCGATATGCGCATGGACGTTACGAAATCTCTTACCGCCGAAAAGATAGTCAACGAGTACACGGAAGAAGGACTTTGCGAGATACTGAAAGAGTACGGCGAAGAGAAGTTTTACGGTAATATCGCCAAAAATATTCTGCTTGAAAGGGCTAAAAAACGCATAGAAACGGTAGGGGAGTTGAACGCGATAATAGAACGCAGCATCCCCGCGAAATTCAAAAAAGACGGACACCCGTCCAAGCGTACGTTTCAGGCGTTAAGGATAGAAGTAAACGGAGAACTTTCGGGGCTGTACGAAACGGTCGTAAACTTATCGAGAGCGTTGAAAAAAGGCGGCAGGATAGCGATAATCACCTTTCACTCGTTGGAAGACAGAATAGTGAAAAGGGCGTTCAAAGAACTCGAAACAGACTGCATCTGCGACAAAAGTTTACCTTTCTGCGTATGCGGGAAGAAGAAAGAGATAAATATCATAAGTAAGCATCCCGTAACGGCGGGAGAAGAAGAACTGAAAGCAAATAAAAGGGCGAAAAGCGCGAAACTGCGCATAGCGGAAAGGGTGTAAAGATCACCGAGGAGATAATTATGTTGACGACGAGACGTAATACAGGTTCATCTGAAAGCGGTTCTGCGATAGACGTGTTGGAAAGAAGAAATCCGTCTATGTTCGAAGAAACGGAAAGTCGGGAAAGTCTGGACGCCGAGCGCGAAAAAATGCACCGTAATCTTAACATGCTTTTATACGGCGACACGGCGGAGCAAGAAGTTACCGAAACTGCCGAAGAAGTAGCCGAAGATACCGCGCCCGAAATACAGGCGGAAGCGAGATCCGACGACGATATACGTCCGACGTCCACTACTATGCAGTTCGGCGACGGGGACGTTTCCAACGTATATAACGACATGGAAAAGAGTAAAGAACAGGAAAAGACTTCGTACAAGTTAAACGGCAGAGGCAAATTCGTCGTTGCGTTGTACGCGCTTACCGTGATGGTGATACTTGCGCTTATCGTTCTCAACACCGGAGTTTTGGCGTCGCTTAAAAGAACCAACGAAGCGAAAGCGGAAACTCTTAATTCGCGCATAGCGGAATACAACGCGCTTACCGAAAGGATAGACGCTATTTCCACGGACGATTACGTCGTTTCGGTGGCGCAGAACGAATACGGTATGGTAAAAGGTAATTAAAACGGCCGTCGGGGAATATACTTAATTTGAAGAAAATTAAGGAGATCCCGAGAATAAAACAAGATTTTTCGATAACGGTTTTACGAAAGAGGTTATTTGCAATAGTTATTGCGGTAGCCTTTTTATTTTGCTTCGTTTTGGGCAGACTGTTCTACGTTCAGGTGATATGGGGCGAAGACTTGCAGGAAAAGGCTTTGGATCAGTGGACGAGAGAAATACCAGTGGTGGCGGCGCGCGGCAGGATAACCGACTTAAACGGCGTTGTGCTTGCCGATAACGACGATACCTATACCGTGTTCGTGAGAAAAAAGGCGGTAAAAGATATGGGAAAGTTGTGCGAAACGCTTTCCGACGTCTTATCTTTGGACTACGAATACGTCTATAAACGTCTGACCGAGACGAGATCCGGCGAAGTTACGGTAAAAAAGCAGGTGAAAAAGGACAAGATAAACGCGCTTTTATCGTATAATTTCGACGGCGTGTATTATTCTCGGGACAATTCGAGAACGTATCCGTACAACGAAACGCTGGCGCAGGTTCTGGGGTTTACTTCTACCGACGGCAAAGGACAGGCGGGGCTGGAACTGTATTACGATAAGTACCTTAAAGGCATGGACGGCGAAATACTTTACGAAACCGACATAGTGGGCGTCGAGATAGACGGCGGGAAAGCGAGTTATATTCCCGCGACCGACGGGCTCAACGTAAAACTCACGATAGACAGCGAAATACAGCAACTTTGCGAATCGGCTATGACCGAAGCCTACGAGATACATAGCGCGAAAAGCGCGCAGATGCTGGTGATGGATCCGTCGTCGGGCGCGATAAGGGCGGTAGCCATAAAGCCTTCTTTCGACCTTAACGAAGTACCGAGAGACGATCTGGACGCGCTTGCGAAACTCAGCCGCAACAATCTGTTCTGTGATGTTTACGAGCCGGGTTCGACTTTCAAAATACTTACTTCCGCGGCGAATATAGAAGAACACCTGCAAGGGAATAAGTCGGCGTTTTCGGTAGAACACGTTTTTTCTTCTTCGCGATACAGGTACGTCGACGGGCAGCGGGTAAAGTGTTGGAGCAATCACGCGAACGGCAAACACTCGAACCTTAATCTTCAGGGCGCGCTTAACAACAGTTGCAACCCGATATTCGTAGATATCGCTATGTCTTTGGGCAAGGCAACCATGTATAAATACATAGACCTTTTCGGGTACGGCAGCGTAACGGGAGTGGATTTCAACGGCGAATCGCAAGGCATGATACTGCCTATGTCGGCGGTATTAAACGTCGATCTCGCGAGGATAGCCTTCGGGCAGACTATCGCCGTAACGGGGTTGCAACTTGCGGCGGCGACTGCGGCGGCGGTAAACGGCGGCAAGTACTACGTTCCGTATCTCTTGGAAGAGATATATTCGGATTTCGGCGTAATCGCCGAAAAGAATCTTCCCAAACTCAAAAACAGGGTGATAAGCGAAAAGGCGTCGGCTATTCTTTCTTCAATGCTCGAAAAGGTGGTGGAAGAAGGATCGGGCAAGCAGGCGTACATAGAAGGCGCTAAAGTCGCGGGCAAGACGGGTACGGCGCAAAAGTACGAAAACGGCAGGATTGCGGCGGGCAAGTACGTGGCGTCTTTCGTGGGGTATTTCCCCGCGGACGACCCGAAATATCTCGCGTTGGTGGTTATAGACGAGCCGAAAGGCGAATATTACGGCAGTACGGTTGCGGCGCCCTACGCAAAACAGGTGTTCGAAGGCATTATTAAACTAAAAGGGATGTAACGGTATGAAACTTTCGGAATTGATAAAAGGGGTAGACGTAAAGGAAAAGATATCTTTTTCCGATAAAGAAATAAAGGACGTAATAACGGACAGCAAGGCGGTTACCCGCGGTAGTCTTTTCGTATGCTTAAAAGGCGAAAATTTTGACGGGCATAATTTTATAAGACAGGCGGAAAGTTACGGCGCGGCGGCGGTAGTTACCGAAAAACGCGTCGATACGCCGATAGCGCAGATAATTACGGAAGACGCGCGAAAAGCCGTCGGCGTGATAGCGTCCAACTTTTACGGAAACCCTGCGAAGAAAATGCGGTTTATAGGGGTAACGGGGACAAACGGCAAGACGACGACGGCGCATCTTATAACTTCGATTCTGGTAAAAAGCGGGGTAAAATGCGGACTTTTAGGCACTTTGGGGGTGTTTTACGGCGGTAAATTTTCCGAATCCGCTCTTACGACGCCCGATCCTTTGGAATTTCACAGAATACTTGCCGATATGTGCAAAGAGTCGGTGGAAGCGGTGGTAATGGAAGTTTCGGCGCACGCCGCCGCGTTAAGAAAACTTTACGGAGTGCCTTTCGAAATAGCGGTGTTCACCAACCTTACGCAGGATCATCTCGACTTTTTCGGGGATATGGAAAACTATAAAAACGCAAAACTCGGCTTTCTGAAAGAAAACGCCGAAAAATACGTCGTCGCAAACGCCGACGACTCGGCGTGCGGGGAAATACTTTCCCTAAAAGGGGTAAAAACGGTAACTTACGGCGTGGAAAACCCGTCGGACGTTTTCGCGATAGATTTAAAGGAAAACCCGTCGTCTACGGAATTTATAATGAATCTTTTCGACAGAATATACGAAGTAAAACTGAATCTTATAGGCAGGTTCAACGTGTATAACGCGCTTGCCGCCGCTACTGCGGCGGCGCTTTACGGAGTAAATACCGACGACGTCGCCGAAGGGTTGGAACTCGTAAAGGGGATAGACGGCAGACTTCAATGCGTTTACGACGGCAAATTCGGGGTGTATCTCGATTACGCGCACACTCCCGACGGGCTTAAAAAGGCGCTTGCCGCCATGCGCCCGCACACCCGCGGCAAACTTATATGCGTGTTCGGTTGCGGCGGCAACAGGGATAAGGAAAAACGCCCCGTAATGGGCAGGATAAGCGGAGAAACGGCTGACTTTACCGTGATCACCACCGACAACCCGCGATTCGAAGACGCTATGGATATAATATGGCAGATAGAATCGGGGATAAGTACGGTAACGGATAAATACGTCGCGATACAGGAAAGAAAGGAAGCGATAAGGTACGCGATATCGGTTGCCGAAAGCGGCGACGTAATACTCATAGCGGGCAAAGGCAGCGAAAAGTATCAGGAAGTTTTCGGTATAAAAAAGGTATATAATGACAAAGATACCGTGGAAGAAATAATTCGGAGCGTAACTTGAAAACCGTTTTACTTGGCGCGCTCGCCGCGTTTGTTCTTACTTTGGTTGCGGGCGTTATATGCGTTCCGCTTTTAAGGAAAATAAAGGCGGGACAACCTATCTTAACTTACGTTAAAGCCCACGAAAGCAAAAGCGGAACGCCCACTATGGGCGGGCTGTTTTTTATTCTTTCGGCGACGGCGGTGTTTTTTGCGTTTAAAGGCTATGAAGAAAGCGTCGCCGTGATGGCGATAGCCTTCGGGCTTTTTTATATGCTTATAGGGTTTTTGGACGACTTTATCAAGGTGAGATACGGCAAAAACGAAGGGTTAAAGCCCTACCAGAAGATATTTTTCCAGACGGCGGTCTCCGTCGTCGCGGGGTTTTACGCGTACAGGAACGGGCTGACTTTTTTCCATATTCCCTTCGTGAAAAAGACCGTCGATATAGGCGCGTTTATCGTGCCTTTCGCGATTTTTACGATGATAGCCGTTACCAACAGCGTGAACCTTACCGACGGCTTGGACGGGCTTGCGGGCGGCGCTTGTCTTTGTTATTTTCTTTGCTTTATCGCTCTTTCGGCGGCGGAAAACGCGCTTTTCGGCTACGACCTTCTGCGCGGCGGACAGTGGGACAAACTGCGACTTTTATCGGCGTGTCTTGCGGGCGCGACGGCGGGGTTTTTGGTTTTCAACGTAAGTAAAGCCGCCGTTTTTATGGGGGATACGGGGTCGTTGTCTCTCGGCGGGTTTATCGGTGCGATAAGCATTTTTTCCGGCAACGGACTGTTTATTCCGATAATAGGAGTAACGTTCGTTATATCCTGCGCTTCGGTGATAATTCAGGTGGCGCACTTTAAAAGAACGCGCCGCCGCGTTTTTCTTATGGCGCCGTTGCATCACCATTTTCAGATGAAAGGAAAGACCGAAGCGCAAATTTCCTATTTCTATTCTCTTATAACCGTCATAACGGGAACGATCTGCGTCATATTCTATTTATGAGGTGGGATTATGTATATAAAAACGCAAACTTTTCTCGTTCTGGGAATATCCAGAAGCGGGCTTTCTGCGGCGAAATATTTACTCGGTAACGGCGCGAAAGCCCTGTTTTTTTACGAAGAAGCCGCGGGAGAAAAGATAGAAAAGGCAAAAGAAGAGATAATCTCTTTAGGCGGCAAAGAAACGGGAAAAGACGACGTGGAAGAAACGCTCGGCGTAACCGACGTTCTCGTAATAAGCCCCGGGGTAGCGATAAATCATCCCGTGGCGGTGGCGGCGAGAAACAAGGGCGTAAAGATAATGGGGGAACTTGAACTTGCGTACAGGGCGTTTATCCCGCCCGTGATAGCGGTAACCGGCACCAACGGCAAGACGACTACGGTAACCGTTATAAACGACCTGTTGAAGGCGGCGGGATATTCTTCCCAAGCGGTGGGGAATATCGGGATACCGTTTACCGAAAAGATAGGATCGGGTAAAGACACGGTGTTCGTCACGGAAGTTTCGAGTTTTCAGTTGGAAAGCGTGTCGTCGTTCACACCGCATATTTCGTGCGTTTTAAATATTTCTCCCGACCATCTGGAACGCCATTATTCTATGGAAAATTACGTGTTTTTGAAAAAGCGTATATTTATGAACCAACGGGAAAGCGAATACGCGATACTCAATTTCGACGATCCCACGGTAAGGGGATTTTTCACGGAAGTAAAAGCCAAGGTATCGTGGGTTTCGGTAAAAGAAAAGGTGGACGGGGCGTATTTTTCCGACGGATATCTTTGTTACGGCGAAGAAAAGGTAATTTCCGCCGACGACCTGCCGATAGGCGGCGAACACAACGTATACGATATGCTTTTTTCCATAGCGGCGGCAAAACTCATGGGGGTAAAAACTTCCGATATCGCGGAAACTCTGAAAAACTTTAAAGGCGTGCCTTTCCGCATGCAGACGGTTGCGGTAAAAGACGGCGTAACTTACGTCAACGATTCGAAGTCCACCAACACGGCTTCGGCGATAAACGCAATAAAATCGGTAAAAGGAGAGAAGATACTTATTTTAGGCGGCAGCGAAAAGGGCGAGACGTACGATAAACTTTTCGGAACCGTAAAGGAAAACGCCGTAAAACGGGTGGTTCTTACCGGCAAGTCGGCAAGGAATATGCTGTATTCGGCGGACAAAGCGGGGGTAGAAGATGTTACGGTGGTTCCCGATTTCGACACGGCGATAAAGGTCGCGAAACTTCTGGCGCAGGACGGCGATACGGTGCTTTTCAGTCCCGCTTGCGCGAGTTTCGACAGGTTTTCGGGGTTCGTGGAAAGGGGCAATCGCTTTAACGAGATAGTGGGGGTATCGCCGTGAAAAAAAACCTTTTGCACTCCGAAAAAAAAGGCGATATCCTTCTTCTTTTCACGGTGATATTACTGTCCGTTACGGGCACGGTATTTATTTATTCCGCGAGCAATTATTCCGCGTCGGCGACTTACGGCGACGCCTTTTATTTCGTCAAAAAGCAGGCGATAGGAATAATTTTAGGCGTCGCCGCTATGATGTGCGCGTGTTTTTTCGACTATAAAAAACTCAAAAAATTCACTCTGCCCGTGGCGATAGTGTCGTTTATCACCCTTATTTTGGTGTTTATCCCCGGTATCGGCGTGGAAAATTACGGTGCGAAACGCTGGATAAATCTCGGCGCGTTCACCGTTCAGCCGTCGGAGATAGCCAAGTTTGCCCTTATACTTTTCTGCGCGACCTATTATTCGCGTTTCAAGGGCGCGGGGGCGGGATTTGCAGGCAATATCCCCGTGCTTTTATTCGGCGGGGCAACGTGTTTATGCGTCATATTAGAGCCGAATATGTCCATAACGGTATGCATCGCCGTTCTCATGCTGACTATGATATTCGCGGCGGGGCTGAGACTTAAAACCATGCTGTTTCTTTTAGTTCCCGCGGCGGTCGGCGGCGTGCTTTTGATACTTGCGGAACCTTACAGATTAAGCAGGCTTACGGCGTTCCTCAATCCTTGGTCCAGCCCGAAAGGCGAAGGGTATCAACTTTTGCAGTCGCTTTACGGTCTGGGATCGGGCGGATGGTTCGGAGTAGGACTTTTCAAATCTCGGCAAAAATACGCCTTTTTACCGTTTGCGGAGTCGGACTTTATACTTTCGGTCATAGGCGAAGAGATAGGGTTTATCGGACTTTTCCTGTTCTTCGCGCTGATATTTTTCATAGTGTACCGTGGGCTTAAAATAGCGGCGAAAGCAGAAGACGTTTTCGGGTTCGTGCTGGCGGTGGGAATAACCATGATATTCGGCATACAGGCGATAATAAACGCCTTGGTGGTAACGGGCAGTATCCCGCCGACGGGGCTTCCTTTGCCTCTCGTTTCGAGCGGAAACACTTCGATAATAATCTTTATGGCGGAAATGGGGGTTCTTTACAACGTTTCCAAAAGGGGGAGTTTAACCTTTTAAGCGAAAAAACCATACAATGAATTATCTTTTCAAGGTAAGGGTCTGTATGGAAAAATTCGTTATAAACGGCGGAAGAAAACTTAAAGGTTCGGTAAAAGTAGACAGCGCGAAAAACGCCGTACTGCCCATGATAGCGGCGGCGGTGCTTACGGAAGAAGAAACGGTGATAAAAAACTGTCCCCCGATAGGCGACGTCGTAAAAATGACGGAAATATTAAGGTCTTGCGGGGCGAAAACGGCGTTCTGCGACGGCAACCTTATAATAAACGCCAGGGATATAAGCATCAATTCGGTGTCCGAAAAACTTTGCGGGAGTTTAAGGACTTCGGTGCTTATGCTGGGCGCGCTCGCGGGGCGAACGGGCGGGGCGGCGGTGTACAGACCCGGCGGGTGCAACATAGGCAAACGCCCCGTGGATATACACCTTTACGCTCTTAAAACGCTGGGCTCTTCGGTGTACGACGAAAGCGACAGGATAATATGCTGCGGCAAGCCTTCGGGCGGGGACGTGTATCTGGATTTCCCGTCGGTCGGCGCGACGGAAAACGCCCTTCTTGCGTCGGTTACGGCAAAGGGCGTATCGAGAATATTCAACCCCGCGAAAGAACCCGAGATAGAAGATTTCGTCGGGTTTTTGAACGCTATGGGCGCAAAAGTTTACGGAGCGGGGAGTTCCTGCATAAGGGTGGAAGGCGTGAAAAGACTTCACGGAGCGGAATATACTCCGATAGGCGACAGAATAGAAGCGGGCACTTATCTTATCGCTTCGGCGATAACGGGCGGCGAAATAGCGGTGGAAGGGGTAAACGCGGAAAATATTTCTTCTTTAACGGGTAAACTTTGCGATAATAGTTGTCAAATATCGGTCGGTAATGGTATAATATATCAGAAAAGTATAAGGGAGAGAAAAGCCTTCGATACGGAAACGGGACCTTACCCGTCGTTCCCGACGGATCTTCAGGCGCAGATAACGTCGCTTGCCGCCGTGTCGGAAGGCACGTCCGTTATACGGGAGAATGTCTTTGAAACGAGATTCGGGCACGTTTCGGAACTCGTTAAAATGGGCGCGGACATCGCGGTCGACGGCAGGACGGAAACCGTAAGGGGCGTAAAGAAACTTTACGGCGCGGTGGTTTCGGCGAAAGACCTTCGTTGCGGGGCGGCTATGGTGATAGCGGGACTCGCCGCCGAAGGTCAGACGATAGTTTTGGGAGCGCACCACGTAGAACGGGGATACTACGGCATGCACAAAAAACTCGCGGAACTCGGCGCGGATATACGCGGGGTGTAAAGCGGGTAGAGAGGCGGATATGAGTAACGGAAGAAAAATAACGGTGATAATAGCGATAGCGTTTTTTATTGCGCTTATTGCGTCGCTTTTTACGCTTTTTTCCGTGAAAAAGGTTTCCGCGGAATACGACGTTTACGGCAATGCGGAAGAGACTGCCGAGATACAACGGATATTAGACGGCTTTAAGGGTAAGAACGCGCTGTTTTTCGATACCGACGAAATAAAGGAAAGCCTTTCGGGGTTTTCCTATTACGAAGTGATTTCCGTCGAAAAGCAGTACCCCAACGTGATAAGCGTATCTTTGAAAAAACGCGCGGAGACCTTTTCGGTCGCCCTTGGCGATAAGACCTACGTTTTAAGCAAAGAAGGAATAATATTGAACGACGTCGGCGCGATTTTGCCCGAGAGCAGAGTCGTCGCCGTTTCGACGCAGGGGATAACGGTGAAAAACGCCGTTTCGGGCGAGCGCATAGCGACGTCCGACGACGCGCTGTTCTATTCCGCGCTTAAAATAGCGGAAAAAGCCGCGTTTTCCGATTTCGTCATTTCCGTCGGGATAGTATCGGACGTCGAGATAAAGGACGTAATACTTAACACCCGCACGGGCGTGAAAATAACGGTCTATAAAGCCGATACGGAAGGACAAGCCAAGATAGAAACGGCGCTTGCGGCTTTCGAAAACGCGTCGGATTACGTTAAAACTTATTCCGAAATAGTGGTGTACAAAGCCGATACGGGGGAAATAAAAGTCGACTGGCTTAACGGCCCGTCGTAACAATAGGTGTGTTATGCAAAAGAAACAGTTTGCCGTTATCGATATAGGTTCGGCGAAGATAACCGCGCTGATAGGCGAAAGGGGCGTTAACGGAACTTTCGTTATAAAGGCGAGAAAGGAATTCGTTTACGACGGATATTCCGAAGCGAGATTTTTCGACGTAGCGGGCGTCAAACAGATATTATTTTCGGCGGCGGAGTTTTTAAGTGCCGGCAACAGGACGCCTTTTTCGACGGTGTACGTCGGAGTTCCCGGCGCGTTTACCGAAGTTTTCGTCAAAGAAAGCCAGATATCTTTTCCCGCGAAGAAGAAGATAGATATATCCGACGTCAACAGACTGTTGGACGCGGCTTTTGTGAAGCGTTCGGTCAACTCCGTTCTGATAAATCACTCGGCGATAGTTTACGAACTCAACGATTACAGGCGTTTCGCTGACCCCGTGGGTGCGGAAAGCGAGATCTTAAAAGGCAAACTTTCTTTTATAACCTGCGACAACTATTTTATGGAAACCGTAAAAAACACTCTCGTCGCGCTGGGATTTAACACGGTGGAATGCGTTTCGGTGGCTTTAAGCGAAGCGTTGTATCTGTTGGAGCCCGAAACGAGAGACAGGGTCGCTATGCTTGCGGACGTCGGACATATAGCGACGACTTTTTCGCTTATACAGGGCGACGGGATACTGTTTCAGAAGAATTTCGATTACGGCGGCGGATATATAAGCGCGGAAATAAGCCGAAGACTCGACACCGATTTCGACACCGCGGAGCAACTTAAAAGAAAAGTAAATTTCAGTGCGGCGGGCGACGGAGCAAGAGAGATAATCAGATTGCAGGACGGACAGTGTTTCGACGCGGAAGAAGTAAGACAGGCGATAAGGGACAGTATAGACGGGTTCTGCGGCGATATTTCGGAAGCGATGGAAGATTCGGGATACGCAATCCCCGATTACGTTCCGCTCACCATAACGGGCGGCGGGATAAGTTATCTTCGCGGCGCGAAGGAACGTATTTCCGACAGGCTCGGTTGCGCCGTGGAAATAGTCGCGCCCAAAGTTCCGCTTATGGACGAGCCTACGGAATCTTCGATTCTGTCTGTTTTAGAACTTGCCATCTCCAACGAAGGGGAATAAAAATATAAAAAAATAAAAGGAAGAAAGTTATGTACGGTCAAGAAAATCTTAAAACCAACACGGCGGTAATCAAGGTCATGGGGATAGGCGGCGGCGGTTGCAACGCCGTAAACAGCATGATAGACTCAAACATCCAGAGTGCGGAGTTTTACGCCGTCAATACGGACAATCAGGCGTTGATGCTTTCAAAGGCGGAAAATTGCATACAGATAGGCGCGGTACTCACAAAAGGTCTCGGCGCGGGCAGCGATCCGAATATCGGTGAAGCGGCGGCGGAAGAATCCAAAGAAGAGATAGAAGAATCCCTTAAAGGCACAGACCTTCTCTTTATAGCGGCAGGCATGGGCGGAGGCACGGGAACCGGCGCGGCGTCGGTTATAGCGAGAATTGCGAGAGATCTCGGTATTCTTACCGTCGCGGTAGTAACCAAGCCCTTTAAGTTCGAAGGCAGGATACGCAACGAAAACGCGGTTAAAGGCATATCCAACCTTAAAAAATACGTGGACACGCTGGTAGTTATTCCTAACGATAAATTGTTGCAGTCTTTGCCTGCGCAGACCAGCGTTTTAGAAGCTTTCAAGGTTGCGGACGGCATGCTTAAACAGGGCATAATCGGTATAGTCGATCTTATCGCCACTCCGTCGCTTATAAATCTGGATTTTGCCGACGTCAACACCGTTATGCGCAATCAGGGACTTGCGCACATGGGCATAGGCAGGGCGAAAGGCGAAAACAGGATCATAGAAGCGGTTCGTCAGGCGGTATCGAGTCCGCTACTCGAAACCACGATAGAAGGCGCGAAGTCGGTGATACTCAACGTTACGGGCTCGAAAGACCTTACCCTTGCCGAAGTGTCGGAAGCGGCGGAACTCGTTTCGGGCATAATAGACCCCGCGGCGAACATAATTTTCGGACAGACCGTGGACGAAACGCTCGTCGACGAAGTGAAAATAACGGTCATAGCGACCGGCTTTACCGCAGGCGGGGAAGAAAAGAAGATCGCGGCAAAATCGCAGGCTAAACCCGTTGATATCAGCGAAATGAGCGATGAAGAACTTGCGGAGAGCAATATTCCGCCCCTTCTCGTAGAGATAGAAAAAGAAGAGAGAAAAACCAAGACGGAAGGCGATGACGTTGCCGAACCCGTAAATGAAGAACCGGTAAAAGAAGAACCGGTAACGGCGACGGAAGAACGGGCGGTGCAGGAAGAGATGCCCGTGACGGAAGAGAAAAAAGGTAAAGAAATTCCCGCCTTTATGCGCAAACTTTTCGGCAGGAAATAAGAAAGCGACTGTCGGCCGATAAAACGCGGACGGCGGAGTGAAATGCAATCAAGTAAAAACAAGTCCCGCCGACGGAATTCTGTTCGCCGCGCGTGCGGGGTATTGAATACTTGCAAATTAAAATCCGATCGCGACTTGAACGGTTACGGTCGGATTTTTGTTTTAAAGTCAGAATAACAAGTACAAATATAATGAAAAAGCACCATAAAGGCTGTTTGGGAGATAGTTTGCCGAAACCCTTAAATAGGGCGCAGAGACGAGCGCGCCCGGTGGGCGAATAAGCGAGTTGATAAGGTGGTAGCGGTAGAGAAAAACAAGCAAAATAATTTTTGCGCAGTTTTTGTCGGGCACCGCAACAGGAACACCCTCGGCAAGATGCCGTCGCAAGCGACGGACAACCGGGTTTACCCCTTTATACCAAGCCACCAAACAAAAAAGCACCTTTATGGTGCTTTTTTGTTTGGTGGAGATAGTCGGGGTCGAACCGGCGACCTCTTGAATGCCATTCAAGCGCTCTACCAACTGAGCTATACCCCCGTTGCCATTTCATTTTACAATATAACCGCTTTTTTTTCAACTGTTTTAAAGGTGAAAATAAAAAATTTTTGATTTTTTCAAAAAAACATATTATTCCTATTGACATAGTAGGAAAAAGAGTGTATAATAAAGAAAATCACGGAGATAAAAGTATGATTTCGACGAAAGGGAGATACGCTTTGCGGCTTATGACGGATATTGCGGCTTATTCCGGCGGGAAAGTCGTGTCGCTAAAAGACGTTTCGGCGCGGCAGGAAATATCGCCGAAATACGCCGAGCAGGTAGTATCGCTTATGGTAAAGAGCGGGCTTTTGATAAGCGTAAGGGGAAATAACGGGGGATACGTTCTCGCAAAAAGCCCCGAGAATTACACGGCGGGTGAAATTCTGAGAGCCGCTGAAGGGACTTTATCGCCCGTCGCCTGTATAGAAGATAACTCGCCGCGATGTTCTCGCATAGGACAATGCCCGACGGTGGACTTTTGGCGGGGATATTATAAAGCGGTAACGGATTACGTAAACGGCGTTACACTCGAACAACTTGCCAACGCCGAAAGAGACAAAGTAGGAAACGACTATAATATATAATGTATACAAAATTTAAAAGGAGCGATATATGAGCAAAATTTACAAATCGGTAACGGAACTTGTCGGCAAAACGCCGCTTGTGGAACTCGTGAACTACAACGAAAAGCACGGACTGAAAGCGACTGTCGTCGCAAAGATCGAGGGGCTGAACCCCGCTGGTTCGGTAAAGGACAGAATCGCGAAAGCGATAATAGAAGATTACGAAGCGAAAGGGCTTCTTAAAAAGGGTGCGACTATAATAGAGCCGACTTCGGGAAATACCGGTATAGGACTTGCGGCAATCGCCGCGGCAAAGGGGTACAGGCTGATAATCACCCTTCCCGACACCATGTCGGTAGAAAGGAGAAATCTCATAAAAGCCTACGGAGCGGAACTTGTGCTTACCGAAGGCGCAAAAGGGATGAAAGGCGCGATAGCGAAGGCGGAAGAACTGCATAACGAGATAAAAGATTCCGTGATAGCGGGGCAGTTCGTAAATCCCGCTAACCCCAAAGCGCACAGAGAGACCACGGGGCCGGAGATATGGGAAGATACCGACGGCAAAGTCGATATTTTCGTCGCGGGCGTCGGTACGGGCGGTACGATTTCGGGTGTAGGCGAATATCTTAAATCCAAAAACCCGAATATCAAGGTGGTAGCAGTAGAACCCGCAAGTTCGCCCGTTCTTTCGGAAGGCGTCGCGGGACCGCATAAGATACAGGGTATCGGCGCGGGTTTCGTGCCCGAAACGCTTAATACGGAGATTTACGACGAAATAATAAAAGTTCCCAACGAAGAAGCCTTTAAGACGGGCGCGGAAGTCGTGAAGACCGACGGCGTTTTCGTCGGGATATCTTCGGGTGCGGCATTATACGCGGCAACTCTTATAGCCGCAAGACCCGAAAATAAAGGAAAGACGGTGGTGGTGTTATTGCCCGACAACGGCGACAGATATCTTTCCACTCCGCTTTTCGGCTGATTTTATCGTTCCGCAAGGAACGGATATCGTTAAAATAAGTCTCTTTGGTTTTGCAACAAAGAGACTTGTTTTTTGGAGCAGGTGAAGGGAGTTGAACCCTCCTCCAAAGCTTGGGAAGCTTTTATTCTACCGATGAACTACAGCCGCATATCTGCATTATAGCAGGTTGCCGGATAAAATCAAGATGGTTCTTGAAAAAGTTGCCCGGCAGGCCCAAGCCCGGCAGAGCAGATCCCCGGCTCACAACCTCCTTCACTTACTTATAGTCTGCTTTAAATGAGTTTCCNNATTCTACCGATGAACTACACCTGCAATATGTAAGCGTAATCTATGATAACACATTTTTTCGGAAATTGCAAACACAATTTCCGTCAAAATATTGTAATTTCGGAAAAAATGTGTTATACTTTATCGGAACGGAACGTAAAGGAGTATATTATGGCTATTTTTCTCAGGATAATAGAGTGGAACGACGATTCCAAGGACACGCTGGTTTATAAATTCCCGCTGGCAAAGGGCGGCAGGGAAGTAAATCACAAGAGTAAACTCATAGTCAAGGAATCCCAGAACGCGATATTCGTACATAAGGGACAGATATGCGATATCTTTCCCGCGGGAACTTACGATTTAAACACCGATATTTTCCCCATACTTTCTAAACTTGCGGGCTGGAAATACGGGTTTCAGACGCCTATTTCGGTCGATATTTATTTCGTGAACACAAAACAATTCACGGGTTACAAGTGGGGAACTTCCAACCCGATACTTATACGCGATCCCGAATTCGGTATGGTCAGGGTGAAGGGTTACGGTTCGTACGCTTTCAAGGTTGACGACGCTGGCACGTTCTTGAAAGAACTGTTCGGCACGAATTCTTCTTTCATAACGAGAGATATAACCGAGTGGCTTAAAACCATGCTTGTTTCCGCCCTTACCGACGCGGTAGGCGAAAGCAGAGTATCGGTTTTGGACCTTGCGGGTAACACCACGGAATTCAATCAGATAGTTACCGCAAACATCCAGAACAAATTTAAGGAAATAGGTCTTAAACTGACCAACCTGTTCATTGAGAACATGTCCGTTCCCGCCGAAGTGGAAAAGGCGATAGACGAGCGCAGTAAACTCGGCGT
>DBVR01000038.1:22712-23547 GCA_002308755.1 Christensenella sp. UBA1259
ATGATGAAGATCGCCGCGGCGGAAGCCATGAAGGACGCCGCCAAAAATCAGGGCACGGGCGGAGCGTTCGTCGGCGCGGGCATGGGACTCGGCGCGGGCGCGGGGATAGGCGCGGCTTTTGCCAGCGCGTTCAATTCCGCAAGTACCCCGAGTAAAGAAAGCGAACCTAAAAAATCCGCGGGCGGCAGAAAGTGCAAGGAGTGCGGCGCGGAAATAGCCGCCAACGCCAAATTCTGCCCCGAGTGCGGGGCGAAAGTTCCCGCCAAAAGATTCTGTCCCGAGTGCGGGGCGGAGATATCGGCGACGGCGAAGTTCTGTCCCGAGTGCGGCAACAAAATAGAGTAAATAAAAACGAAATCCCGCCGCGAAACGGCGGGATTTTACAAGGAGAAAAAAGATGCGGGCGAAAATCGATAAAGAAATATGCATAGGTTGCGGGTATTGCGCCTCGGTGTGTCCCGAGATGTTTAGAGTGGGTGAAGACGAAAAGGCGACGGTGCTTTGCGACGTTACGCAAGATAATAAAAACGCGGCGGAAGACGCCATGTCGGGATGTCCCGTGGGCGCGATAAGCGAAGAATAGACGACAAAAAGGCAAAAAACTACCGAAAAAGCGGTATAAAACGATTGCAAAACTTATAAAGTTATGCTAAAATATTTAGGCTAAAAAATTCACACCCGAATTAAAGGCTCGTTCGTGTGGGCGGAAAATCTATTCAATTCGCCTATGTGTAGCCGCAAAAATTATTTCGGGGCGGAGAAACGGAGGAATAAAAATGGCAGTTATCACAATGAAGCAACTCCTTGAAACGGGAGTACACTTCGGGCATCAGAC
>DBVR01000038.1:23552-28599 GCA_002308755.1 Christensenella sp. UBA1259
AGACGAGACGTTGGAACCCGAAGATGAAAAAGTACATTTACGGCGAAAGAAACGGTATTCATATCGTCAATTTGGAACAGACCGTCGATCTTATCGAGAACGACGTGTATCCTTTCGTCGTAGAGCAGGTGAAGGCGGGAAAGAGAGTTCTTTTCGTCGGCACTAAAAAGCAGGCGCAGGACGCCATTAAGGAAGAAGCCGAAAGGTGCGGCGAATTTTACGTCAATTCCAGATGGCTGGGCGGCACGCTTACCAACTTTAAAACCATAAGGTCGAGAGTTGATAGGCTTAACAAACTCAACAATATGGAAAAGATGGGCGAGTTCGACCTTCTTCCCAAAAAGGAAGTAATAGGCTTAAAGGCGGAAAGGGATAAACTTGAACAGAATTTGGGCGGCATAAAGGATATGCGCACCCTTCCCGGCGTTATGTTCGTGGTCGATCCCGATCAGGAAGACATAGCGGTTTTGGAAGCGAGAAAACTCAATATTCCCATCGTGGCGATAACGGATACCAACTGTGATCCCGATATGATAGACCATGTTATTCCGGGTAACGACGACGCTATCCGTGCGGTAAAACTTATCGCTTCGGTCATAGCCGACGCCGTGCTGGAAGCGAAACAGGGCGAACAGTTCGAAAAAGACGGCGACGCCGCAGCGGAAGAAGTTTCGGAAGAAGAACCCGCCGCGGAAGAAGTCAATAGCGAAGAATAAAAATCAAGGAGAAATAATCTATGTTTTCAGGGCAGGACGTAATAGCGTTGCGCCAGGCGACCGGCGCGGGCGTGTTGGATTGTAAAAAGGCTTTGACGGAAACCAACGGGGATATGGAAAAAGCCGTCGATTATTTAAGAGAAAAAGGTATCGCGAAAGCGGCTAAGAAGGCTTCGAGAATCGCGGCGGAAGGTATAGTCGCCGCTAAAATAGAAGGCAACGTAGGCGTACTCGTGGAAGTGAACTGTGAGACGGATTTTGTCGCCAACGGCGATAAATACCGCGCTTTCGTGGACAGCATAGCCGATTACGTCGTAAAAAACGACGTAAAGGACGCCGACGCGCTTATAGAAGCGAAGAGTCAGGAGACCGTGGAAGCGATAGCGACCATAGGCGAAAAGATAGCGATACGCCGTTTCGTAAAATATACGACCGACGGCGGCGTTCTGGAAAGTTATATCCACATGGGCGGCAAAGTGGGTGTGTTGGTTGAACTCGAAGGTTGCACCTGTGAAAAGGCGCACGAACTCGCCCACGACGTAGCGTTGCAGATAGCGGCGGCAAAACCGCTTTATCTGGAAGCGGCGGAAGTTCCCGCGGAAGTTTTAGAACACGAAAAAGAGATACTTAAAGTTCAGGCTTTAAACGAAGGTAAGCCCGCCGCTATAGTGGACAGAATGGTAGAGGGCAGAGTCAAGAAGTATTACGACGAATTCTGTCTCGTAAATCAGGCGTTCATAAAAGACCCGTCGATAACGATACAGCAACTCGTAAACAACGTCGGCAAGGAAATGGGCAAGACCTTAAAGATAAAGAGATTTACCCGTTTCGAGATGGGCGAAGGCTTGGAAAAGAAGAACGAAGACTTTGCCGCGGAAGTAGCCGCACAGATGAAAAAATAACGTACGAAAACGGACCGAAACTCCGCCGCATATCGCGGCGGAGTTCTGTTATACGATGCGGTTATGCAAGAATTTCTTAAAATTTCGTTGCGCGTTATAAAGAATTGACTTTTGCAAAAAAAACGAGTATGATATAAAATGTATGAAAATTATCGTAGTAGGCGTCGGTAAAGTCGGCGCAGCGCTTATAGAAAGTTTCGTAAAGGAAAAACACGACGTTTTCGCTATCGATACGGACGATTCGAGAGTGAAATTCGTCGTCAACGGGTTCGACGCCAACGGAATAGTCGGCGGCGGGTTGGAACGGCAGGTTTTACTCGACGCGGGGGTAGCGACGGCGGATTTTCTTATCGCCTGTACGTCGAAGGACGAAGTCAATATCCTTTGTTGCGTTCTTGCCAAAAAACTCGGCGTTAAAAAGACGATAGCAAGGGTGAGAGATCCCAAATATTTCGAAGAAATGGGCAATATGCGGGAGTATCTCGGGTTAGACCTTGCTTTCAACCCCGAATTGCAGACGGCTTTGGAAATCGCGCAGGTGCTTAAATTCCCTTCGGCGAAGAGCGTGGACAGTTTTGCCGACGGCAAGGCGTTGATGGTCGAATTCGATATCGCGGCGGGAAATCCCATAATCGGCAAAACGCTTATGCGCGTTACCGGGGAATACGGTTTTAAACTGCTTTTCTGTATGGTAAGGCGCAACGAAAAGGTGTTTATACCGAAAGGCGACTTCATAGTCGAAAAAAACGACACCGTATATATAATAGCAAAAGAAAGCGAACTTACGGCGTTCAGCAAAAAACTCAAAATATTCCGTCCGAGAGCAAAGTCGGTGTTTATAATCGGCGGCGGCAAGATATGTTACTATCTCGCAAAAGAACTGTTGTCTCTGGGCGTCAGCGTCAAGATACTCGAAAAGGACAGGGCGCGTTGCGAAGAATTGAGTCGTTCCCTTTACGGGGCGACGGTGCTTTGCGGCGACGGTACGGATCAGGCGGTTTTAGACGAAGAAAATCTTAAAGGCTGCGACGGGTGCGTAACTCTTACGGGTATGGACGAAGAAAACGTCATAATATCCCTTTACGCCCAGCAAAAGCAGGTGGATAAGATAATTACCAAGGTGGACAGACCTTCGGTTTCGCAGATGGTCAAGAAGTTGGGACTCGACACGGTGTTTTCGCCGAAAAACGTCATAGCCAACCACATAATAACCTATATCCGCGCCCAGAAAGCGCAGTCGGAAGAAGGCATAGACGCCCTTTACAGACTGCACGACAGAGTGGAGGCTGCGGAATTTACAGTCAGCGAGAATTTCGATAAGCAATATATACCCCTTTCGGAACTGAAAATAAGAAGGGACGTACTTATAGGCGGTATAGTGAGAGACGGGGAGTATATATTCCCAAGCGGAGAAGCGTGCTTAAAGGCGGGGGACAGAGTCATAGTGGTGACCACCTTGTCGCAGATAAGCGAACTCAGCGATATTTTGAGAAAACCGACGGAGAACGGAAACTCGGTAAAGAAATAATGAATTACAAAATGGTTTTTAGCGTGCTGGGTAAAACCATGCTGATAGAAGCGGCGCTTCTTATCGCGCCTATGTTGGTGGGGTTTTATTATGGCGAACAGGCGGCAAACGCTTACTTTTATCTTGCGTATCTGATACCTATGGCGGGACTCACCGTGATAGGCGTGCCGCTTTCGTGTATGCGTTCCAACGATAAGAATATCTACGCCAAGGAAGGCTTTCTGATAGTGGCTTTTTCCTGGCTTATACTTTCACTCGTGGGTGCAGTGCCTTTCGTCGTTTCGGGCGAGATACCGTCTTATATAGACGCGCTTTTCGAAACGGCTTCCGGCTTTACCACGACGGGTGCGAGCATCATAGATAAGCCCGACGTTACGGGGCTTTTACTTTCCCGTTCGGCAATGTTCTGGCGTGTGCTTACGCACTTTATCGGCGGCATGGGGGTGTTGGTATTCGTACTCACCCTTATTCCCAGCGGAAATTCGGGAATAATGCACATTTTCAGGGCGGAATCTCCGGGGCCCGATTCTTCCAAGATAGTGGGAAGAATAAAATCCACGGCGAGAATACTTTACGGCATTTACATTGCGCTTGCGGCTACGGAAGCAGTACTTCTCGTTATCGGCGGTATGGATGTTTACGACGCTGTGCTGAATTCCTTTTCGACGGCGGGCACAGGCGGTTTCGGACTGTATAACGGCAGTATCGCCGCTTACGGTAATTCCTATTACGAAATAGTTATCGCCGTGTTCATGTTCCTTTTCGGCATAAACTTTAACATTTACTACCTTATACTTACTGGGAATATCCTGAAAGCGATAAAGAGTGAAGAGTTTATCGTTTACATCTGCATAATCGTCGGCGCTACGCTGACTATATCCCTGAATATTTTAAGTCTTTGTGCCAACTTCGGCGACGCTTTGCGGCTGTCGTTCTTTCAGGTAGCGTCAATATCTTCGACTACGGGCTTTACGACTGCGGATTTCGACGCGTGGCCGACTCTCGCAAAGGCGATACTTTTAATGATAACCGTCGTAGGCGCAAGCGGGGGATCAACGGGCGGCGGTATGAAAGTCGCAAGGCTCTGTATTTTGGTGCGTTCCGCGGGGGCGGACGTAAGGCGTATGATATACCCAAGATCGGTTGTTACCGTTAAATTCGAAGNNAGTCGCAAGACTCTGCATACTGTTTAAGTCCGCCGTTGCGCGGGTGAAACGGCTTATCAATCCCCGCAGCGTAGTTTCGGTGAAATTCGAAGGCAAACCGCTGGAAAAGGACGTCGAAACCAACGTAACAACTTACTTTATACTGTATATAGGCATAGTGTTTTTCGTAACTTTACTGCTTTCTTTCGACGGGTTTGCGGCGGGTGATCCTTTCACGCACTTATCGGCGACTTTGGCGTGTATAAGCAACGTAGGACCGGGCTTTAATATGGTAGGACCGACGTGTTCTTTCGTAGGGTATTCGGCGTTTTCCAAACTGCTTTTATCCATGGTGATGATAGCGGGGCGTCTCGAAATATTCCCGATAATAATTTTATTCTCTCCGCACACTTGGAAAAGAGGGTAGGATATGATTTACAAGACCGACGAACAGATAGCGCGTGAAACGCGGTTAAAACCCATATCGGAAGTGGCGGAAAGCGTGGGTATTCCCGCGGACGATCTCGAACTTTACGGCAAATATAAAGCCAAGATAAACACGGAGTTTTTAAAACAGGAAAACCGCAAGGACGGCAAACTTATTCTCGTTACGGCGATAACGCCCACTGCGGCGGGGGAAGGCAAGACCACGACGACGGTAGGGCTTGCCGACGGACTTAAAAGGATAGGCAAGAAAGTAACGGTGGCTCTTCGCGAACCGTCTTTGGGACCGGTGTTCGGCATAAAAGGCGGCGC
>DBVR01000041.1:0-8288 GCA_002308755.1 Christensenella sp. UBA1259
GAAAGCGGAAACGCTTTCGGCGGCGAATTGCCTTTTAAAAAGTTTTTAAAGTCCCAACTCCTGCCTTATACCATCCTGTTCTTCGACGGGAAAAGAAGAAACGTATTCTTCCGCGGCGGCGACGAGAACTTCCCTGTCGCTCTCCGTAAGACCTATCTTTCCGTCGTTAAGTAAGACGTAGTAAGGATTATATCTCGTATATCCGTCGTTCTGAGAACGCTCGGCTACCGATATCGCGGCGTTTATCCCGACGCGGTAATATTCCGCGACGGCGTACTTGCCGTAATAATAATCGTACGCCGAAACGGCAAGCGACACTTTTGCGTCTTCGCTTTCGCAAATGGCGTTAAAGTTTTCTTTTCCCGTAAGGATTGCAAGGTAAAAGGACGCCCTTTTTGCGTCTTCGTATTCGTCGGTTTTAAGACACAGCGTAAGAAGATCCCCTTCGTCCCCCGTCTTTTCGTACTGCCGTTCGTAATATTTTACCGAAAGGGAATATGCGCCGACGTCGTTCCAAAGTCCCGCCACCGATACGGGCGACACGAAAGAGATTATAAAATATATGATTATCGCAGTAAGCACCGCGGCGGCGAAAGTTACGCCCGCCGTGAATAACACCGTCCTTTTCACGATACCACCTTAACAGTCAGTACTTATATTGTAACAGAATATCGCCGAAAAATCAACGTTTTTCGATAATTTCCGCGGCGGCATATTTTGCGCTTTATTTTCATAATTTATTTCGGGGGAAATATCGGCTATGAAAAAACCTTTGATATGTGCGTTTTTGTGTTTTTGTCTTTTGTTTTTCGGTTGCAAATCGGAAGATCCTTACCTTGCTTACGTCAGCGAAGCGCGGCGGGATATATTTTCGGGGCAATCGGATAACTACGATATTTCGGCTTTTCTTACCGAAAAAGAATACCCGTACTTAAACGACGGGATAGTCGGGGAGAAAGGCGTTTTTTTGGAGTTCAGACTGAACAACCCCTTAATAGACGGGGTAAAAAGAAGTATCGCCTTTTCGGTGGGAGACGATTCATACTCAGCGGATTTTGCGGTAAACGAAGTTACAGGCGTTTACGGCGCGACGGCGGAAATCGCCGACTTCACGGGAAAAAGTCTTTCCGTCTCGGTTATCTGCGGAGAGAAAAACGAAACGGTGATTCTTACGTCGGAAGTTCCCGAAAATGCGCTCTCATTTAAAGACGCGCTTAAAAAACTTTCGGAAGGTAATCCGGAACTTCTCGCGCTGTACAAAACCCCCGAAGGGGTTTTCGACGGCGAAATACGCCTTAAAATACTTTTAAAAAACGGAAAGCCCTACTGGTACGCGGGACTCTGCAACAAAAAAGGAAAGTTAAAAGCCCTTCTTCTCGACGGGATAACGGGAGAAACTCTCGCCGTAAGGGAAATATTTTAAAAAAGTTTCGCCGCNNTCTTGCGGCGGCGAAAGTGTTTTTACCGTTTTACGTCTTCTATATACGCTATGACCGAACTGCCCGTAAGGTTTTCGAGTTCGTCTCCGCTCCTTACCGTATTATCGGTAAGATATATGATCGCGGCTATCGCCGCCCCTATGAAAAGCCCCAAAACCGTCGATATAACGATTATCCTTGCCGTTTTGGTGCTGACAGAGACCGTGGCGTAATTCTGCGCGGGTTTGAGTTCAATGTCTTCACCCACAATAAGTCCCTGTATTGTGCTGCCTTCTTCGTCCGCGCCCTGTATCGTTTCGTTGGAACTAGTTATCACGGCGTCCAACTTGTTTTTGGCGATACTGCTTTCCGAGTCCGAATAGGATATCGAAAAGATAAGGTTGTTCGCCGAATAGGATACGGAAACCTTTTTCGCCGATATGTCGCCGGAGTTTTCGCCGTAAGTTCCCTTATACGCGGCGTCCGCTCTGCTTATGAACAGACCGGAAGTAAGATATACCGCAAGGTCCGGAAGGTATCTCTTCGCAAGCGTCGCGTTGTTCGCTACCGTACTACCGGAACTCCCCGTCGATACGTTGAGTTCGGTAACGTTGACAACGAACATCACCGATTTCGTGGCGGTATAAACGGGTTTGTCCTTTACCCTTGCATACACTACCCCCGCCGCAAGACCTAAGATAGTCGTTACGACGAGAAGTATCCAGAATCTTCTCAAAACGTTAAGGACGGTAATGAAATCCACACCGCTTTTTTCGGTTACGACTGCGTTTTCAGTCTGCAAGCGTTCTTCCACGATTTACCTCCTTTACGTCTTCTATATAGGCTATCACGGCGGAACCCGTAATGTTTTCAAGCGTTTCCCTGTCCTTTACGGTGTTGTCGAGTGCGTATTTTACGAATACCACCAAAGCCGCGAGTACCACGCCCAAGAGAACGGATATAAGTATTATGTTTCTCGTAGATATATCGACGGAAACCGAAACTCTGTCCACACTATCGGTAAGTTCTATTATCTTAGAAGTTACCCCGCCGAAATAATCGGTTATTTCGTGATTTGCGGCTACCGCGAGTATCCTTTATTTTCCCTTCGCCGCCTGCCTATCAAAACCCTTTACCGATATGGTGAAACTGAACATGTCGGTAGTAGAACTCGACGAACGGGACGTCGACGCCTTCGAACCTACGTTGTCGGCGGTGAAATAATTGAACTGCGCGATTTCTTCTTCGGAAAGAAGGGGATAATCTTCGGGATGTGCTTTAAGTTTATCTATAAACGCGTCTATGCCGAGGTTATCGGGATTTTTGTTGCCGTAGTTAAGGTAATAGGCGTAATAACCGTTAGCGGTATCCGTAACGACGCCCGTACGGCAAAAAGCCACAGCCGTATCTATATATGCGGTCCTGGCGTTGTAGATTTTCGTTGCCCTCTGACTGTCGTCGGTCGCGCCGACTTCGGCGACATAACTCACTGTTTCCGTTGCGGTATAATAAGGTTTTCTCACCTTGGCGTACGCCGCGCCGAGAATCCCCGCAAGGACTATTATTATAAAGATCAGCAAAAGGTTAGCGCGGAATATAGCGAATATTTCGCTGAACGTTATGCCCTTTTGCAATTGAGAATTTTCTTCGTTCATCTGTATGGTTTCTCCCCGCCGCGGAAAGTTTCCGCCCTGCGTTGTAGCATATTATACCAAAAATACGGTGAAAAATCAACGGTTTTTACACCCGATCCGCATAGAGCGGCGGTGGTATTATTGCCCGTAAGTTTTTATTTATCCTTTTTTTCGGCTTTTTTCTTTTTTTCTTTCTCCGCCTTTTTGGAATCTACTTTCTTTTTGACCTTTTCCATAAAATTGTCGCCGCCTTCTTTCTTTCTCGCCTTTTCCTTTCTTTCGGGAAGGGGGCTGTTATCGAAGGGCAAGGTTGCCGCACCGCGTTTTTCACGCACTTCCACCTGCCGATAGGGAATTACGATGCCGTTCTTTTTGAATTCGTTGTAAACGTTTTCCATAAGGTAGTAGTAAACGTCCCAGTAGTCTTCGGAATCGCACCAGCAGTTGGAGAAAAAGTCGAGACTGCTTTCTCCTATCGTTTTAAGTTTGCAGAACGGTTCGGGATCGAGATATACTTTACCGTTGCTTCTCATAACGCCGATAACCGTGCGTTTAACGAGTTCGACGTCCGATTCGTAGGCGACGGAAAATGTGATGTCCACCCGTCTTTTGGGATTCGCGCCGGCGTTTACCACCGCGCTGTTGACTATCGTCGAGTTGGGGATAGTTACCTTCTTGTTATCGAGAGTGGTAAGCGTGGTGAATAAAAAGTTTATTTCCGTAACGCACCCGCTTATATCCCCCACCGTTATAAAGTCGCCTTTTTTAAGCATGTGCGAAGAAACTATCACTATGCCGTTGGCAAGGTTAGCGATATTCGATTCCAGCGCCATGCCGATGGCGAGAAGAACAGCAGACACGGCGGTCAGCATACCCGTTATCTCCACCCCGACGACGCTTAACAAAACGAGAATAAGCGTCAGCCAGAAAACGAATTTGAATATCGCGAGCAAAAATCTTTTCGCCACGGGTTCCATACGTCTGAAAACGCCGGACATAATTTTAAGCAGTATCTTTATCACGATTATCCCGATGATAAGCACGGCGAAAAATCTGACGTACGACATATAATTTTCCGCAAAATAGTTCTTAATGGTTTCCCAAATCGCTTCGAAATCCATAATCTTCTCCTAACCGATATAACAAGTATAATAAAAGTGCGGGAAAAAGTCAATCGTTTGCGGGCGGTAAAAATCGTATTCTCACGCATAAAAACAGTTGACAAGGGGCGGGGAAATCTAATATAATGTTTCCGTAAGAGGCAAAAAATGAAGATTTTTACCGTTAACTTCTATTTCGGATATTACTTTAAGAAGCCGTATTCGCGCAGTATCGGTTAGTTTTTGCTTTTTATAAAAAGGGAAACCAAGGATCGACCGGTATTGCATCGGTCGATTTTTTTATTTTGATCCGTAAGGAGTGGCGTTATGATAATCGTAGTAAAAAGAGAACACGAACAAAAACAACTCGACAACCTTATAAAGTGGGTAAGGGCGCAAGGTGTGGAAACCGACACTTCCGTCGGCAGTAATTCCACTATAATCGGGCTCGTCGGCGACACCAGCAAGATAGATATCGATCTTTTACGGTCTTTGGACATAGTGGAAGACGTAAAAAGAATACAGGAGCCCTATAAGTGCGCCAACCGTAAGTTCCACCCCGAAGATACGATAGTGGACGTTGCGGGACATAAGTTCGGCGGAAACCATTTCCAGATAATCGCGGGGCCCTGTTCCGTGGAATCGGAAAAACAGATAATTTTCGTCGCCGAAAAGGTAAAGGAAGCGGGCGCGACGGTGCTTCGCGGCGGGGCGTTCAAACCGAGAACTTCCCCATACTCTTTTCAGGGGTTAAGGGAAGACGGATTAAAACTTCTTTTAAAAGCCAAAGAAGAAACGGGTATGCCGATAGTTACCGAAATAATGAGCGTAAGGCACATAGACCTTTTTAAGGACGTCGATATAATACAGATAGGCGCAAGGGATATGCAGAACTTCGAACTTCTAAAAGAAATCGGCAAACTCAGAAAACCCGTTCTGTTAAAACGCGGGCTTGCCAACACCGTAGAAGAGTGGCTTATGAGTGCGGAATACGTTATGTCGGAAGGCTGTAAGGATATAATACTCTGCGAACGCGGAATACGGACTTTCGAGCCGTACACGAGAAACACTCTCGATCTTTCCGCCATACCCCTTCTAAAAGAACTCACTCACCTGCCCGTTATCGTCGATCCGTCGCACGCTTCGGGGATAGCAAGGCTGGTCGCTCCCCTATCTTTCGCGTCGGTGGGCGCGGGGGCGCACGGGCTTATGATAGAAGTGCATAACGACCCGCAAAAGGCGTTGTGCGACGGCGCGCAGTCGTTGCGTCCCGAACAGTTCAAAGATCTCGTGAAGAAGATCGACGTGATGCTGCCCGTCGTAGGCAAAGAAAGGGACAAAGCATGAAAAACATAGGGATAATCGGCTTGGGACTTATAGGCGGTTCTTTTGCGAAAGCCGTAAAAGCAAGCGGAAAATACACGGTATTCGGGTGCGATAAAGACGCAAAAACCGAAAACGCGGCGATAAAAGATCAGGCGATAGACTTTATCCTTACGGAAGAAAACGCAAAAGATATCGACCTTTTAGTCAGCGCGGTAACGGTGGGCGTTTTCAAAGACGCGACGGAAAGATTTCTGCCGTTTTTAAAAGGCGGCGCGACGGTAATAGACTTCGGCGGAGTCAAAAGACGGCAGGTCGCGACCATGGAAAAATGGAAAAAAGACTTCCCCGCCCTTAAATTTTTCGGCGGACACCCCATGGCGGGAAAGGAAAGGTACGGGTACGTAAATTCCGACGGCGAACTGTTTAAAAACGCCTTTATGATAATCGTGCCGACGGCAAGTACTGTCCCCGAAGACCTTAAAACCGTGTTTTACGACGCGGGATTCGGCAGAATAACCGAGACCGACGCCGAAACGCACGACGAGATAATAGCCTACACTTCCCAACTTTGCCATATAGTTTCTTCGGCGTTCGTGAAAAATAAAACGGCGATGCGTTCCGCGGGGTTTTCGGCGGGGAGTTTAAAAGACCTTACGAGAGTGGCAAGACTTTCCCCCAATACCTGGACGGAACTTATATTATCCAACCGCGAAAACGTCCTTTCGGAACTCGACGAGTTTATAGATAATCTTCAAAAGTACAGAAACGCCGTAAGTAACGGCGATAAGGACGGACTTTCGGGGCTTTTTGCCGAAGGAAACTTATTAAAAGAAAAACTCGACGGAGAAAAATAGTATGCTTTCTTTAACGGTCAACGCGTCTTCAAAATACGATATAACGGTAACGGATACTCTTATCGCTTTCAGAGAAAAATGCGTTCCGTATATGCGCGGCAGAAACGTCGCCGTTGTTACCGATTCCAACGTAAACGCCCTTTACGGGGACGCGCTTTCGGAATATTTAAGCGATAAAAACGTCTTAAAGATGGTTATTCCCGCGGGGGAAGACTCTAAAAACGGCGAAAATTACTTTAAAATTCTTAACGCCCTTGCGGAAAACGGTTTCGATCGGGAAGACAGTATCGTCGCTTTCGGCGGCGGGGTTGTGGGCGACCTTGCGGGGTTTGCCGCTTCGACTTATATGCGGGGCGTAACGCTCATTGCAGTTCCTACCACCATCCTTTCCATGGTGGATTCTTCGGTGGGCGGAAAGACGGCTATCGACCTTCCCGCTGGCAAGAACCTTTGCGGAACTTTCTACCAGCCGAAAGCGGTTTATATAAATACCGCTTTTATTGACACTTTGCCCCGCCGCGAATTTATGTGCGGCGCGGGAGAGATATTAAAGTACGCGCTTTTGTCCGATACCGTCAAAGCGGAAGACTTAAAGGCGGGCGTAAACGAAAAACTTATAGTAAAGTGCCTTGAAATAAAGCGGGATATCGTCGAAAAGGACGAAAAGGAAAGGGGCGAACGCGCGCTTCTTAATTTAGGGCACACCGTAGGGCACGCTCTCGAAAAACTTTACGGGTACAAGGTGTCGCACGGCGAGTGCGTGGTAAAGGGTCTTGCCTTTTCGGTATTCGCGTCGGAAAAACTGTACGGCTTAGATAAAAAGACCGTTTCGGATATGGAAAGAACAGTAAATCTGTTGGGGCACGACGTTTCCGCGGGATTTTCCGCCGAAGAAATAGCAAAACTTATAGTTTCGGACAAGAAACGCTACGGAGAAAACGTAAACTTTATCGCCTTAAAAGGCGTGGGAGAACCGCGCGTGGAAAAGATTTCTTTAAGCGCGCTCTATGAACTTTTAGATGACTATGAACGTAAAAATAACACCCTTTGACGCTTGCGGGACGGTTTCCGCCCCGCCGTCCAAATCGTTTGCGCACAGACTTATTATCGCCGCGCTGCTCTCTGGCGGCGACTGCTTTATAGAAAACGTCGGCGATTCCGAAGACGTTAAAGCCACGGTGTACGCCGTTTCGGCGCTCGGCGCGGAAGTTAACTACGACGGCAAAAACGTCTACGTCGGAAAGGTAAGCGTTCCTTCTTTTGCCACCGTCGACTGCGTGGAATCGGGTTCGGCTTTAAGGTTTTTTATACCCGTCGCGGCGGCGCTCGGCGTTAGCGCCGAGTTTACGGGTACGAAAACCCTTATGTCCCGCCCCACCGACGCTTATAAGAGTTGCTTTTCGGGGCACGGCGCAAAGTTCGACGGGAAAAGAGTTTCGGGAAAACTCACCGCGGGAAAGTACGTTCTCGACGCGAGTTTAAGTTCGCAGTACGTTTCGGGACTTCTTCTCGCGCTCTCCGCCGTAAAGGGCGAAAGCGAGATAGTGCTTACGGGAAAAACGGTAAGTAAAGGTTACACCGATATGACCGCTTATATCCTTAAAAAATTCGGCGCGGAAATTTCCGAAATAAAGGGCGGATACAGGATAACGGGCGGAAACTTAAAAGCCCCCGAAAGAATAAGGACCGAAGGCGACTGGTCGGGCGCGGCGTTCTTTTTATCGCTCGGCGCGATATGCGGCAACGTCAGGGTGAAAGGTCTCGACTTTCCGTCTTTGCAGAAAGATTCGGGGATTCTCGATATCCTTGAAAAGTTCGGGGCGAAAGTAACCGTTAAAGAAGACTTTATCTCGGTAAAACGCGGCAACCTTACCGCCGTAAAAGATATCGACTGCGAAAACATCCCCGACCTTGCGCAAGTAATAGCGGCAGTCGCCGCTTACGCCGAAGGCGTTA